>JBBECN010000204.1:0-14566 GCA_040881795.1 Akkermansiaceae bacterium
GGGGCCTCGCGGCGCTGCGGCTCGCGATCTTCTTCGATGGCGGATCCTTCGCGGCCACTGGCTTCGCGGATCATGGTGACGAGCGCACCGGCGATGTCGGTGGGCGTGTGGCCTTGTTCGAGAAGGCGGTCGATGTTGTCCTGATAGGCTTCGAATTTTCCGGATTCGAGGCGCTCTTTCAGGTCGTCGAAAATGAGGTCGGCGCGACGTCCTTCGACTTGCTCGACGGATGGAATGCGCTCGCGTTTCACCACCGAGCGGGTGTAACGCTCGATCGATTGCATTCGATAGATTTCACGGCCGTAAACAAAGCTCACCGCCCGGCCCGAACGTCCGGCGCGGCCGGTGCGGCCGATGCGGTGGACGTAGTCTTCGGGGTCGGTCGGGAGGTCGTAGTTGAAAACGATGTCGATTTCATCGATGTCGAGGCCGCGGGCGGCGACGTCGGTGGCGACGAGGATTTCTACGGCACCCTCGCGGAAACGCTTGAGGACGCGCTCGCGCATTTGCTGGGTGATATCGCCGTGGAGGCGGTCGGCGGCGTAGCCCCGGTTGACGAGGTCTTCGGTGCATTCATCGACCGAGCGCTTGGTGTTGCAGAAGACGATGCCGAGGCGCGGCGGGTTCATATCGAGGATGCGGGAAAGCACCTCGACTTTGGACCGCTGGCGGACTTCGAAATACGATTGCTCGACGGTGGAGACCGTGCGGGCTTTTTGCTGGATTTCAACAATCTGCGGGGAGTTGCCAAACTTCTGAATCAGCCGCGATACGCCGGGATTCATGGTGGCGGAGAAAAACAGCGTTTGGCGCTCGGCGGGAAGGGCGGCGAGCAGCTCGTCCATTTCATCCTTGAAGCCCATGTCGAGCATGCGGTCGGCCTCGTCGAGGATGGCCATCTTGATGCGTGAAGCGTCGAAACTGCCACGGCGAAGGTGATCGAGCAGGCGGCCTGGGGTGCCGACGACCAATTGGGCACCGGAGCGCAGGGCGCGGAGTTGGCGGTCGATCGGAGCGCCGCCGTAAACCGGGGTCGCGTGAAGGCCGGTCATTTTCGCGCCGAGGCGATGGACTTCCTCACAAACCTGCACGGCGAGTTCGCGGGTGGGGCAGAGGATGAGGACCTGCGGGTAGGCGAGCTTGACGTCGAGCTTGGCGAGTGCGGGCAGGGTGAAAGCGGCGGTTTTCCCGGATCCGGTGGCGGAAAGACCGACGAGGTCTTTGCCTTCCAACGCGGGCGGGATGCTCATGAATTGGATGGGAGATGGGCGCTCGTAGCCCAGAGTTTCAATGGCGGCGAGCAACGTATCGGGGAGACCGAGTTCAGAAAAAGGAGGCGTATCCATGAGCAATAATAAGTCGAAATCCCGGCGTTGCATTGATGTGGCGTCGGACGGGGGGGCATGCTTTCGCTGATTTTCGACGGAAAACAAGCACGGATGTGAAAGATCATGCGAAATCCTGGCCCAAATTTCTCTAGGCGCGCGCCGGAAACCCGATGGAACGGGGGAATCTGTCTCGAGGGCGACAAATCACCACCCCTCCGCCAAGGGCCATGAATCGCAAGATTTCACCATTCGCACAATTCTTCCAGATACGCGGCGGAGCCGTCGCGGAGCCAACCGTCGAGCTGGGATGGATCCTTGAGCTGCTGTCCGCGGAGGCGGGGGACGGCGACGTAGCGGGTCTCGATGGATGGGAGATTGCTCATGTCCACCCAGAGTTTTTCAAATTGGCAGACGGGGAAAATATCCTCCTGGCCGTTGCCCCAGCGTTTTTTGACCTCCTTGAGGGTGATGTAGGTCGGCATTTTGTTGGCGAGGGCGCGGATGGCGGCGTTGACCTTTCCGGTGTCGGTTAGATCGGCGCGGGTGAGATGGAAGGCGGCGAGCAGGGCGTCGATTTGGATCCAGCAGGTGTTGCTGTTATAATAGGTGAGGTTGAACTCGTCCTCCTCGCGCGGCATGGCGAGGCCTTCGACGAGCTGCGGGCGGCCATTGACGCGGGCGAGGCCACCGCCGCGGTCTTCGAGGCGGCGGCTCATGACTTCGAAGGTGAGTCCGGCCTGGCTGGAGAGATGCAGGCCGAGCAGCGCGGGGTCCACATTCATGCCGACGGTGTCGATGTTGTGAAGCACTAGCGTTTGCAGTTGCGGGCGCTGCTCTAGCAGTTTGGCAAGCGTGCCGTTGCGCAGCAGGTTGGGGATTTCATACCAATGACCGACGGGATGCAGGCATTGAAGTGGCAAGTTATCCGTGTAGTCGCTGGCCTCACCGGTGGTTTCCGCCCAATGGATGAGGGCTTGGCGCACGCTGTCGCGGACTTTCTGCTGCTGGACGTCGAGCACTTGCTGCGGCATTTCCTCCCACGCGAAGCGCAGGTCGCGGACGGTGGGCACGGTCCGCAGGCCGATCGATTTTCCCTGTGAGAGAAACAGCGGGCCGTCGTAGCCGTAGTGGTCGTGCTGGGCGAGGAATCGCTCGGTGGGATCGTGGGAAAAATAACTGGTGGTGAAAATGTGGGGCAGGGGAGTGCCGGTGAGGAGGCCGGTTTTCCGGCTTTTAGCAAGGTGGGTTTCGATGAACGAACGGTGGCGACCGCCGAGTTTGCAAAACGGATGCAGGGCTTTGACAACACCCGCGCCCTGGGTCCAGCGGGAGCCAGCACCGGCGGCGAGGGTGACGACGGCGACCTCTCCGTTTTTCAACGCAGCAAGACCGAGATCGCGGAATTTTTCCGGCAGATTGTCCGAGCTGGCATCGATGAGGTCATCCTCTCTAACATCCTCGATGATGGTGTTGGCGGCGAGGCGATTCTGGGCGAGGCCGATGCGGCCAGCTTTGAGGTCTTCGCGGATTTGCTCGTGGGCGGTGCGATCAAAACCGTTTTCCTCCAACAGGGTGCCGAGCGAGCTGTTGCTGTCGTTTTTTCCTGACCCGCGGGGGAAGATCGAATCGAACAAAGTTTGCACCATGCCGCTGAGTTCCGGGTGGTTGCGACAGGCGGCGGCGAAATGATCGAGCTCCGCGACGCGCAGTGCGCTGAGTTCGTGGCGGCCTTTGCGCAGCAGTTGCGGGACGATGAAACTGTAATAGCCCGATGGCATCAGCGCGTCGCTGCCGGTGAGCAGGTCCGACCAGGTGCCACGTTCGTTGATGGCAAAATCGTAAACCACCGGCTCCATCGCGAACGGCAGGGCGGAGCTGAGGGTGGCCTTGGTTTCCGACATGATTTGTTGAAGCCGCTGTTGGCCTTTCGCTTTGCGCTGCGGTGCGAAAATGAAGCCCATGCCGCCGCCGGCCATCCCGCCTAACATCCAGAATCCCCAAAAGTCCTCGCCGAATTCCTCACTGATTTTTTCGATGAGCGTCTCGGTGTAGAGATTGCTGGCCCAAGGGATGATCGCCTGGAGCGGCTGGCGGAAATTTTCCATGGTGGCCGCGCCGATCGCCGCGATGTCTCCGCTGTGGAGCGCGTGCAGGATCCGGTCGAGAATCCCGTGGGTCTGCTGCCGGGCGATCCACTCGGGTCCGCTGCGCAGCAGGTATTTTTCGGTGACCATTTCGAGGATGGGTCCGACATTCTGGGCCATGCCGCCGTGGACCAGCACGAGCGAGTCTTGGAGCTTCTGACGCGCGTCCGCAGGGACGTCGGTGGTATCGAGAATCCGGTGGGTGGGCATCAGGCGGCCGCGGCTGATGCCGAATTCCGCATCGCCCTCCTCGGACTTGGTGCCGCAGATGAGCTTCATGCCGGGCCAGACGCCGCCGGAGTCCTGCCAGCCGCCGCCGGAACCGCCGATCCATTCGCCTAACAAAGCACGGGCGAGCACGATGCGGCGCTCGTTTTCCTCGAGCGGACCCGTGAGCGAACCTGCTTGGCCGGTGGCGCGCATGCACACGCCAATGAGTGCGGCTAACAGATTGGTGGAAACCGCGAGGCGCGAGCCCTTCGGTATGTTGTTGACGTTGCTGACAAGCTCAAACCCGCGCCCTGGGCCGAGGATGCGTGCCAACAGATCGGCGAGGCTCTGCCCGGAACCTTCGATGCCGGGCGGGACGATGCCGCTGGCGATGACGGCCGCCTTGAGCAGGCCGAGGTGGTCTTTGCCGAAATCGAAAACCTCGTTGAGACTGGAAATTTCCGCGCTGCATTCGAGGTCCACGCTGGTGAGCCGCAGGACCGGCTCTTCGATCACGCGCAGGCTGGCCTCGACCGGCGGACTCGGTTGTTGATCCCGCCCGTGCACGGCGAGGTCGATGGAGATGTTGAGCACCTTGGCTCCTTCCGGGTAATCCATGCCGAGGAAGAAGATGTCACTCCAACCGCAATGTGTTAGATCCATGCGCACCGGCGTGCGCTCGCGCAGGATCGGAAAGGCCCCGGTGGCGGGGTCGCGGCGGGTCATTTCCGGGCGGATCCGTAACGGCTGGTCGGCGGGGTGGCCCATGCGGAACATCCATTGGTTGCCGCGCACGCCGCGCACGCTGCGGCGGACCTGATCGGCGAGTGTCTGGAATGCGAGCCGCTGATAGGCGGAGGCGAGAGCGCTGGAAATGCCGTCGCCCGCGCCTTGAGCCGTCTGCGCCTTGAGAAAAACATCGATGGCCTCCTCGAATCGGCGCTCTAGCAGGTTTTCATAACCTTTGAATGGAATCGACGCGGATGCGGCGGCGTCCTGTCCTGCGGCGAGGCGTGTGGGGACGTGGAAGCGATGGATGGCATAGAGAAAAAGCAGCGCCCGCACCCGGTGATAGAGGTTTTCGCTCTTGCGGCGGAATGCGTCGAGGGACTCCGCTTCGGCCAGAAGTTTCATGAGGTCGAGGCCGTCACAAGCGGCGTCGAGCGATTGATTGCGGACGGCGTCGTCAGGGGAGGTGATGAGGTCGAGGAGGATCACTTGCCGGAGGGTGGGGAAAAGGCGGGCGGCTTGCAATCTTTCGAAACGCGAAAAGGAGCACAGGCGTCTCGCCCACACTTTCAGCTTGCTGCTCTTCGTCCCAATCACGAAATCCATCGGGTCAAGACCTCCGCGGCCGGCACTTCGCTGGCGGACTGTTGGTTGCCGGAGAAGAAAAAGATGTATGGGCCAGTTGGATGCTTCGAAGTATTGGAAAAGTTCTTCACTGCGGCTTCCAGTTGAGTTGCCCGGCTGCCGAAACGAGGAGACGCGACAACAGGCCGGATTTGTGGTAGTGTATCCATCCGGGGAAATGCTGGAACCGGATTTCCGGTCGTGCCCGGTATCGAACAGAAACCACATAATTCCATGAAAACATATTCAAATCACCGTGTTGCCGCCCGTTCATGCCTTGGCCTTGTCCTCGCGCTTGCGGTTTGGACGCCGATCTACGCCCAACCCGCCGACGGAATGGACGGCAGGATGACGAGGGTGGGGAAAATGATGACGGATGGCAGGATCGAGATGATGGATGCCAAAATGAAGATGATAGAGGGACGCATGATGATGCTGGAAGGGAGGGGGATGATGGACGGCAAGCCTATGATGAAGGACATGAAGGACATGGACAAAAAGCCAGAGTCTGATGAAAAACCGGAGGACGCCCACAAGGAGCATCACGAGTAACAGAAAGGGGCGAAACCGGATGATTTTTCTAACCACTGGTCGGGACGAAATCCCGCTCCGGCGTGGTGGTGCGGAATTTCAGCGTGACCCAACAGGGATGGTGCGCCACTTTTGTGGCGAACCACTTTTCAACATCATGGGAAATTTCGCCGATTTCGAACAAAAAATGAGCACCGCCGGAATGGGCGATGCTGCCATCCGAGCTTTTCGCCGCAATTATGAGGCGCTGCTCCGCAATGAGACGGGGATGATTCCAGAGGAAACGATCGCTCCGGCGACGGGCCTGGCGTCGTTTGAAAGCATTTCCGCCAGCGCGCCTGCGGATGCGGCGTTGCTTGCCCAAGCGGTTGTGATCAAACTGAATGGCGGCCTCGGCACGGGCATGGGATTGCGGGGGCCGAAGAGCCTGCTCGCCGTGCGGGATGGCGTGAATTTTCTCGATTTGATGGTCCGGCAGATTCTCGATCTGCGCGAAACCAGCGGCGCGCCGGTCCGCTTGCTGCTGATGAATAGTTTCAGCACCAGCGCCGATACTTTGGCGCACTTGGAGAAATATCGCGCCGCCGGACTCGCCGATGCCTCGGAGGTCGAATTGATGCAAAACCAGATTCCGAAAATCGATGCCGCCACCCTCGATCCCGTCGAGTGGCCCACCGATCCTGAGATGGAGTGGTGCCCGCCCGGCCACGGAGATCTCTATCCGGCGCTGGTCGGCAGCGGTTGGCTGGACCGTTTGCTCGCCGAGGGCGTGAAATACGCTTTTGTTTCAAATTCCGACAACCTGGGTGCGATTCTGGATCCGGCGATTCTCCGTCATTTCGCGGATTCCGGCGCGCCGTTTCTGATGGAAGTCACCCGCCGCACCGCTGCGGATCGTAAGGGTGGGCACCTTGCGGTTCGGAAATTAGATGGCAGATTGCTGCTGCGTGAAGTTGCCCAATGTCCCGATGCCGACGGCGATGCTTTCCAAGACATCGACCGCCACCGCTACTTCAACACCAACAGCCTCTGGCTCCGTCTGGACCTTCTCAAAGAGCAACTCGCCGCCGATTCCGGCGTCCTGCCGCTGCCGATGATCCGCAACAACAAAACCGTCGATCCACGCGATAAAAAATCGACCGCTGTGATCCAATTGGAAATCGCGATGGGCGCGGCGATCGAGTGTTTCGCCGGCTCCACCGCCATGGAAGTTCCGCGCAGCCGCTTTGCCCCGGTGAAGACCACCGCCGATCTGCTCGCCCTGCGTTCCGATGCCTACGAAGTTCTCGCCGATGGTCAGGTCCGCCTGCACGCCTCGCGCGAGGGGGTGCCGCCGGTCATTGTCCTTTCGGACGAATACAAGCTGGTCGATCAGCTCGAAGCCCTCGGTGTCCCCAGTTTGATTCATTGCCACTCTCTTAAAATCAACGGCTTGATCGAGATTGCTGCTGGAGTTGTGATCGAAGGTGATGTGGAAATCAAAAATACCTCGCCGGATCGTAAAATTCTCAAACCCGGAATTTACAAAGATCAGGTCATCAAGATTTAAGGCCTTGCAACACTTCACGCAATTTCTGTCAGAAAATCCGCGATTCATCCATCCCAGCCTTGCCAACCTCTGAATCTGCCCGTAAGCCCTGCCGCGCAATGGCGAGTATTGGTCCTTTCTCCTTTCCTGACAGTGGTTTTGAAGCCGTGGTTTTCGACTGCGACGGCACTTTGGTTGACTCCATGCCCGCGCATTTTGATGCGTGGTGCGAGGCCCTTGCGCTCTACGGCGCAGGCGGAGTTTTCAAGGAGGACGTGTTTTTCGCGATGGGCGGCAGGCCAACGCTCGATATCGTGGTTGAGCTCAACGATGAATACAATTTGAAGCTCGATCCGGTGGCTGTTGCTTTCGCCAAACGTGAGGCATTTTTGAAAAGGTTGAATACGGTGACCCTTATCGAGGAAGTCGCCCGGTTCGCGGAATCCCTGCGTGGGAAAATGCCAATGGCGATCGCCACCGGTGGCTCACGCATGGTGATTGAAAAAACCCTCAAGGTCGTCGGTATCTCCGATTGGTTTGATGAGGTGGTCACTGCGGACGATGTCGCGGACGGCAAACCCGCCCCGGACATTTTCCTCCGCGCCGCCCACCTGCTCGGCGTCGAAGCGTCGAAGTGTCTTGCTCTCGAAGACGCGCCGTCGGGAATTCTCGCCGCTCAACGTGCCGGCATGCAGGTGATCGCCATCCCGACGCCGTTGGTTTCCTCGGATTTCTGACCGAATGGGAGGCGGCCTTTTAAACTGCCGTTCCAGAGGTCGAATCTAACCATTCGCCCGCAGCGCGTGATACACCAACAGCGCGGCGTAGGCGTCGTTGGCGGCGTAGATCAACTGTTTCTCCGTGAGCGTGGTGCTGCCCCAATTGGAGGTGGTCACACTTTTGGATTTTAAAAGCCGGCGTTCAAATAGCATTGCGATCGCCGATTTTGCGCCGACCGGGTTGCGGTAGCCGAGTTGTTTGAATGAACGGTCGAGGTCGTGAATCGAACTCGGGCGAATCCCAAACCGGTTGGAAATGTGGCTGAGATCGCCACGCAGGCCGAACCCGATCTTTTGGATCTCGGCGGATTCCAGCAGTCGCATCACCACCGGCAGACACTCGCCAACGTGGGATTGGAAGATGTAGGCTCGCCTGATCGTCGAAAACTGGAGCACGTGAGGCCCGCCCGAGACTTCGCCCTTGCGGAACGTCGGCTTGGATTCGGTGTCGAAGCCCACTTCGCCGGCAACGCTGAGATCCTCGAAAGCGGACTCCGCCTGATCGAGCCTTGTCACGACGGTGATACATTCCATCCCCAAACCTTCGAAAGGTTCTAGTGTGGCGATATGTTCTTTAGCTGGCGGGCTCTTTGAGTTGGGCATGTTTTGGGACTCTTGCTAACAAGGCCGAATGCTTGTCATTGCTCGCCCGGAGATCAAGGCCGAGCTTTGGAAATTTTAAGAGGAGCGATTACCAGCAAATGGAACTTGGTGGCCATCGCGCCGCTGCGTATGAATTGGGTGATTCCATGAGCTCTACCGCCACCCACAAGCATTTTTTCTATTTGGAAATGGCCAAACTGCTTGAAGCCGGTTTCGGCATCCGCGAGGCCGCCGCGGTCCTGCTCGACACCAAGCTGCCGCCGGTGCAGGCAAATTTGCTCAAAGATCTCAATCGCGGCCTCGAAGCCGGCCACTCGATCACCGAGGCTTTCAGCCGCGATACCGCCGCCGTTTCCGAGTTGGAGCGCAGCATGATCGGTGCCGGCGAGCGCGGCGGCAATCTCGCCCCCGCCTTCCAGCACCTCTCCGATTACTTCGGCATGCTGGCCGCCGCCCGCAGGGAAATGATCCGCAGCATGATTTATCCGCTCATCGTGCTGCACCTCGGGATCTTCATCGGAATCGTCCCCACCGCGATGATGAAAGGGGAGAAATCCTTTGCTGAAATCCTCGGCCAACTCGGGTTCACATTCGTCGTGGCCTACGCCGTCGCCTTCGTCATCTTCCTGCTGCTGCGTGCGGTGTTCCGCGCCGCACCCGATCACCTCGGGATCGATCGTTTTCTCCAGCGCATTCCATTCCTCGGCAAGACCCGGCGGAACATGGCGATGGCACGCTTCTGCAAAGTCTATCATTCATGCATCCTCGCCGGCATCACCATGAGCGAGACCGCCCAAATCGCCTCCTCGGCTTCGCACAGTGCGATGATCCGCGCCGCCGGCAAAAAGCTCGTGCAAACCGCCCAGGCCGGAAATCCGCTCGGCCCGCAATTCGTCGCCCAAGATGCGTTCCCCGCCACTTTTGCCCGCTCCTACACCACCGGCGAGGAAGCCGGCACCCTCGACAAGGATCTGGAGCGCTGGGCGAAATTGTTCCAAACCGAGGCCGAGGCCAGCGCCAAAATTCTCGCCGTAATGGTGCCGAAGTTCCTCTACTTCTTCATCCTCGGCTATGTCGCTTGGAAGATCGTCAGCTTCTTCAACGGCTACTACAGCGGCATCCTCGAACAACTCGATCCCTGAAAAATGGAGCGCTGACTTCAGTCGGACCTTTTGGTGCGCGCCTTTTCCCTGCAGATGGATGGATCAAGGCACCACAAATTCGATGGATCTAACAAATCTCAATTTTTCATACATCCGCTAACGGCCGGATCGGATTTTACGCAGTGGAAAAATTCTCACGTCCACTGGCCGAGCGACTAACATCGACGGCGGCGGGCATTCGGGCTCCTTAAATCCATTGAGCCGCAGCGGTTCGGTGGACCACGCATCGCAGCGCGCCGGACTGATCTGATAGGGTGTATGGTGGACCTGCCCGCAGTAGAGGCCGCCATCATTTCTAGCAGAAAATAACAGATACCGCTCCACCAGAAACCACTCCAGACTGCCCTCCACCGCAGGTCGCCCCGCCGATGGTCGCCCGTAATGGAATTGCGCATCCGCCGCGCCCGCGCATTTGCGGCGGCTGTGGTAGTCGATGTCATTTCCCGGGAATTCCGCCTGCATCGCGGCGTGTTCGTAGGGCAGGTGGAAAAACCGGCGGGCGACTTCCACCGCCAGCGGTTGATTGCAATCCAGCGAGAAAAACCAGACGCCCGGCCGCCCCTCGGCATCATGCACATACGTGCGGACGTTGAGCTCCAGAAACCACGAAAGCCCGGGCACCGGCGGCAACAGCACCGGCCGCACCCGCTCCATGAAAAATGGCACCACCCCCAGCCAAGCATCGCCGTCGTAAGTGTCCACAAACAAGCCGTTCGGCAGTCGCTCCTGGATGATTTCCGGATCCACCGGCCAATGCAGGAAAAGCAAACCCGACCACCTCTGGCGCATCACCGGGCTGCCCTCCGGCCGCGCACAGACGGCCAGACGCTGCGCGGGTGTTGGTGCGGAAATCATCATGCTATCGCATAGGCTACGACCGCCACCTGCAAATTCAACCTCGCGATTTCATCGGCTCATCGAAACCCTGGAGGAATTAAGTGGTGCTCGGAGTTTATTTCCAGGGCTGGAACCGGCGGCGGTAGTCGTGGAAATCCAGGCTCAGGAACTTCGAAGCAATGCTTGTTAGCCGGGACTAACCCTATCGACACTACAGGCGTCACAGAAATGCCTGTAGCGGCGTCTCTATGAGCGTCGATGCCAATGAGCTGCGCGAAGCCTCTTCATTCGCTCACCAACTCGAAACGTTGCGGAAACGAGATCGGGGCAAATTGTGAATCCGCTCACTCTGATATCATTTACTGAAACCATTGATTCACCCGTCTAGCCGCAGGCCACCCGCGAAGGTGGCTGCGGCGTCTCGCCGCAGACCGTGCTCGGAGCGTCTCGCTCCGAGTCTGTATTGCATCCGCTCCCGTGGAATTTCAATCCCCCCAAGGCGACATCAACATGCAGCCCGCTCAACAAGATCCGGCGTGAAACCACGAAGACATCCGGCGTTGCAATCGCCCCCCCGGCCCGAGTCGCCGCTACCCCCATTAAGGTCTTGTGCTCGATTTTCGGGACTGACCCTATTGACTCAACAAGATCCGGCGTGAAACCACGAAGACATCCGGCGTTGCAATCGCCCCCCCGGCCCGAGTCGCCGCTACCCCCATTAAGGTCTTGTGCTCGATTTTCGGGACTGACCCTATTGAGACTCTATTGCTGGCCGCCGCCTGCAAATTTAACCTCGCGATTCCATCGGCTTGCACTGGGATCATCGATTTCGCAGGCTCTCTCAAGCCAATGAATCTCCTCCCGTCATGCCCCCCACTCATCGGCCTCGTGCTCGCGGGCGGGCGCAGCTCGCGCATGGGGCGGGACAAGGCAGCGCTGGTGCATCCGGATGGCCGCACCCTCGCACGCCGCGCCTGCGATCTGCTGCGCGGTGCGGGTTGTGAGTCGGTCGTGCTTTCGCTTCGAGCGGATCAGGAAATTCCGGCGGGTTTCTCCGATTCAGAGCCGCCGACCATCGTCCGCGATCCCGCCGGCCCAAGCATCGGGCCGCTCGCCGGAATCGTCGCCGGGATGCATCTGCGCCCGGACGCCGATTGGTTGGTAATTGCCTGCGACCTGCCACGGCTCGATCCCGCCACTTTGAAAACGCTGGTGGAATCCAAGCGGGAAGGGGAGTTGTTCCTCGCTTACCGCAGCGAATTTGACGGCCTGCCGGAGCCGCTTTGTGCTTACTATGGCCGCGAGGCGCTTCCGCTGTTAGGAGAATCGCTCGCCGCAGATTGCTGCGGGCTGCGCCGGATCCTGATGCAACACAGCTGCCGCCTGCTGGAACCGGTGACGCCGGGCGCACTCGACAACGCCAACACCCCCGGGGAATGGGAAAAAGCCACCCTAGAAGCACCACCCGACACCATCGGCTCCTTGCCGGAATGGCACGCCGAATTGTTGGAAATCTGGATTTCCGAAGGCAACGATTTCCGTGGACGGCATGAAAAAGGCCGCTTGGATCATGGCATCCACGGCGTCTCTGAAATCGAATGTGTCGCCAACATGGGTCTGCGCGGTGATCGTTATTTCGGCTTCAAGGAAAACTACAAAGGCCAGGTGACTTTTTTCGATGCGGAGGCCGTGCAAGCGGTGCGCGAGCGCTTCGGAATGCCGGATCTATCAGGTGCGACATTCCGTCGCAACCTCATCGTCCGTGGGATCGATCTCGGGCAGTGGGTGGGGAGAAAATTTCGTTTCCAAGGCATCGACTTCGAGGGGGCCGAGGAGTGCAAACCTTGCTACTGGATGGATGAGGCCGTGGCTTCCGGTGCCGAACAGTTTCTCAAACAGAATTTCCGTGGCGGCCTGCGCGCCAGGATTCTAACCGGCGGCACGCTGCGCACCGGGATTTAAATCAACGATAGCACTGGCGCCTTCGCTGATTTCTGGCGCATCTCGCCGACGATCATCCCGGAAATCAAGCCGCTGCCAAAGCCGAAGGCGTGGCCTAACACATCGGTGTTGGTGCTGCCGGTGCCGCCGCCCAGCCAACCTAATAAAACCAGTCCCGCCATCACCGGCGCGGCCACCTTGACCCACGATCGGCCGGACTGCTGGCGGATCGAGATCGCGAATCCCAAGCCGGTGAGGATGCCCAGCGCACCGAACACCGCAGTGGACGCGCCGATGGATAGGAATGGTTCCGGATAACTCAGCAGCGAGGTCAGGATGTTGCCCATCGTCCCGCAGGCGAGAATCAGGCACCACGCGCGCAGCGGCCCGAGCGAGCGGGAAACCAGTGCGCCGAAAACCACGCCGCTCACCAGATTTCCGGCGAGGTGGCCGGCATCCGAGTGCAGGAACAGGGCGGTGAACGGCCGCCACCATTCGTGCCGGGCGATCAGACCGATGCTCGACGACGCTGCCCGCCCGGTGAGCGATGGATCCTGCATTTGTTGATAGAAAACCACCAACAGACTGGCCACCCACAAAACCAGAACTTCCCATCCAGCGGAAAAATGGAACGCATCCACCGGTTCAGGCCGGCTCCGCACCCGGCGCGCATCGTCCTGCTCACCGGCGTAGATTTGCAATTCGTGGAGGATTCCCGGCGCGGAATGCGGCTCCGCGTGCAGATGATATTCGCCGCCATCGCCGCCGACGGAAACCCAGTAGGCCTCGCCCATCGCCAGAATCACCAACCCGTGGTCGTGCGCTTCTCGCAGATTCGGATAGTGCCCGACGACGACAAGATCATCCAAGGGAATCAAGGGGTGGTCGTCGTGTTCTTCCATCGGTTTCGGTGTGGACGATAAACCGAAATCCACCGGCTTCACCTAAAAAATCTTCCACTCACTCCGCGCTCACAGTTCCGTGTTTCACGCGGAAGCGGGCGATGCCGGCCAGCTCCGGCGTTTCCTTGAGCCAATCGAGGTGGGTGGTGGTGATCCACTTTTGCGCCAGCGGCGGCAGGTGGGACATCAACGCGTTGCGGCGGCCGGGATCGAGCTCGCCGAAAATGTCATCCATCAGATAGATCGGGGGTTTGCCGCCGTGGTGTTCGAGCAGTTTCCCTTGGGCCAGCTTGAGGGCGAGGGCGAGCGTGCGTTGCTGGCCCTCGCTGGCGAAGTCGGCTGCGGGCATGCCGTGGAGACGGAGGTCGAGATCGTCGCGATGCGGGCCGACGACCGCTTGGCGCATGCGGGTTTCACGCGCTTTGGCCTGCAGCATCGATTCGCGGAGATCCGGGCCGCTGGCGGGCAGATAATGGAGGGTGAGTGGCTCGTCCCTGCCGCTGACACTGCGCTGGGCCTCCGCCGCGAGGGGACCGAGCTCTGCGACGAGACGGGCGCGGGTTTCCATCAAGACCGTCCCGTGTTCAACCATGATTTCCTCGTAGGAAAGAATTTCCGCATCGCGCGGGCGGCCTTCCTTCAACAGCAGGTTTTTCGCCTTCAGCGCGCGACGGTAGCGCGACCACGAGCGCCGGTAGCCGGGGTCGATCTGTGCGCCGAGAAAATCCAAATAGCGTCGCCGTCCCTCGCCGGGGCCGCGGACGAGTTCGAGATCCTCGTTGCCCATCCAGACCACCAGCCCGCCATCTTCGAGGTAAGCGTTTTGGCTGCCGCGGGGTTCGTCGTCCACCTTCAGCACCAGACCCTCGCGGGAGTGGCGGACTTGGCGTTCATTTCCCCAAGGATCTCCGGCGATGCCGAAGCCTTTGGTGCCGATGCTGGCCAGCGTCTGCATGCGGTGGGTGCGCGGCGAGTGCAGGCGGACCAAGACACACAGGGCTTCGAGGATCGAGGTTTTCCCCTGCGCGTTGTCGCCGATCAAGATCGCCCCCTCCGCCGGGACCATCAGGTCCAGCGATTTGAAACATCGGAAATCCATCAAACGCAGCGAGCGAAGCACGGCTCAGCAGTAGATGGAAATCCCCGCGCTGGGAAGGGACGAGTGAGGAATTGTGGCGGCTGCCCATCAGCAAGCGGCGCGTCTATGACCGCCGCAAACTGGCCTCGAGGCCGTGGGGTGAAGGGGA
>JBBECN010000205.1:0-2015 GCA_040881795.1 Akkermansiaceae bacterium
GAGACGGGGTGGAGAGCAGCCCGAGGCGGACCTGCGGTCCCAAACGAAAGTGAACTCGATTCGGTTTACACCAGCGGCGAGCCTTCTAGGGAATGGCGAAGCCTGCCGCACGAGCGGTAACCGTTTCCCCTTACATCCCTCGTCAACAAGGGAGAAACGGGCTGTTGTGGATGGTTGGGGTGAGAACGCAGGGAAGGTATCATGTGGAAGCGTTGAGAGCTGTCCGGGCAGGAATCCGCGCAAGCGGGGCCGGGCAGAAGTCAGAGCCGTCATAGTAGTGAAGAAGCGGGGTAATTCCCGTGGAGCGAAGGGCGGCAGGAAAGTGGAAAGGCCGAGACCATGAAACGCGAAGAACCATCCGTGTCAGTTCCCGAGAGGGATAAACAAGCGGAAGAGGACCTGTGGCAGCGCCACAAGGCCGAACGCGGAGTGTGGTCGGAGCCTATGCTGGTGGCCCTCGAAAGAGGGTTGAAAGGAAACAAGTGGTTCAGCCTGATCGACAAGGTTTGGTCGGAAAGAACCCTTGAACTGGCTTGGGAAAAGGTGAAGTCCAACGCAGGGGCCTGTGGCGTGGACGGCATCACGATTGATCGTTTCGCAAAAGACAGCCAAAGTCGGCTGCTCGCCGTGAATGAGCAACTGAAGCGAGGCATCTATCAACCCAAGCCGGTCAAACGGGTGTGGATTGAAAAACCGGGCAGCGCGGAAAAGCGGCCGTTGGGAATACCCACGGTTACCGACCGCGTGGTGCAGGCAGCGGTGAGGATGGTCATTGAGCCCATTTTCGAAAACCGTTTTGCCGCGCACAGCTACGGCTTCCGCCCCGGACGCGGTTGCAAGGATGCGTTGCGGCGTGTGGAAGAACTGCTTCGTGCAGGGAACACGCACGTCGTGGACGTGGATATCAAGGGCTACTTCGATGCGATTCCCCATGATCGGCTCATGGCATTGGTGCGCGAGCACCTTGTCGACGGGCGGGTCCTGGGGCTCATCAAGGGGTTCTTGAAACAAGGAGTGATTGAAGAAACCAACTGGCAGGAAACGAAGAGAGAGCCGCTGGAAGAAGCGCGGGAAGGCACGCCGCAAGGCGGCGTGATCAGTCCGTTGCTGGCCAACATCTACCTCGATCCGTTGGACTGGCTGATGGCCGGATGTGGTTTTGAAATGGTGCGGTATGCCGACGACATGGTCGTCTTGTGCCGCAGCCATGAAGAAGCCGCAGCCGGGCTGGAAAAGATCAGGGAATGGATGGCCCAAGCCGGGTTGACCTTACATCCGGATAAAACCCGCACGGTGGACATGGGCCTTGCCGATAGTCATTTTGACTTCCTCGGTTACCGGTTCAAACGAAGCCGACGGGGGCGTCTGATCCGGTTGGTCCGGCCCAAAAGCCTGCGTAAATTGCGCGAATCCATCAAACCCCGGACGCGCCGGAACAACGGACGAAGCATGGAAGCCACCGTGGCGGACATCAATCGGACGCTAAAAGGCTGGTATGGTTACTTCAAACACGTCCACCCCAGCGAGCTGGGTGAGATCGACCAATGGCTGCGGATGCGTCTGCGCTCCATCCTGCGAAAGCGGCGGGGCGGCAGGGGCCGTGGCCGGGGACAGGATCACCATCGCTGGCCAAACCGCTACTTTACCGGGCTTGGGCTCTTTTGCCTGCTGGATGCCAAAGTCACGGAAACCACCAGTCTCCGACAAGGAGCAAACCACTGACTGGAGAGCCGTGTGCGGGAGATCCGCAAGCACGGTTCGGAGGGGGGAGCGGCGCAAGCCAATGCGCCGTTCCTACCTCTATACCGGCCTGCGCCTGCGGGCACACAGGCAGGGACGCACCTCCAGGGTGTCCGGCGCGTGAGGGGCGAATGCTTGGCGAATGGTTAGACCAAAGGGGGGGCATTCGCTTTCCCATTATCATCCCACGCGCCGGACCGCTCGGAGAGGCGGTCCCTGCCCGGCCTGCGCCTGCGGGCACACAGGCAGGGACGCACCTCCAGGGTGTCCGGCGC
>JBBECN010000205.1:2115-2267 GCA_040881795.1 Akkermansiaceae bacterium
GTGAGGGGCGAATGCTTGGCGAATAGTTAGACCAAAGGCGGGGCATTCGCTTTCCCATTCTCATCCCACGCGCCGGACCGCTCGGAGAGGCGGTCCCTGCCCGGCCTGCGCCCGCAGGCGCACAGGCAGGGACGCACCTCCGGGGTGTCCGG
>JBBECN010000206.1:0-14523 GCA_040881795.1 Akkermansiaceae bacterium
GCGGTGCTGGGAATTCTCTCGTTGGCCCCGGAGTTGCAGGCGATCATGCACAGCGCGCGCAAGCTGAGGGAAAACAAGAGTTTCCCCCGCCGCGATGATGAGGAAGCCGTGATCCAATGCGCAATGGCCCATGCATGGAAGGAAACGCTGCCGCCGATTTTGAAAATCCTTCATAAGTGACGCGCACCTGAGGCCGCTGCTTCAGGATTTAAAGAAACTTGATCAGCCTTCAAAAGGGCTTAGGATTCTCGGAATCCAAAAGGTGCCCGAACTTCTCACAAATCTTAAATTCCCAAGCATACTTGCCATTTGCTGCGGGCTGTCCACCCCGCTGCTGGCGGACTGGCGGGATGACATCGGCCACAGCCGGCTGCAACTGCTGGCGGGGTCGGAACTACCCGTCGCCGTCGTCCAAGGGCTGGCGCAAGTTGAGGCACTCGAGTTCGGGTTGAACTACGCCCCGGACACCGCCAATAGCAATTTTACGGAGAAAACCTTTGTCTTCAAGTCGGGTCCCTCCGCCGCCAGTAACCACGCCACCTTGGTCGCCCAGAACTTTTTCGGCAACACGACCAGCTTGCTAGCGGAAGCCACCAACGTCGATCTTCATAGCGCCGATGATTGGATTTTCCCGGGATTTCTCCAGACGGGAACCAATATTGAACCATCGATCGAAGCCCGTGCAGTGCAAAACCATAGCTGGATCGCAACGACCTTTTCGGAACCCGTAGATGCCGGCCAACGCCTGGATTTCGCGATCGACCGGGATGGGTTTGTGAGCGTGGTCGGTGCCAACAACGGCAATTCCACGCTTCTCCCGGCACTTCTTTGCCAAACTTACCACACCATTTCCGTCGGCTTGAGCAATGGTGGCCACAGCGCCGGATTCACCACCCTCGATGGCGCAGGACGCATCAAGCCGGACATCGTCGCGCCTGATATAAAGACCAGTTTTGCCACGCCGATGGTCGCCGGTGCGGCCGGGCTGCTTTACCAAAAACTCATCGCCGCTCCCTATTCCCTCACGGGCGCGGACAAACCGCGCGTGATCAAGGCGCTGCTGCTCGCCTCAGCCACCAAGACCAATGTGCCGTCATGGTCCAACACCTCCAGCCGTCCATTGGATTTGCGATACGGTGCCGGCCAACTCAACGTGCACCATGCCTATCACAGCCTCCGTGCCGGACGCGCGGCCGCATCCAACGTCACCGTGCAAAAGCCGCTCGGCTGGGCTGCGGAACCGCTGGCTGCGAATTCATCAAAGACCTATCACTTCACCATTCCTGCCAGCACCCCCGCCACGCCTTTCAGTGCCTGCCTCACCTGGCACCGGGTGATCACGGATCAAATCAACGGCCCGAATTGGGGGAATCTCGAAATTTCCCTAGCAGATCTCAACCTCCGGCTCTATCAGACTTCCGGTTTCACCCTCGGACCGTTGCTGGCGGAAAGCTTGAGCGCCGTGGACAATGTCGAACTCGTCCACCAGCCAGCACTGGCGCCCGGGACTTATGCGGTGGTCGTCGAAAACAACTCTGCAGCGGTGACTGATTACGCGCTGGCCTGGCACACTCTCCCGGCGGTGAGCATCGCGACGACCGGCCCACTGGCCCTTGAATTCGATCTCCAACAGGGATCCGTCACAATCACCCGCAGCGGCGATACAACGTTACCGCTTTATATCCCAATCACTTACAGCGGCAGCGCGGTGTCCGGCTCTCATTTCCAGCCCTTGCCCACCAGCGTCACCATCCCTGCCGGACAAACCACCGCGTCGCTGACGGTCATCCCCATCGCCGATCAAACCGCCCAGGGAAACCGCAACCTGATCGTCTCCATCACCGCCGATTTCTCATTCGTTAGAGACCCGTTGCAAAACGGAACCGTCACCATCGAGGACAAGCCCTTCGACGAATGGCGCTTCACACAATTCTCATCCGGCGCGCTCAACGACTCGCAGATCAGCGGTGCCACGGCAGACCCCGATGGCGACCAACTCGCCAATCTCATCGAATACGCGATGGCCCTGGACCCGAATTTGCCGAACATTTCCAGCGCCATCGCCGGTGAAACCGACGGTTATCTGACTCTATCCGTCCCGAAAAACACCGAAGCCGTCGATATCATCTGGGGCGCCGAAGTTTCCGACGATCTGGTGAATTGGAATGATGAATTAATTCTATCAGAAACCGAAACCACGTTTGTAGCACGGGACAACGTGCTCATCAGCGAGGCCGAGAGACGGATGATTCGATTGAAAATCACCCGCCCTTGACGCCCGATTCTTGGACGGGGGTGAATCAAAACTCCAGCAGCACCTCAACTAACGCAATCGCGTAGGTATTTGAAAATAAGGTCTTCAGGACGAATTTTTCACTGCTTGCTCGTGCGCCTTCAGCGGGTTTCCTCATTCATCCAACGCTCGTGTCCCCACAAGCCCCAGACGAATCCGGCGAGGCCCAGGGCGAGCAGCAGCGGTGGCAGGCCAATCATCAAGCTGATGCCGACCGGGCCAATCATGTATAGCACATCGTTGTTGATAAGATGTGGTGAAA
This sequence comes from Akkermansiaceae bacterium, assembly GCA_040881795.1. Taxonomy (GTDB): domain Bacteria; phylum Verrucomicrobiota; class Verrucomicrobiia; order Verrucomicrobiales; family Akkermansiaceae; genus Luteolibacter. Next base: position 2,556 of record JBBECN010000206.1, read on the forward strand.
GGATCGTGTAGAGCCTCGCCAGCAGCAAGAAAATCGCCCCCACCGCCATCATGGTGCCGCCCCAGGATTGATGGCGGCGGGCGAGTTTGACGGCCGCCAAGGCTAACAAACTCAAGCCGATGATGCCGAATGCATCAAACGCGATGCTATTCTCAAAAACGGATTCAAGCAACAGATTCATGCGATGTGCGAGTGAGGGGATTGAGCGCCGGGCGGGGGGCCGGGGCGTTGAAGAGCTTGGCATGCATGGCGAGACCGATACCGAAGAGGAGCCATCCGCCGTTCATGGCGAGAATTTTCACGGCGTGCCAGCCCACCGCGGACGCCGGGCCACTTTGGTAGTGGCCCCTTGGAGAGTAACTCTCGATCACTCCCGCTTGGTAGAGTGGCAGCAAAAATGCGTAGCCGAATCCCAACAGCAACGAGCCAGCAACGATCATCCGCCCGGTCCAAACGTCCGAGACTCGGGAAACCCTCCAAGCGATGACCATCAGAAAAATTCCCATCACAATCAGGAAAACCGGGCGAACCGCGTCGATCGATCCCAAGGGTAAATTCGTAACAGCAACCATTTCGCAACACTGCCTACATGTCATAAGTCATTGATCAATAATATTTAACCTAATTTATATTGGATATAAACCCTACCAAAATACTCGGGAAGTTTGATAGACGGGAGCAGGTTGATACTTTGGGGTCACTAAAATCCTAGCGCGGTTCCCCTGCAATTCTTGGATTCGTGATATCGGGTCTGGGTGCTGAAGCCCTTGAATACAGAAGCATTTCTAGTGAATTCTGAGAAAAATGCCCCCGATCGGGGCAGAAAACTATTCAGGTGCATTTGAAAATTATCGTCCCAGTTCTGTTTCAACCCTTGCGGGAAACCACGCCGCCGCCTAAGCCCCTCCCCGACATGAGTGAAACCGTCACGCCGCCGCAACCGCAATCCACCGAAGCCGAACTGATCGCCGTCCGCCGCGAGAAGCTCGCAAAACTCCGCGAACTGGGGATCGATCCCTACGGCGCCCGCTTCGAGGTCTCGACGACGCCCGCCGATCTTCGCGCGAATTTTGCCGAAGGGCTGCAAGTGAAGGTCGCCGGCCGCATCACCGCGCTCCGAGACATGGGCAAGTCCTGCTTTTTCCAAATCGCCGATGTGCTCGGAAACATCCAAGGCTACATGAATGTGAAAGCATTGGACGAAACCGGAATCGCCGCCTGGAAGTGCCTCGATCGTGGTGACTGGATCGGTATTGAAGGTGAGACTTTCCTAACAAAAACTGGTGAGCCGACGGTCAAGATGGACAAATTCACCGTGCTCTCGAAGTCGTTGCGCCCGATGCCAGACAAGTGGCATGGCGTCGCCGACCGCGAGATCAAATACCGCAAGCGCCACCTTGACCTGATGGGCAATCCGGAAAGTGCCGCGCTCTTCGTCAAACGTTCGCAGATGATCGCCGAAATCCGGCGCTTCCTCCAGGACCGTGGTTTCCTCGAAGTGGAGACGCCGATGCTCCAGGACGTGGCCGGTGGTGCCGCCGCGCGACCATTCGAGACCTATCACAACGCGCTCGGCATGCCGCTCACGCTGCGCATCGCGCCCGAGCTTTTTCTCAAGCGTCTGTTAGTCGGTGGTTTCACCAAGATTTTCGAACTCAACCGCAGCTTCCGCAACGAAGGCATCTCGCGCCGCCACAATCCGGAGTTCACGATGTTAGAGGCATACTGGGCGTTTTCCGATTTCGAGGAAATGGCGGATCTGGTGGAAGAACTCACTTGTCATCTGGCAGAAAAATTCTGCGGTGGCCTGCAAATCGAGCACAAGGACGAGGACGGCAACGTCACCCGCACCATCGACCTCACCCGGCCGTGGAAGCGCGAGAGTTACCACACGCTGATCGCAGGAGCAGCCGGAGATGATTTCTTTACCATCGATGCCGCAGGACGCCGCGCACGCTGTGAGAAACTCGGCGTGCAGATTTCTGAAAACATGGAGGACCACGAAGTCATCCAGCAGGTTTTTGAAAAACTCGTTGAGGAGAAAACTTTCGATCCTTGTTTCGTCACACGCGTCTCCAGCGAACTCGTCCCGCTCGCCAAGGTCAGCCCCGGTGGTAAAACCGTGGAAGTTTACGAACTCATCATCAACGGTCAGGAAATCTCCCCCGGCTACTCCGAACTCAACGACCCCGACGTCCAACGCGAACGCCTCGAACACCAGTCCGGCGACGAGACGCAGAAGGTGGACTACGATTTCATCGAAACGTTGGAATGCGGCATGCCCCCCGCTGGCGGCATCGGAATCGGCCTGGACCGCCTGTGCATGATGCTCACCGGCGCGCCGACGATCCGGGATGTGGTGTTGTTCCCACTGCTGAAGCGGAAGGATTAAACCGTCCGGCGCTCAGGATGCTTTGACCTCATCCCAGGTTTTTGACCAGAGGGCGAGCGCGTCACCGAGGTCATCAATGGCCTCGCATTTCGCGAACACCACCTCGTCTGGAAACAACGCAGGATTGCCGCGGAAGTCCTCGCTGAGAAGGACATAGGCACTGCTGTTAGGCGCACGGCAGGTGATTTCCTCCATGTTTTGGGCGGCGTTGGCCGGATCCGTGATGAAGTCGATGAACTGGTGGGCGAGTTCGATGTTTTTCGCATCCTTGGAGATGCAGAGATCGTCGCAGGAGAAGGCGGATCCTTCCTGCGGGATTTTCACAACGATGTCCTCGTTTTCTTCAGCCACTTGAAGCAGGTCGCTGGCGTAACCTTGGACGAGGTGGAACTCGCCGGACGCGATGCCGCTTTTGTATTGCTCGCTGTCGAATTTTGCGATGTTGCTTTTCCAGCGGCGGGCGACGTCGCGGGCTTGGCCCAGTTCGGCCGGATTGACCGAGTTCAGTGGCAGGCCGAGCGAGCGCAGCGCGGCACCGAGGACCTCACGCATGTCATCTAACAAGGTGATGCGTCCCTTGAGCGCGGGGCGGTCAAACATGGCATAGGATGGAACCGATTCGGCCACCTTGCTACCGAGCCAGGCCATGCAGGTGCAGGCCATCATGTAGGGGACGGAATGGACCATCCCGGGATCGAGCGCGAGCTTGAGGTAGGCGGCGTCGATGTGTTTTAAATTCGGCAGCTTGGCATGGTCGAGCGGCAGCAGCATCTTGTCGCGGATGAGGGCTTTGACCATGTAGGAAGAGGGGTTGAGCAGGTCGTAGCCGGTGGCACCGGCACTGAGCTTGGCATACATCGCTTCGTTGGAATCGAAGGTGTCAATTTCGAGTTTGCAATTGAATTTCTGCTCGAAAGCGGCGGCGAGTTTCGGGTCGAGGTAATCCGCCCAGGTGTAGATGCGCAGGGTGGTCCCGGGTTTTTTGCTGCAACCGGTGAGGGTGGCGGCGGCGAGGGCGGCGGAACTGGTGGTGAGGAAGTGGCGGCGTTTCATGGGCGGTGCATGATGGAAAGAGCATGAAATTCAGGCTTTGCCCATGAAATTTCGCGAGCTTGCGGTAATAGCCCGCCTGTCTAAGATGCTGGGGATGAGTCGCAGATCGAGACGAAAAAACGCCACTGGCGGCAGCGGATGGTTAGGCCGGGCGACCATCTGGGTGCTGGTGCTGGGCATTCTGGGTCTGGGCATCGGCTACGCGGTTTTGCGTCACTATTTGCATAGCGATTCCTTCCGGAAATTTCTCTCCGCCGAGGTCGGTGAGGCGGCGGGAGTGACGGGCGAATTTGCGCCATTTCGATGGGAAGGGCTGGCGGTGGACACCGATTCGTTCGAAGCGAAGGGCGGCGGGCCCGTCACCCGGCTTCGCGCGGATGGCCTGCACACCGAGGTGGGCTTCGGCGGCATCACCCGTGGCGTGTGGGAGATCCGCCAATCGAATTTGAGACGCTTGGAAGTTTCCGTGGATGCCACGAAAAAAGCGGATTTTGAGAATCCGCCAGTTACGCGAAAAAGCAGCACGCCGAAACCGGACAAGTCGCGCTGGCTGCCCAGCGAGGCTGAGCTGCAGGGCCTCGAGGTGCAGGAAGTGGTGGTGAAGGCGATCCTCGACCAGGGGCTCGCCGTGGCCAGCGGCATGAGGGTGCGGGTGGAGCCCGCCGGTGCCAAGAATGCCTATCGCGGCACCGTCGAGGGCGGGACCATCAGCCTGCCATTAAAGATTGTGCCGGAAATCCGCCTCGACCGGCTGCGGCTACGCTATCAGGACGGACAAGTTTTCCTAACCGATTCAACCATCCTCGCATGGGAAAACGGCCGCATCGAAGCCACCGGCGAGTGGGACATGAAATCGCGGCAATACACCCTTGAAGGCGGCGCATCCGGGCTGGAATGCAATGATATTTTTAGCGATGACTGGGCGAAACGGTTCACCGGCGATGTGTCATCATCTTTCATTTTGGACAACACCCCCGGTTTCCCGAAGGCGCGTGGAAGCCTCAAGATCCAGGGTGGCGTGCTCACCGCGCTGCCGATGCTCGATGCGCTAGCCGCCTACGCCGACACCCGCCGGTTCCGCGTGCTCAATCTCAACGACGCCCACACCGACTGGCGCTGGCAGGCTGGCGAACTCGCTCTCACCAATCTGGTCTTGTCCAGCGAGGGCTTGGTCCGGTTAGAAGGCGGCATCACCATCCGGGGGCGCGCACTCGACGGGATTTTCCGCCTTGGCCTCGCGCCGGGAACCTTGGCCAGCATCCCGGGTGCGGAAACCGACGTGTTCATCGCCGGCGAGCGCGGACTGCTGTGGGCACCCGTGCGCATCACGGGCACCTTGGATGATCCCAAGGAAGATCTAACTGACAGGTTGATCGCCGCCGCCGGCCTGCGGATGTTCGATCAAATCCCGGAAACCGGCGAAAAGGTGGTCAAGTTCACCCGCTCGGTGATCGGCGAGGATTCTAACAAAATCATCGACAAGGGCGTGAAGATCATCGAGGAAAACAGCGGCCTTATCCGTGACGTCGGAGGCGTTTTGGATGGGATCCTCGGTGGGCGCGCGCGCAAGGATGAACCCACCGAAGTCGAAAAGCGATGAAGCCCCGGATCTCGCTGATTGTCCCCGCGCACAACGAGGCCGCATTTCTAACAGGATGTCTGGATGCCGCCCGCAAGGCGGAGGAACGCATCGATGAGGGGGTCGAAATCATCGTCGTGCTCAATCGCTGCACGGATGAAACGGAAAGCATCGCCCGCAAGCACGGCTGCGTGATCGTGCGCGAGGATGCGCGGAATCTCTCGAAGATCCGTAACGCCGGAGCCACCGCAGCCACCGGCGAGGTGATCGTGACCTGCGACGCCGACAGCCGCATGCATCCTGACAGTTTTCGCGAAATTCTGCAGCGTCTTGATTCCGGCAGAATCGTCGGCGGCGGTGCGATGGTGTATCCGGAGCGCTGGTCGCTCGGGATTCTGGCGAGTGCCCTGGCGATTTTGCCCTACCTCGCCTTCACCGGAGTGAGCTTCGGGCTATTTTGGTGCCTGAAGCGCGATTTTGATGCGATCGGTGGATTTGACGATCGCTTCGTCTCGGTGGAGGACGTCGATTTCGCCCGGCGTTTGAAAAAACACGGGCAGGTGAGCGGGCGCGGCTGGGGCACGCTCTTCCGAGCGGCTTTGATCACTTCCTGTCGCAAGTTCGATCAGTTCGGTGACTGGTATTTGTTCAAAAACCCGGCGTTTGTCCGCCGTGTTTTTCGGGGAGACGACCAGCAAGCGGCGGATCATTTCTGGTATGATGTGCGTTCGGATTGAGGCGCTTGCCGATATACTACGCGTTTCCGAAATAGTCGGGTGGTGCCGGACTCGTCACAAACTGTGGGTTGAGCGATGAAGATTGCGCTCGATGGTTGCTGTGTTTACCTGGTCTTGGTACGAACCGTGCAACCAATCACTCAGTTTCCACAGGTGCAGTCCGTGATAATTCCGCTTCCAAACCAGTCATATTTTCCAATCAGGCGCGCGTTTACCCTCATCGAGATGGTCACGGTGATCGCCATTTTGGTCACCCTGATGGCGGCTGGCGTCGGACTGCTCAACGGCAGCGGATCCCAATCGCGCAAGGCCGGAACCGACATGCTCTCCGGACTGATCGAGCAGGCGCGCACCAAGGCCATCACGTCGCGCTCCCTGGTGCTGCTGGCGATCGCCGAACCTGGAGACCTTCCTGCCGGTGACGAACGCTGCCGGGTGGGACTTTTCAGCGTTGCGGTGGACCAATGGCCGGATCTTTCGAGTGCGCCTGCCACCCCAGTCAAAGGCGTGCTTTTGAGCCGTTGGCAAACTCTCAACACCGGGCTTGTCATGCTCGGCGGCGAGGTCGATGGCGTGGCCAATCCTCTCGACCAGCAGGAGATCACGGTCACTTACGGAGGATCCAAGAATCTCAGCGTGAAAGTCCATGCCATCGCCTTCAACTCCCGGGGCGGGCTTCATCATCCCCCGGGTTCCACGCCGATCGTCATGCGCATCGCGGAAGGCGCCTACCGCGGCGGCAAAGCAAGCGCCAACATGCGCGGGGCACAGAAATCCATATCCGAAAACCGCCTAAAAATCGGACGTGTCACCGCACGTCCCTACCGATTCGACGGATGACCCCAGCCCTGCCAAAAACGTCTCGGAAACGGGGTTCGTCGCTTGTTGAAACGGTCATCGCCATGGGCGTGCTCGCGGTGGCGATTCCGCTCGTGTTCGCATCACTTGCAGAGTCTGGGAAAAGCGGCATGTCTGCCGAAGCCGAGACCCGCAGCGCATGGATCGTGCCGAACTGCATGGAGGAAATCCTAGCATCCCGCGAAGGCCGCCCGCAGTTTTTCACGGCGACGGCAGTGAATGAAATTTTCCCACCGTCCGGTGATGTCTGGGCGCTGGCATTTTCTCCGGAAGGCAAGCTGGTCGGCAAGCTCAGCAAGGCGGTTTACGACAAGGGTGCCAAGGATCTCGACGGCCAAGCCATCCGCTACATCGCCTCGCTTAGCTCCACGACGACCACGACCGCCTCGGGTGCCACCCCGATGCTGCGCGCGCGGATTTCCATCGAATACCCGTCAGGCATCCCGGTGGCGAAGCGCCAGAAACTCGAATTTTACACCCGCGTTCCATGAGTTCACACTGCCCACCTCACAGCGGATTCTCGCTCATCGAATTGATGTTCTCGATGGCCATCGGGTCCATCATTCTCATCCTCGCCGCCACCATGCTCGGCAGTTCAGGCGACGGTTACGAGCGCGTGGGTGGCAGTGTCGCCAGCGAGCGCGAGGCACGCGCCCTCATCACCCAGCTGGCCTCCGATTTGAGCACGGCGGAATTCCACAAGGACAGCGTGATCGAAAAATCCGGCGAGTCCTGGCCTGCCGCTCGCCTCGGATTCCTCAGTCTCCAGCCCGCTGCGGCCCAAACCGATGCCGGCCGAATCGGTGATCTCTGCGCGGTGAACTACTACATCAAGGATGTCCTGATCGGCGGGAGAACCGTGCGTTGCCTGATGCGCGGATTTCGCGAGAGCAATGATACCTTCCAAGGCGTGAAGGCCGGGCTGCTCGGCCCGTTGTTTGAAGAGCAGCCAAAGCTCGACGAGCCGATTGCTTTCGGAGTCGTGGCCTTCGAGGCGCGCCCGCGCTCGCGCGATGCTTCCGGCCAGTGGATCGACTGGGTGGTAAACGACCTCTCCGGCCCTGAAGCCATCGACATCAAGCTGGTGATCGCCCGCCGCGAACTCGCCGGAAAACTCAAATCGACCGGTGATTGGAATGGCACAGGCAGCGCCGGCAAATTGCTCGGAAACCCCACCCAAGCCGACCGCAACAAAGACCTCGAAATTTACGCAGCCACCCTGCGTTTTGGAAACCATGCAACCCTCTAACATAACGCCCCAACACAAGGCGGCTGGGGGCTTCACCTTGCCCGCCATCCTTGTCGTCGTCGGCGCACTGCTGATCCTCTCCGTAGGAGTGCTTCTCATCGTCGGCATCGAGCGTAACACGTCGCGTGCCTTTTCGGATCGGGAGCGCGCCAATCTAGCAGCCCGCGCCGGGTTGGAAGATGTCAAAGGCGTGCTCGCCAAGGAGGCTACCAACGATGATTTCATGGTCATTCAATCGACTCTGGTGGAATCGCTTGAAGCCGACACCGAGCCTGCGCCGCATTTGTTTCTTGCCCGCGGCAGTGCCAGTTCCGGCCCGGCGGCGTCGTTTCGATATTTACCGCTTTTCAGCACTTTGGGTAAGCCCCTGGATTCAGCCTTGGCCGCTCCGCCAATCGAGCCTTTGTGCGGCACGGATCCGAAAGGGTATTTCCAGTTCACCGCCTTACCCTATCAAGACAAGGTCAGGGCATCCTGGCTGCCAGTGCAGGATGAAAGGAACCGCACGGTCGGGCGTTATGCCTACTGGGTCGAGGATCTACAAAGCCGCGTGGACGCCAAGGTCGCCGGCAATCAGAAAGGCGAAGGGGGATCTCACGCGCGCGCCCCGTGGCCGTTTCCCGCAGCCGGCTTGAATCCGGAAGCGCGTGCCGAGGACGAACCCGCACTCAATCAAATTGTCCTCGACTCATTCGCTGCCAGTTCGGTGGGAGGAACCCAACCGGCTTTGGGCAAGACGCTGATCAAGAACCGCGGCGTTATGCTCTCACCGGACTCAGTATTGGCCGCAGCAGAAATCACTCCGCCACTTGTCCGCCTTGATAGTCCCGGGCCACCTTCCGCCCTCGCTAAGATCCGGGAGTTGAGCGACAGCACCGCCCGTGCTCTCGAAAAAGGTCTTTCCGCCGGTCACCGGGCCTACAAGGAGCAACCGCTCGTGCCCTTCTCCGCCGGGGTGGATTCCTCGCTCGCCGGAAAGCCCAAGCTCAATCTCAACCGACTGCTCGCCACAGGCGGTGAAAATGCCGTCAACGAAATGGCCGGTTTCATCAAACAAGGCCTGCCAAAATTCGAGGGGCGCAAAGGCGGTTTGCCAGCCTCGGAAGACTATCTCAAGACGCTTGCCGCAAATGCCATCGACTACGCGGATTCGGAGCCAGGATCCACCCTGGGTGCCGGATATCGCGGATTGGACGCATACCCTCTGGTCAGCGAGTTCCTCATGCGCTTCCGTTGGGACAATGTCTCTACCCAGGCAGGCCGCAAATATGTGATCATCAAAGTCGCCACCTATGTGGAACTCTGGAATATGAGCGATCAGCCAGTTTCCGGCACTGCGGAAATCACCCATGACACCCGCTACACTTTTACCTTGGGGGCGAATCCGGAGGTGACCCTTGCGGATATGACGGAAGCCACGCCGACTCTAACGAATGTCGATGGTGCCTATTGGTATCCGGCTGTTTCAGTCGTTGATCTCAAGCCCAACGAATACCGGATGATCAAATGCGGTGAGGTGACCTACAGGCTCAACGCCGGTCCATCAGCCGTCTTCATTCCGTCACCTTTGATCCTCGAAGGAGAGCGCCACGGGAGTTCAGGAGCCGGCTATAAGATGAAGTGGAACAGACAACTGGTGGATCAATCTCGCGGTGGGCTGCACCGCAATGATAGTTCCCTGAGGTATCCCAGCGGGGACCGTCAATCGGTCCGCACCACCATCCCGGGACATTCTTACTCCGCCAGCAGCACGGGTGGATTCATCAACAACATGGGAGATCCGAGAATGGCCTATTACATCACCGCCGCCCAGGACGCGAATGCCTATCCCGTCAACTTCAGTCCCAACCGCAGGAATATCCGCTACCAGATCTACAGGGGGGACAATGCCACAAAAACCAAAGTCTATGGCAGGGTGATGCCTTCCGAGTGGCCGGACGGAGGTCACAATTCGACTTGTGAATCCGTCACGGGACTGACGCAGTCCAACACTCAGCAGGACCCTGATGCCGCTCCATTCCAGTTGTCGGAGGGTTCGGTGCTGCGAAATCCTCCCCGGGAGGAAGCGCCACTGCGGCTTTCACCCTTGGGGGCAAATCGTTTCTACAGTGCCACGGAATTGGGACGGATTTACGACCCCGTGATGTGGAATCTCCCACCACCACCCGGTCCGAATCTTTCATGGGGTGACATCCAGACCACCACCACCGGGGACTCCCGGTATGGCGGTGGCAACACCCTTCGAATCGGGCGGCCCGAGCATCCGGCTTTCGACAAGCCTGCGGACCCGGGAATGGAGGCCTATCGCCTGTTGGACCTGTTTCACGCCGGCATCTCTCGTTCCGAACTGGCTGCCGATCGAGAAGGCCCACTGGTGGAAATCCACGGTCATATCAATTTGAATACCGCAAGTCGTGATGCGCTCAAGGCGCTTGCCATCGGCCAGTTGATGATGGATCCGAAACTGTCCCGCCGAACTTCCGAGCCTCACGATATTTCCGGACGTATGGCTCCTCCCGCTGATGCGTTCCAGTTGTCGAATGCCGAAATCGAGGCTGAGGCGCTCCGCATTGCCGATGCGATCATTCTGACTCGTAAAAAAACCCCCTTCGCCAGTCCTTCCGAAATTGCAGAGGCGCGGGACTCTTCGGGCGCGCTGGTTTTCGGTAACAAGAACCTCATGACTGGAGGAGCGACGATTCAGCGAACCGATTCGGCGACCGAGGAGATCTTCGCCCGGGTTTATGAAGCGTCCACCGTGAGAAGCCGGAACTTCCGCATCTGGGTCGTCGGCCAGGCGATCACCCCCACGGTCAGCGCGACTTCGGCCACCGAAGTTTTGTCAGAAGTTAGAAAAGTTTACACCGTGTTCGCCGATCCAGGCGAGCGCAGGGCTGACGGTTCCATCGACCCATCCAAATCCAAGTTAATGATCCTCCATGAAAATGATTTCTAAATATTTGCTCGCCTGCTCGTTGCTCACACCATGGTTGACGCACATTCCCATGGCCCAAGCGCAGGATGCCCCGCCCGAAGTGGGGTTCGTCCGAATCGTCAATGCAGTTGCTCCAGGGGTGGGTAACACCTCGATTCGAATCGACGGCGAGGACATCTTTCCGAAGGGATACAAGCTGGGGCAAAGGACCGGGGGATTTGGTCTGAAATCGGGTTCCCACACCGTGCTGATCGAAAAAGAGGGTGTCAAATCCGGGACGACAAAAGTCACGCTCAACACCGGTGAAACCGTCACTCTGATTGGTTTTGCGGAAAAAATTCCCGCAAAAAAAGCCGATGATCCTCCGGTTTGGGAGACCAAAATCCTCAGGCTTAAACAAAGCGATCCGGAAAGTGGCTATCGGCTGGCCGTGATTTCGCTGTGTTCACAGGATGATGTCCGGGTGATGGTGACTGTGGGCGAGAACAAGAAGGCCGTGCCGCTTTTTGCGAAACGACTGGTGGTCACCAGCATGAGTCTCGGTAAGGCAAAGTCCGAGATGGTTCTAACCGTCAATGGCGAGTTGATTGCCACGTTGGGTACTGAGGACCCGGGAAACTATGTGGTGGTCTTGTATGAGGATGAAGAGGGGAAAGTCAAAGCGCTCTCGTTCTACGATCCAAAGTTCGTCATCGCAGGATGACGGAAAATGGCACCCAACCCGGGGTGGTCGTGCTTTATGACGACCCGGACGGCAAGGTGCAGTCGCTCTATTTTCGCGACTTCAAATTCTTAAGCGCGGATTGAGCGGAAGAAGCGGTGTCCCCCGGGAGCGCCAACGTCCTCGTTGGCATGCGAATGAGGTGTCGTTTGCGGCTCTTTCGTGGGCTTTCCATTCGCTGTGCCGACGGGGACGTCGGCGCTCCTGAGGGCGCTGGGAACGCCAACGTCCTCGTTGGCATGCGAATGAGGTGACAACGAGGCGTCATCCGCGGCTTTTTCGTTGGCTTTCCATTCGCTGTGCCGACGGGGACGTCGGCGCTCCTGAGGGCGCTGGGAACGCCAACGTCCTCGTTGGCATGCGAATGAGGTGACAACGAGGCGTCATCCGCGGCTTTTTCGTTGGCTTTCCATTCGCTGTGCCGACGGGGACGTCGGCGCTCCT
>JBBECN010000207.1:0-2252 GCA_040881795.1 Akkermansiaceae bacterium
GCGCTTTTTCGCATGATCGGCCTCGCTCTCAAAATGCTTTTTGGCGATACGGCCAAGTATCTGATGTTGGTGGCGGGATTGTTTTTCGCCACTTTTCTTATTGTCCAACAGGCGTCCGTCTTTTGCGGACTGATGCGGTGGACGACCTCCACCTTGAAAAATGTTGCCGCGCCGATATTCGTGGTCGAGGAGCGGGTCGAGCAAATCAACGAAACCAATCCGATGCGCGACACCGACGTCGCCCGTGTCCGCTCGGTTTCCGCCGTGCGCTGGGCGATGCCACTCTACTCAGGCATCCAGCGGGTGCGACTTGGCGACGGCGCGTTCAAGACCGTGCAGCTCATCGGCATCGACGCCGCATCCCTCGCCGGCGCGCCGGGCCGCATGGTCGAGGGCAAGCTCGAAGACCTGCGCCTACCTAACACCGTGGTGATCGACGAACTGGCAGTGGAGCGGCTTTCGATGGACCGAGCGAACCCGATCGGGATCGGCAGCATCTTTGAAATCAACGACATCGAAGCGCGGGTCGTCGGCATCTGCAAGGCGATGCGCTCGTTCACCGGCGGGCCCTACATTTGGACGACCTATGAACGCGCACTGCAATACACTCCGGCATCGCGCAAAATGTTGTCCGCCGTCATCGCCGCGCCGATCGAGGGGATGACCACCGATGAAGCGGTGAAGGAAATCGAGAAACAAACCGGATTACGCGCCTACGTGAACCGCGACTTCGGAGAAAACAAAAAGGATTTCAACACATCGACCGTCTGGTGGTATGTGAAAAACACCGGTATCCCGATTTCATTCGGCACCACCGTGGTGATTGGCTTCATCGTCGGAATGGCCATCGCTTGTCAGACATTTTACGCCTTCGTGCTGGATAATTTGAAACATCTCGGGGCATTGAAAGCGATGGGCATGTCCAATTTCCGCTTGAGCTTGATGCTGATTTTCCAAGCGCTGACCGTCGGCATGATCGGCTTCGGGCTCGGGCTGTTAGCCACCTCGTTTTTCGCCCTCGGTGCCATCGAGAACGGCCAACCGCCATTTTACATGCCATGGCAGATCCCGGTCGCCGCGTTTTGTGTGATCCAAGTGATCTGCATGATCGCAGCACTGTTAGGAATCATCCGCCTCAGTCTCTACGAACCCGCCATGGTCTTCCGTGCCTGATTCCACTCCATCATCCCACATCGTGGTCGACGTCCGCGCCGTCGAAAAAAGCTTCGGCGACGGTCCGGACAAAATCCACGTGCTCAAGCAGGTGAACCTGCAAGCCCACGCCGGCGAGATCCTGATGCTCGTCGGCCCGTCGGGTTGTGGCAAAACCACGCTGCTCAGCGCGATCGCCGGGACGATGCGGGCGGAAAGCGGCGAAATTCACGTCTTTGGCAATCCGTTGCACAAAATGTCCGGCGGTGCCCTCACCCGCTTCCGCGCGAAAAACATCGGCTTCATTTTCCAACAGTTCAACCTGATCCCGACTCTCACCGTCGCGGAAAACGTCGGCATTCCGTTGCTGATCCATGGCGTCTCCAGCGGCAAGGCGCTGAAGCGATCACGCGAAGTGCTCGAACGCGTGGGACTGGGCGAGCGCTGGAAAGAACGCCCTAACAAACTATCAGGCGGCCAGCAGCAACGCGTCGCCATCGCCCGCGCGCTTGTCCACGAGCCGCCGCTGGTGATTTGTGACGAACCGACCGCCGCGCTCGACGCGCAGAACGGCGAGATCGTGCTCGATCTCTTCCGCCAAGTGGCCCGCTCGCCCGAACGCGCGGTCATCATCGTGACCCACGACAACCGGATTTTCTCCTACGCCGACCGCATCGCCCGGATGGACGATGGTGAGATCATCGAAGTCCGCGAACAAGCCCATCAGGATCCACCGCATTTCGTCCACGAACACGCCCACTAACTGAAACCATGAATTTCATGTCCAAACTCCTCCGCTACGGATCCATCCTCGCCGCGATTTCCGGTGTGGTGATGATCGTGGCCGTCTCCCGCACCCAAGCGGAGCGTGAGATGCCGCCCGCCGGAGATCCGCCCGTGCCGCCGCCGCAGAAACCCTATCCGGATGCTGTTGCCGCCACCGGGATTCTCGAAGCACTGAGCGAGAATGTCGCCATCGGCGTTCCCCTCCCCGGCTTGGTCACTGAAGTTTTTGGCAAGGTGAACGATGCCATAAAAAAGGGTGACCCGCTTTTCAAACTCGACGACCGCGATCTGCTCTCTGAGCAACTGACCACCGA
>JBBECN010000208.1:0-2241 GCA_040881795.1 Akkermansiaceae bacterium
GGGGATTGTGCATTTTTCCTCCGCCAAGGCGGGCGTCGATGGCAGCCGGACGGTGAGATTCGTCAATCCGATCACCGCCACCGGCATCGATTGGGAAAAAACCGTGCCGCCGCCACTCAAGCTGGGAGAGGGTGTCGGCGCGCCGGCCGCAGGTGCTGGATTCGCCGAGTTGCCGGGATTCGCGATGAACGCGGCAAACTACAAGCAGGTGGAAAAGGATTTCGGCGAGTGGCTCTATCGCAACGAGCGGGCGGATGTTTTCAGCTGCACACCGCTCAAAGCCTGGTCGCAGTTGGGCGAAAGTGAAGCGGACTTCCGCGCCCGCCTGCTGCACCAGGCGCACGAAGCCCGCGATGCGGCGATCGACAAAATCCGCGAGGCCACTGCGAAAAAAGTCACCACCCTCGAAACCCGGCTGCGCACCGCAGAAGGCCAGCTCTCCAAGGAAAAAGCCGAAGCCAACGCCGCTAAAATGCAAGCCGGCGTGTCCGTGCTCGGCGGCATCCTCGGTGGACTTTTCGGCCGCAAGGCCGGGCTTGGATCCATCACCCGCGGCAGCAGTTCCATCGGCAAGGCCTCCAGCGCTTACAAACAACACCAAGACGTCGCCAACGCGGACGCCAAAGTGGGTGGCATCGCCGCCGAAATCGAAACCCTCCAAGCCGCGCTTCAGGCGGAAGTCGCCAAAATCTCCGAGTCTTTCGACCCCGCCTCACTCCCGCTCGAAACCGAATCCATCAAACCCACCAAGACCAACGTCAAAGTCCAAACCGTCGCCCTGCTCTGGCTGCCGTGTGATGGGCGAGGGGAGCGGGCGTGGTGATGCGGTAGATTGGCAGAAATCCGCTTGCGCTCCGCGAAATGTCCCGCCAATGTCCCGCCAACCAAGGCGGCTTGGCGGAATTGGTAGACGCGCTCGACTCAAAATCGAGTTCTAACGAGTGTGGGTTCGAGTCCCACAGCCGCTACTTTCCATGCTCCGTGCGGCAGCCGGTTTTCCCCGTCACCGCCCACGCAGACCAGGTCGAATGCCCACTCCACGCACCATCGGAATCATCGCAGGCAGCGGAGTCTATCCGGAAACATTCATCCACGCCGCACGCCGGCAGTCTCCCGGGATCAAGCTGGTGGTGGTCGCCTTCGAAGGCGAAACCCAACCCGAACTCGGAAAAATCGCCGATGCCATCGAGTGGGTGCGCGTCGGCCAACTGAGCAAGCTGATCAAGTTTTTCCTCCGCCAAGGGGCGACCGAAGCGGTGATGATGGGGCAAATTTCGCCGAAGAATCTTTTCGACCTCCGGCCGGATTTACGGATTTTGATGATGCTCGCGCGGGTGAAGGAGCGCAATGCGGAGACGCTTTTTGGTGCCATCGGCAAGGAGCTCGCCAAGGACGGCATTCATCTGCTCCCGGCCACCACTTTTCTCGAAGACCACCTTCCCGGCCCCGGCCACGTTTGCGGGCCGAAATTTAAAAAACGCCAACTCGCCGACGCCGAATTCGGCTTCCGCATCGCCAAACAAACCAGCGCCCTCGACATCGGCCAAAGCGTCGTCGTCCGCCACGGCACGGTGCTCGCTGCCGAAGCCTTCGAAGGCACCAACGCCTGCATCAAGCGCGGTGGAGAACTCGGCCGCGGCAAAGAGGTGGTGCTCGTGAAAGTGTCCAAACCCAACCAGGACTTCCGCTTCGACGTCCCGGTGATCGGCCCGCAAACCATCGAAACCTGCGCCGCCGCCGGAGTGGGCAGCATCGCGATCGAAGCAGGCAAAACCCTGCTGCTAGAAAAGGAAAAAGTCGCGGCCCTCTGCGATCAACACGCCATCGGCATCCACGCGGTCGGGTGATTGCACAGGGCTCATCAGGCCAGTAGGTCCTTAACCACGTGGCCGTGGACGTCGGTGAGGCGGAAGCGGCGGCCTTGGAAGTTATGGGTGAGGCGGGTGTGGTCGATGCCGAGTTGGTGGAGGAGGGTGGCGTGGAAGTCGTGGACGTGGACGGCTCCGGGGGTGAAGTGGTGTTTGCTGGGTTCGATCTTCTGTCCGTCGGGGCCTACGATGTTGTAGCCGTAGTCGTCGGTGGCACCGTAGGTTATTCCGGGTTTCACGCCGCCGCCAGCCATCCATGCGGTGAAACAGCGCGGGTGGTGGTCGCGGCCGTAGTTGGTCTTGGTGAGCTGGCCCTGCGAGTAGGAGGTGCGGCCGAATTCGCCGCCCCAGACGACGAGGGTGTCTTCTAACA
>JBBECN010000209.1:0-14342 GCA_040881795.1 Akkermansiaceae bacterium
CCTGATAGATGGATTCGACTTGCAGGTTCCGCTGGGTGTCGCCCGGCACATCGCGTGAGCAGAGGGTGCGGATGACAGTGTCCATCTGCTGCTGGCTGATTTGCGAAGCCTGCCGCAGATCGATCTGATAGCGTTCGACCGTCCAACCGCGGACGTAGGCGGGATCGTAGGATTTGAGATCGGTGAGGGTGGGGAAGGGTTCGACTTTCCGCAGCAGCGCGGCATGCACGCCGACGGTTCCGGGGACGGCGTCGTCGTCGAAAAAATGGGATAAGTGGCCGGCGCTGTTTTCCCAGCGGGTCTTGCGAACTTGGCGGGTTCCGGTTTTGCCATTTGCGTCACGGTAGCTTTCGCTGACGTAGTAATAGTAACCGGACTCGGCGGTCCAATCGGCATCGACGTGGGCATCGAAAGTCCAGTAGGGGAGATAAATGCCGTGGACCGTGTCGGTGAGGGCGGCACGTTTGAGTTTGTTAGGTGCCCACCAGCGGCTGCCATACCAGGTGCGTAATTGGTCGCGGACCTGTGTGGCGGGAATCACCGCGGGCAGCAGGCTTTGCGGAGTGATGGCATTGACCAGATCGTCCACGGGAACGATGGATGGCGATCCGCAAAAATCACAACGCTGCGCCGCGCGGTCGGGGTCGAAAATGCTGATGGCTTGGCAGCTTTCGCATTTCACGGATTTTTTCACCGCCTTGAGTCCGCGCAGGGTGGGGGGGATCCTGGCGAGCGCTTCGTCGAGGTCGTGCTCGATGATGGTCGCACCTAACGGATTCTTGCCATTGGACCATGGCAGGATGGTGCCGCAATACGGGCAGGCGAGCGCCTTTTTGGACGCATCCCACTCGGCATCCCCGCCGCATTCCGGGCAGGGATGTTTTCGCAGTGCGCTGACTTCGGCCATGGCTTCGGTTTACTCAGCGAGGAAGGCATCGAATGCGGCCCGCGTGATGCGATAGGCCGCGCCGATTTTCTTGCCTTTCAAGTCACCGGCATCGATCGAGGCGATCACATCCGCTTCTGAAACCCCGAGGATTTCCGCAGCCTGCGCCGGGCTGAGAAGTTCGGGAAATCCTGCGGCTGCGGGAGCGGTGGCCCCCGGCAGCGGCGGCGGCTGGGCCTGCATGGATTTCATCATTTCCTGCGCCATGCCGAAGCCCATCGCCATTTGGCCGGCTGCGGCGGCAGGTGATCCACCGCCATCGCCGCCGCCCTTGGTCATTGATTCCGCCATTTGGAATTTCACGTAGTCGTTGAGGTTGCCGATCACGCCCATGCTGGAGCGCTTGTCGATGGCGGCCTCCACTTCAGGTGGTACGGAAACGTTCTCGACGATGAAACTGGTGATCTCGATACCGTATTTGGGGATTACCTGCGGATTGATCAGCGGCAGCAAGGCATCACCGAGTTCGGAGTAGCGGGAGGCGACGTCCAGCGCCGGCACGCCGCAGGAGGCGAGTGCGTCGCTGAAAACACTAACAATCCGCGAGCGCATCGTGTCCGCGAATTCATCGAGCCGGAAATGATGGTCGGTGCCAGCCACTTCCTTGAGGAAAACCGATGGATCGACGATTCTGAAATCAAAGGTGCCGAACGAGCGCAGACGCACCACGCCGAAGTCCGCGTCACGCATCATGATCGGATTCGCCGTGCCCCATTTGTTGCCGGTGAAGAGCCGGGTGGTGACGTAGTAAACGTCCGCCTTGAAAGGGGATTGGAAGCCGTATTTCCAGCCCTTGAGTTTCGTTAGGACAGGGATGTTATCGGTGACGAGAGAGTGTTTTCCCGGGCCGAAACAATCGCCGAACTGGCCGAGATAGACGAACTGCGCCGCCTGGCTTTCCCGCACAATCAATTGCGCGCCGTTCTTGATCGCCTTGTCCTCATCGGGAAAACGCCACGACAGCGTGTCGCGCGAGTCGTCGTTGAATTCGATGATTTCCAGCAGTTCGCCTTTGATGAATCCGAGAATGTCCATGAGTTTCGATAGTTGAGGTTGCTTATTGAATATCCCGTCGACTGGGATGTTGGAAGTGGAAAGCCGCGAGATTATTCCAGCCCGCGTTCTGCCACCTGTTCCTCATCCCAGCCGAGGTAGTGGCCGAGCTCGTGGAGGAAGGTGGTACCGACCTCGTCGCGGTAGTCGTGTTCTTCTTCCCCGGTCCACTCCCATAAATTCATCAGAAACAGCCGAATCCGCGGGGTTTCTCCGGAGCCATCCTCGTCCATCGCGCAAGGGCCTTCGAAAAGCCCGAGTTCGTCGCCTTCCAGGGTTGCGTCATCGCTGCCTTGCCCCGGTTGTTCTTCGAGCGAAATGACGACCTTGTTCGCCGCATCCCGCACGTCTTCCGGCAGGATTTTCACCAACGATTTCAGTTCCTCATCCGCCCAACGACTCAATGTTTCAAAATCCATGCCCCGACCTATCCGCTACCCTCGCTGCGTTCAACTCGGAAAAACCGGAGGCCGTTAGCCAATCGAATCAGGAAATCGCAAGCAACGATTCATCCCAGTCCTTCCAGACCGGATCCAGATTCCGGCTCCGCAACATCGCCGCGACCTCCGCTGGGCTGCGGGTGTCGTTGATTTGAAATTGCTCGGTTGCCTTTTCACAACCGGATTTTTGTTCAAGCTCGACGCGGCGGCCCTTGACGGTCAGGTGCAGGTCATCACTGCCTGCTCCGGTGTAGCCGCCGGGCTCGGTGCGCGCGCCGGCCGACATGTGGGTGACGCCGAGCGTGGCAATCGCGTCCCTCAACGGCGCGGGCTCACGCGTGGAAACCACGATGCCTACCTGAGGAAACAGGATCCGGAACACTGCGATCAAGCGCACGAAAATCTTGTCTGGCAGGTAAAACTCCGGATCGGTGACATACTGATAGTTGCCGGCGTAGGGTCGCATTCTGGGAAAAGCCACGGTGTATTGCGCCTTCCAACCGTGTTTGTAGAGATATTCCAGATGGGCGCAAAGCGCCAGCGCCTCGAATTTCCAATCGCCCAAGCCAAACAAGGCGCCAATTCCGATCCGCCGGAAACCTCCAGCATACGCCCGTTCCGGGCAGTTCAGGCGCCAGTCGAAGTTTTTCTTCGGCCCGGCGGTGTGGAGCTTCTGATAGGTCTCGCGGTGGTAGGTTTCCTGATAGACGACCAGCCCCTCCGCACCATGGCTGACAATTTCCGAATATTGATCATCTTCCATGGGGCCAACCTCCAGCGCCAGCGTCGGGATGAATGGCTTGAGCGCATCGAGGCAGTCCTGCAAATAGCCTTCCGAGACGAACTTCGGGTGTTCACCCGCGACGAGCAGCACATTTCGAAATCCCAGCCCGTGCAGGTGCCGCGCCTCGCGCACCACCTGATCCACCGTCAGAGTGGTCCGGTAAATCCCCGCATCGCGCGAAAATCCACAGTAACTGCAATTGTTCACGCACTCGTTGGAAACATAAAGTGGGGCGAACAGGCGCATCGTCCGCCCGAAATGCCGCCGCGTCGTTTCCTGGCTGCGCCGGGCCAGCGCCTCCAGCGGGCCGCCGGTCTCCTCGGAAACAAGGTGCTCGAAACGCCGCATCAAGGGCGTCGGGCGCTTGATAAGTTCTGGAAAAACATCCGCAAAAGCCATCGCGTGCGGACGATGCCGCCTGATCCCCCACGCGTCAAAGCCGGATTGCTCGCAGATGTGGAAATCATTGCGCGCTCGACTGGGCGCTGGGTCAAATGTAAATAACCCGGTATCAGTCACATGGCTTTACATGTCCCGCTCGGCGTGTAGTCTCGGTGCGCTGCTCACCACCCCCGATTTCATGTTTCGTCAGCCCCGTCCCCCCGACCCTGACCAGGACCTCATCACGCGCGCTCAACAGGGCGATACGCGTGCCTTTGATGCCCTGATCCTCAAGTATGGCGACAAGCTTTACGGCCTTGTTTACAACATGACCTCTCACAAGGAGGATACCCATGATCTGCTGCAGGAGATTTTTGCCCGTGCTTATCAGTCCCTCGGCAAATTTCGCGGAAGTTCCACCTTCTACACCTGGATCTATCAGATCTCGGTCAATCTGACGTTGAATTTCCTGAAGAAACGAAAGCGTCGCACCAGCTTGAGCTTGAATGACTTGGAGTCATCTGTCCAGCAAGACCCCGCGCTCATCGACACCACTCACGAGGCCAATCCCGAACGGCAGACCAATCTCAATGAGCTTCAGATAAAATTGAACGAAGCGCTCCGGAAGCTGTCTGATCCTCACAGAATGGTGGTTACGATGTTCGACATCCAAGGCATGTCCCACGGGGAGATTGCCAAAGTGCTCAACACCTCGGAAGGCACCATTCGTTCACGCCTCCATTATGCGCATCTTCAACTTCAATCGGCCCTTCAGGATAGCTGGGAAGAAAGATTTTGAAAAATTGCTTGCGGGTGGGGAAATTATTTTGTAATTCCTAATTATCAATCGCAGTGAAACCATCGATCGAACAACTCGGAAATTTGCTAGCCCTCAGGCGCGATGAGCGTCCTGAAGAGGGTTACTGGCAGGATTTCCTATGCGAATTTCATCAAAACCAGCGCGAGCAGGCGGCGAAGAAATCCGGGTTTATGAACTGGGTTTCTAGCGTGACAACTTGGTTCTCCGATTTGAGTCCCTCGAAGTGGGCTTACGGTGCCGGCTTGGCCTACGCTTCGGTTACGGTTGCGTTTTTCCTCATGCCACGCGGTGTTGAGGTTGAGAAAGCGCCCGTGGCTCCGGTCAACTACCAAGTGGTTCCAGCACCCGCGCCTCCTCTCGAGCAACTCGAGCAGTTGGACCTGAGTCCTTCGACTCAAGGGACCGCAGGCGAGCAGATCTTTTAATCCCGGAAACTCCGTGATTTTGGATTTGGAACACCCGCACCGGCGGCTGCCGGTTCGATTTTTTGTATTTTGGCTAGGATGTCTGATATCCAGCAGCCTTGCTGAACCGCTCGCCGTTTCCCCACTCTGGCAGGTGAATTTCACGGTATCCAACGGTGGCGGCGTGATCCAATCCACAGCGGTTCCACTCGATGCGGACTCGTTGTTGGTCGCCGTCGTGGGGCCGGGCGCGGATCCGGCGAGTCCAAAACTTTTACTTGGAACGCGATCGATGGCATTCGAGGTGGTCGGGCACGACCCGGTCTCACGGCTTGGTTTTATTCGCGCCGAGGGTGGAGTTCCTGGGACGGTTCCCGAATGGCTGAAGGATGCCAGCGACAGTGCGAATCTCTCACTAACGGCCATCACCCCCGCCGGCCCGGTGAAATGCAGGTCCACTGGATGGGTGAAGCAAGTCGGGGGTAAAATTCTGCCGTTGGCGTTGTTGCGGGTGACTTTTGCCAGTCAGGTGCCGCCGCCTGGGACGCCGTTGATGGACGAGTCCGGCCGGGTGGCTGCGGTGGTTTTCCAAGATACGGGTAAAGGCAACACTTGCTACGCCATCCCGGCGGAGGCGGTCCGTCGTGTGCAACGCGACATCTGCAAGAGCGGGCGCCTGGTCCGTGGCTGGTTGGGGCTTTCCCTCCGCGCGGAAACCCAATCGCCACAAGTGGTGCGGACCCTGCCCAATTCCCCCGCGTCCGCCGCAGGAATCCAGCCGGGGGATGTGTTGGCTGCCATCGGCACCCGGCGAATCAACGATTATGCGGATGCGGCCAATGCGTTTTTCTATCTGATTCCCGGCCAGCCTGTCCGGGTGAAATTGCTGCGCGGCGTCGATAAGTTCGAGTTCACGCTGACGCCGACAGAGCCTGGCTCGAATTGAGTTCCGGGATGGTGCGTCTCAGCGTTTCGCCGGAGCCTCGATGATGCCTTCTTCGGTTTCCTGTTTGAGGCGCAGCTGGCCGCAGGCCGCATCGATGTCGTGACCTTTTTCAAGCCTGAGATTTGCGGTGACGCCGGTGTTTTTCAAAACTTCTTGGAACGCGCGGCAGTGATTGTTAGGCGGGCGTTTCCATTCGAGCCCCTCGACGGTGTTGTAGGGGATGAGGTTCACCTTCGCGCCTAACCGCCGCGCGTGGCGGGCGAGGATGGCTGCCTGTTCTAACGAATCGTTGACGTCTTGGATGAGGATGTATTCGAGGGTGAGCTTTTGGTTCTTTTTCGAATTCCAGTAATCAAGCGCGTCGAACAACTCGGCGACCGGCCACTTCTTGTTGATCGGCATGATCTGTTGTCGGACGTCGTCGGTGGCTCCGTGGAGGGAAATCGCGAGGCGGATCTGCTGCGGGTGCTCGGCGAGTTGTTTGATCTGCGGGACGAGGCCGGAGGTGGAGATTGTTAGATGGCGCGCGCCGAGATGGAGGGTTTTTTCGCCAGTGATTAGAGAAATCGCGGCGAGTAGATTGTCGAGGTTCGCCATCGGTTCGCCCATGCCCATGAAGACCAGTGAATCGACGCGTTCGCCGGAAAGCTGTTCGGCAGCGAGGACTTGTCCGGCGATTTCCGAGGCATCGAGATTGCGGGTGAATCCGGCGAGGCCCGAGGCGCAGAATTTGCAACCATAAGCACAGCCGACTTGGGAGGAGACGCAGAGCGTGCGGCGGTCTGACTTTTCGCCATAAAGCGCCGGATTGGCGGGGATGAGGACGCTTTCGACATAGCGGCCGTCATGCAGGCGGAAAAGAAATTTGCGGGTGGTGTCTGCGGAGCCTTGGGTGGTGGTGTGTTCCAGAGCGGTGATGCGGAAATTCCCCGCCAATTTTCCGCGGAGTGTGGCGGGAAGGTTGCTCATCGCATCGATGGACGTGACCTTTTTTTTCCAAACCCACTCAAGGATCTGGGAGGCGCGGAAGGAGGGTTCGCCCGCGTCCTTCAGCCAGGCGGCGAGGGATTCAGGGGACTGGCCGGTGAGTGCGGGAAGCATGGGATGGACCTGAAGAACAAATTTTCGAGCTGCGGATGAAGGGGGGAGGAAATTCAGCGGGCGAGCATTTCCTCGATCATGCTGTTCACCGGAATTCCGGCAATGCGGTAGCCGGTGTCTTCCGTGAGTGGATCGAAGCTGCGGGAGACTCCTTGGAGGGATTCAACGCGGGTCACCGTGTGTGCTCCGCAAGGGCCACCGACATCGAGAGCGGATGCGGGAACGCCGTCGATGCGGTGTTTAGGCGAGACGCTGATAGAAATGCGATTTGTGAAATGCACGGTGAGGTAGCGACTGGTGCAGCCACCAGCTGGAATCAATTTCCGAAGAGCGATGCGGGTGGATTTGAAATTCATGGAAAAAGCGAAGTACTGGAGGGAACGTGCATCCCACTCTACCGGGAGTCGAGCGTGGCTTTGTCGAAAACCGGATGCTCTGCCCTTGCGTGGGCGGACGTCACTTCCAGCCGCCGCCGAGAGCGCGGTATGCCTCGACAACGGCAAGCAGGCGGTCGCGGCGAGCGTCAGCCAGATCGAGCTCGGAGATGAACAGGCTGCGTGCGGCGTCGAGGACTTCGAGATAGCTGGATGCGCCGCCCTGGAAGCGGTCATTGGCAACCGTGGCGACCCTGCGGTTGGAAGCCACGAGGCGCGATTGTTCGGTGATGATCTGGCCGGTTTTCAGGTGGGCATTGATCGAATCCGCAGCTTCGCGGAAGGCTTGTTTGGCGGCGCGGTCGTGAGCGGCGAGAGCCTCTCCGGCACGTGCCTTGGCGGCATCGACACGAGCCTTGCCGCGGCCGGCGTCGAAGATCGGCCCGGCGAGACGGGGGCCGATGGTGTAGGTGCCGGATTTTCCTTCGAGCAGGTTCCCGAGCTCGTCGCTGATGAGTCCTCCGTTGCCGGTTAGAGAAAGGGAAGGCAGGCGCAGGGCTTCAGCCACACCGATTTGGGCGACGGCTGTTTGATAATCCTGGTTGGCAGCTGCGATGTCGGGGCGGCGTTCCATGAGGGCGGAGGTCAGCCCGCCCTTGATTTTGAGCGAGGAGTCGAGCGCGTCGAGACTACCACCGCAGGCGACACGGCCGGGGTAATCGCCGAGCAGTGAGCGGATTTCATTCTCCTTGGCGGCGATGGCCTGCTCGGTGATGGGGATGGCGATGCGCGCCTGACCTAACAGCACTTCGGCCTGACCGACTTCGAGGTCGGAGCTGACACCCCCGTCGCGGCGGGCGGTGACGAGGTCGAGGGAGGACCCGCGGCTTTCGACGGTGCGCCGAGAAATGGCGAGGCGTTCATCGAGATTCTTGAGTTCAATGTAGGCGGAGGCGACCGATGCGATGAGGCTGGTCTGGACGCCGTCTCGCAAATACTCGGCCGCCAGCAGATTCGAGCGCGCGGCTTCGTTGCTGCGGCGGATTCCTCCCCAGAGGTCAAGCTCCCAGCTGAGTAGCGCTCTTAGGTCGTAGGATTCCGAGTTACGGTCGCCATTAGGCGCGACCTGACCGGCGTTGGGAGATGAATAGTTGGCAGAGGCGCCACCACTGCCACCGACTTGGGGAAACCAATCGGAGCGGGTGGCGTTGGCTTGTGCCCGGGCTTGCTCGATGCGATAAGTGGCGGCGACCAAATCCGGGTTGTTGGCGAGGGCGTGCTCGATGAGCGAACGCAACGTGGAATCGGTGAAAACCTTGCGCCAGGCTTTGTCGCCGAAAGAAGTGCCATGCGGCGCTGAATCTCCTCGGATGGAGCTTGGAAGCTTGGTGTCTGGAGATCCGGATTGCGGGCCGAGGATGCAGGAGCTTACGAGCACGGATCCGAGTATGAGCACGAGTGGTCGCATCAGCTCAGATTTTGCTGAGAACGCCAGATCTTGCAAGCTAAAGTCGTGTCGTATGCCAAAGCATGGAGATATCCGCAGCGGACTTTGGCCTTATGTGTTGCGGCCACATCACGTGGTTGTCGCATGATGCCATATTTGCGCATGAGTGTTGGTAAAGTTGCCGTTGACGCCCGGGAACTGATTCTTTAAAAGGTGCGTTGTGTTCCAATCCCTTTCAGACCTGAGAGCGAGTCATGCCAAACTTGATCGTTCCGAACCAATTACAAGCGAGTGGTTCACTGTCGTGAACCCTGTCGTTCCTGGAAGTCGCACCCGGCGGCCCGGGCGTATGACGGGCCTTCGTTTAGCAGTTCCACTGCTGGTTGTGCTGGCGGTAAGCTCATGCAAAAAGCCTGAAGTCGCCGCACTCCCGCCGCCGGTGGTCGAGGTGATGGAAGTCGTCACTTCGCAAGTGCCTCTCACCGCATCTCTCATCGGTCAGCTCGATTCGCCACAGAATGTTGACGTGCGCGCCCGGGTGGAAGCTTTCGTCAAGGACACTCCATTCGTCGAGGGCAAGGAGGTGGAGGCTGGGCAGGTCATTTTCATCCTCGACAAAGGACCCTACGAAGAGCGGCTCAAGGCAGCCGAGGGCATGCTGGCCGAGTCCAGAGCGGCGCTTGGAAAATACATGGCTGACGTCGCCCGACTCGAACCGTTGTTTGAAAAACGCGCCATTCCCCAGCAGGATCTTGATAACGCGAAGGCGTCGGTGCAGGTCGGTGAGGCGAGCATCCAGTCCGCCTTGGCGCGTGTGGATGCCGCCAAACTGGACGTCAGTTATTGCACCGTAAACGCGCCGATCACCGGCATGATCGGCGCCAAGCAGGTTTCCATCGGTGATCTGGTAGGCAAAGGGGAGCTCACCCTGTTGGCTACGATTTCCTCTCAGGAAAAAATTTGGTTCTATTGCAACATCAGTGAAGTCGACTATCTAGAGGCGGAAGCCAAAAGCGGCGAGCTTGGCAGGGTGTTGGACGTATTACCGTTCACTTTGATTCTTCCCAATGGCTTGGAGCACCCCGAACGCGGACGTTTGGTATTTGTGGACCGGGCGGTGGATGTGAAGACCGGCACCTTGCGATTGCGGGCCGAATTTCCCAACCCCCGGAAAAACCTGCGGCCCGGCATGTTCGCCCGGGTGCGGATCGACTTGGGGACCCGCGACAACTGCCTTGAAGTGCCGGAGCGGGCACTGGTTGAGATTCAGGGGAAGACTTTCCTCTGGGTCGTCGGCGAGGATGGCATGGCCAGCCAGCGGGCAGTCAAAGTTGGTGAGCAAAACGGCTCCAACCTGCTGATCCTTGAAGGGATCAAACCCGGTGAACGAATCATCGTGGAGGGCGTGCAGAAGGCGCGTGAAGGTGCCCCGGTGAATGCCATGACCGCCGATCAAATCGCCGCCGCAAGGTCGGCAACCGCCGCCAAGGTGAAACCTGCCACGCACTAACACGTCATGGCTGAATTCTTCATCCGCCGTCCAATCGTGGCGATGGTCATCTCGATCGTCACCTGCATCGTGGGACTCATTTCCCTATCAAGACTGCCGATCGCCGAATACCCGATCGTCAGTCCCACCCTGATCCAGGTGACTTCCACCTATCGTGGTGCCGCTGCCGAGGCGGTCATGGAATCCGTCGCTACGCCCATCGAATCCAAGGTCAACGGCGTGGACAAGCTGCTCTACATGCAGTCCTACAACGCCAACGACGGAAAGATGACGCTCAACGTCACCTTTGACGTCGGCACCGACGTGGACATCATGCAGGTGAACACGCAGAACCGCGTGGGCCAGGCGGAAGCGCAGCTCCCGGACGCAGTCAAGCGCGAGGGTGTCATCACCAACCGGTCGAGCCCCGATATTCTGTTGGCGATCGGTTTGTCCTCGCCCAAGGGCACCTACGACGGCGTGTTCCTCGGCAACTACGCGGACATCAACCTGGTGGACCAGATCAAGCGCGTCCGCGGCGTGGGTGACGTCAAAAATTTCACCGCACAGGATTACTCGATGCGCATCTGGCTGGACCCGGAGAAACTGGCCTCACTCGGCATCACGCCGACCGATATTTCGAACGCGATCAAGGAACAAAATGCGCAATCACCCGCCGGTCGGATCGGTGCGGAACCCGCACCGGATGGTCAGGAAGGGCAGTTCAACGTCCGCGCCCAAGGCTTGCTCAAGGATCCGAAGGAATTTGAGGAAATCATTGTCCGCGCCAGTGGAGATGGGCAGCAGGTAAAAATCAAGGACGTCGGCCGCGTCGAGCTGGGCGCGCAGACCTACGACCTCCGCGCGCGGATGAACCAAGCTCCTGCCGGCGCGCTCGGCGTCTATCTGGCACCCGGTGCCAACGCCATCCAGACGGCGGACAACGTGAAGAAGATCCTGGAGGATGCGAAACTGCGTTTCCCGCCGGACATGAATTACGAGATCACCCTCGATTGCACCCTGCCGATCAAGGCGTCGATGGAGGCGATCGTCCACACGTTGTTCGAGGCGATCATCCTCGTGCTCATCGTGGTTTATATCTTCCTCCAAAGTTTCCGCGCCACCATCATCCCGATGCTCACCGTGCCGGTGTCGTTGCTCGGTGTGTTCATCGCCTTCCCGCTGCTGGGCTTCAGCGTCAACACGCTTACGATGTTCGGTTTGGTGCTTGCGATCGGCATCGTGGTGGACGACGCCATCGTCGTCGTCGAGGCCGTGCAGCATCACATTGAGCAAGGGATGACGCCGGTGGATGCGACCCGCCAGGCGATGAAAGAGGTCTCCGGTCCGGTGGTCGCCATCGCGCTGATCCTCTGTGCAGTGTTTGTGCCCGTCGCCTTCATGGAAGGCGTGACCGGCCGCCTCTATCAGCAGTTTGCCATCACCATCGCGGTGTCGGTGGTTTTCTCCGCGATCAACGCGCTCACGCTCAGCCCGGCTTTGTCCGCGCTGCTGCTGCGCAAGCCCACTCCCGGCCGTGGCCCGATCGCCTGGTTCTTCAAAAAGTTCAACCAGTTCTTCGACTGGGTGATCGAGCGCTACGGCAGGATTATCGGCGGCATGACGCGCAAGGCAACGTTCTCGATGCTCCTGCTCGTCGTCGTTTGCGGCGGTATCTGGGGCCTCGGCAAGGTCGTCCCCGGTGGATTCATCCCGGACGAGGACAAGGGCTACATGTTCGTCGCCATCGAGCTGCCGGAAGGCGCTTCGCTGCAACGCTCCGATGAGATTCTCAAACAGGTCGAAAAGGTGGTCAACAACACCCCGGGCGTGCGCTCTGCGCTCGCACTGAGCGGCATGAACATCCTCAACAACCTGAACGTGTCGAACGCCGCGCTGATGTTCATCGGCCTCGACGACTGGAAGGACCGCGAGGCTCCCGAACTGCATGCCAAGGCACTCGCGAAAACGTGGAACAGGAAATTCGCCGGCATCCCCGGTGCCCGCATCTTCGCTTTCGGTCCGCCGCCGCTGCCCGGTTACGGCAACGTCTCCGGTTTCACGATGCAGCTCCAAGACCGTTCCGGCGGCTCCGTCGAGCAACTCGCAGCCATGGTCACCCAAGTCCAGGCGGCCGCCGCGAAGCGTCCGGAAATCGGTCGCCTCACCACCACCTTCAATTCGGCGACACCCCAGGTGAAAGTCGAGATGGACCGCGAAAAAGCCCGCACGCTCGGCGTGCCGGTGGACAGCGTGTTCCAAACCCTGCAAGCCTACTTGAGTGGTCTTTATGTGAACGACTTCGTGAAATTCGGCCGCGTTTACAAGGTCTTCTTGCAAGCCGAACCGGAGTTCACCAACACGCCGGACGACATCGAAAAATTCTACGTGCGCAACAACGACGGCGGCATGGTCCCGCTGAGCACGCTGGTGAAAGTTACCAAAATGTCCGGACCTAACTTTGCGACACGCTTCAACCTCTATCTATCCGCGGAAATGATGGGTGCCGCCGCTCCAGGCTACAGCTCGGCACAGGCGCTCAAGGCGATCGAGGAGGTCATGGCGGAAATGCCGTCCAACGTCGGCTACGAGTGGTCCGGGCTCACGCTTCAGGAGAAAAAATCCGAAGGTCAGGCCAGTGTTATTTTCGGCATGGCCATTATCTTCGTGTTCCTGTTGTTAGCCGCGCAATATGAGAGCTGGTCCCTGCCCTTCGCTGTGCTGCTTTCCGTGCCCAGCGTCATCCTCGGCACCATGGTCGGCCTCCTTGTTAGGAATTACGAAATGAATGTTTACGCCCAGGTCGGACTCATCATGCTGATCGGTCTCGCCGCGAAGAACGCCATCCTCATCGTCGAGTTCGCCAAGATGAAACGCGACGAGGGAATGCCCACGCTGCAAGCCGCGCTCGAGGGCTCAAAACTCCGCCTCCGCCCCATTCTCATGACCTCCTTTGCCTTCATCCTCGGCTGCGTGCCGCTGATGCTCGCGAAGGGCTCCGGGGCCGCCTCGCGCGCCACCATGGGCACCGGCGTGGTCTTCGGTATGACCATTTCCACCCTCATCGGGTTGTTCCTCATTCCCGTCTGTTATGTCTTCGTTCAGCGGTTTGCTGACCGGAGGCAAAAGGCCGCAGTGGCTCCGCTGGATTAGCCGTGGAACCCGCGAATGATCCGCACTGAAACGAGTGGATGCGGCGGAAAACGATCACCTCGACGCGTCCCGCCTGAGTTCCCCGCCCATGCGCGTCGGCGACGGTGGGGTTTCCGCCAAACGCATACTCCAGCAGATTGGAAAGCCCGTCGTGTTCCGGGTCCAGATCGGCGTTCGCGGCGAACGGGTTCAGCCCGTGTTGCATTTCCCACCAGTCGGGCAGACCGTTGCGCGCGTTGTCGATGTTCTGCTGCACGGTCACGGCCACTTGACCGTTGCTCGTGACGAGCGTGTCCTTCTGGCGGAGGTCGATCACGCCGGTGCTGTCGGAAAGCATCAGATCCGCGATCGCGAGTTCCGAATACAAACTCGTCACCGTGCCGGGATTGGCGCGAAAACTCAGCACCGCGAGCCGCCCCGCGCCTCCCGCCAGCGACTCGCCGCGGAAGAATGTGAGTTGCACGAAGCCATCGCCATTGCCCTGGCTCAGCTCGAAGGCCTCACCCAGAGGACCGGCGGTCACCGTCTGGAGTTCCAGCACTTCGGGATCGAAATTGATCTGCACCTGGATCGCGGCGAGCCCGGCGGCGTTGTCCAGCGTGAGCGGCACTTCCAGAATGCCACCCGGATTCACCAAATAGCTCGGCAGCGACAAACTCCGGGAATCTGCATGTGCGGCTCCGGAAACCACAAGGGCGAGTAGCATGCCGGCAAGTGGCTGGCGCGTCTCGCGCAAGACCGTTGCGGAGGCGTCTCGCCTCACGCATTCCAAAGGTCCGGGCGAAACGCCCAATACCATCAGTTTAAGAAATTTAACCGCAGATGAACAAGATGAACACAGATGAAGAACACAGATAAAGATTGGATTTGCACTCTGTCCATCTGCGTAAATCCTGTTCATCTGCGGTTGAATTCTTCGGTCTTTAATTCTTAAACCGACGGTTCCGGGCGAGACGCCCGGACAACGGTCTGGAGCGAGACGCCAGTAGTGTTCGGCATCGTAT
>JBBECN010000210.1:0-14290 GCA_040881795.1 Akkermansiaceae bacterium
GCATCACGGCGGCGGCAGATTCTTCAGGCGTGCTTTGAGTCGCATCGCGGCCGTGCGGCCGAGAGTCAGGGGCTGGGCGCAGTCCGTAAAATCCACGAGGCTCTCAGCGCGCGAGAACCAGCGCACCGTTTGAATCCGGGGTAGGTTTACGATGATCGAGCGGCTCAGCCGTTCGAATCGCTGAGTCGGCAGGACCGCCTCCCACTCGGCCATGGTCCGAGCCACCAACTGGGCCGAATCCACACCCGTCAAGCGCACTTGAGTGTAGTTCTGAGCGGCCTCAACCCACAGAATCCGGTCCAACGAGACCCGGGTGATCTTGCCCTCTTCCACCACGCATTCGATGTCATCATCCGCTGCCTCGGCCATGCGCCCTGGATATGGTGTTTCCAAACGCTCCAGAGCCAGCGCGAGGCGCAAGGGATCGACGGGTTTGAGCAGGTAATCACGCGCACCGAAATCGAAGGCCCGGTGGGCATAGTCCGCGAACGCCGTGACAAAAATCGTGAGCGTGCCGGGCGGCAGGTCGTGCTGCAAATTCAGGCCTGGCTCACCGGGCATTTCCATGTCCAAAAGCACCAAATCCGGAGTCTCCTGCTTCAAAAAATCTTGCGCTTCCGCCACACTGCCAACCATGCCGACGACCTCCACCCCGGCATGCGGTGCGAACAGCGACGCAAGAAAACTTCGCGCCATTGGCTCGTCGTCCACGATCAGCGTTTTTAGTTTTTCGTTCATTCAGGCAGGGGATTTCACCGGGATCCGGATGTTGACACGCACGTTGTTAGCGCCCGGCTCCGTTTCGAGAGTGGCGGATTCACCGCACAGAAGAAAGAGCCTTCGGCGGATGTTTGCCAACCCGATCCCGGAGGAATCCCCCGCGCCTGGGGGCACCTAGTCACCCGAGTTGCTCACACGGATTTCCAGCCACCCAGCCACCACTGCGGCCTCCACTTCCACGCGCAGGGGAGACGGGCTGCTCAAGGGTCCGTATTTGAACGCATTTTCCAGCAAGGGCTGGACCAGCATCGGTGGCACCGGCACCCGCATGGCCTCGGGTGTGCAGGAAATCCCGCAGTGCAAGCCCTCTTGAAAGCGCACGCGCTGCAGCTCCAAATAGCATTCCAGCGCGTCGAGCTCGCGGCTCAGGGGTTCGAGCGTCCGTGCCTCATGCAGTGAGAAGCGCAAGTATTCGGCAAGGTTCTTCATGATTTCCCGGCATTTGTGCTCCGGTTCGAGGCTCGCCATGACCATGTTCAAAGTATTAAAAAGAAAGTGTGGATTGAGTTGGGACTGCAATTGCTTGAGTTCCGCCGCACGCGCCACCTCGCGGGCCTCAGCGGACTCCAGCCGCACCGCGTGATAGCCCAAAACCAGCTCGATCCCGAAATACGTGATATTCCACAAAATCAGGGAATAGATCCGGGTGATCGTGAAACTGGCAAAAGGCGATTCTTGGGGAATTTCGTGAAATCCCAAGTTGTAGAGCACCTGCCATACGGCGGCTCCAAGTATCGCAAAACCAAGGTTCAAGACCAGAATCAAAATCAATTTCACGCCACTCCGAAGGTCACGCGTAACGCGCTGGCGGTAGCAGAAGTAGAGTCCGGAGGTGAGCAGGAAGCCTGTAAAGATTCTTCCCGCGACGATCAAACCATCCGCCCCCGATGGGGAAAATGCATGCATCGTTCCTGCCAGGGTCATTACGTTCACGCTCCAAAAGATTAACTGGAAAAACCAAAACCTTCTTGCCCCAAGCCGCCTGCCTGCAGAGGCCTCCTCCACCGATGCCACCCAGCGCCGCCAGCCTTTCATTTCCATGACCGGATCGACCGATCTCGTCGCGGGTGCCGGACGATGAGTCGAGAGATCCAAAAGTTCACGCATCACAGCGGTCTATGGAACATGCCGATTGGCTACAATCTCTAAATTGCGGCGACCAAATCAAGACTAGGGAGCCACTGGCGCTTTGGATTGGGAGGTGGGCTTGAAGGGAGCCGGGCGGGCGCGGGCGCTGAACCGGAGCTTCTGTTAGGACGATTGCCGTCGCTGCGCCTGAGATCCATTTTGAGAGGTTGGTTTGGCCTACGCGGGACCGGAAGATACAGCCGATATGCACAATACTGACAGCTTAAGAATTTTTTTCCGCAGATGAACGCAGATGAACGCAGATGAAGAGGGATTTTGATGAATTCTAATCTGAGTTCACCGCCCTTGTCCTAACCTCGTCCAAGCATGGAAACTTCTTTACATTTCCGCATTTTCGCATAAATGTTCCCCATGAGAACGACTCTTGACCTACCCGATCCTCTCTTCAAAGAAGTCAAAACCCGTGCCGTGCAAGAAGGGGTAAAGCTCAAGGAGCTCCTCGCCACCTACATTGAGGCCGGGTTACGTGCATCAAAAACGCAGCACAGTGATACGTCACCCCGCACGAATCCCTACCCACTTCCCGTTGCTTGGGAGCGCGTTCCTGGCGAACCACTCACGCCTTACCGCACGAACGCAGAGCTTTACGCCATTCTTGAAGCGGAAGACCTCGAGAACTTCCACCGCGTCTCTGGATACCCACAGCCACCAACAAACCCACAACCATGACTGATCTGCCCGACGTCAATCTCTGGGTCGCGATGGCGGACAAAAGACATATTCATCATCCCTTGGCACAGGACTACTGGAGCCAAAACGGGGGAAAACAATTCGCTTTCTGCTCCACCACTCGGCAAGGGTTCCTTCGCATCATCACCAACGCCAAGGCTGTTGTGAATCCGAAAACCCACGCCGAAGCATGGACCGTTTACCGTGAATTCCGGGCGCTGCCCAATATCCAGCTTCTGCCCGAACCCACTGGACTGGAAACTCACTTTCACACCCTCTCCACAGCACCAGACTTTCCTCACCGGATGTGGACAGATGCCTACCTCGCTGCCGTTGCCATCGCCTCTGGCTCTCGTCTGGTCTCCTTTGACACAGATTTCGCCCGCTTCCCCGGCCTGTCATTCCTCCACCTTGCGCCGTGATTCTTTGGGGGCATGGGTGCTCATGGACGATGACTTGAGAGATCCGAAAGTTCACGCATCACAGCGATTTATGGGACATGCCGGTTGGCTACAATCTCAAACTTGCGGCGACGGCGGCCGAATCAGGCCACGCCACCGCCGGCGAGAGCCAGTAGCGCGGCACTGATCCAAAGCGAACGGCGGGTCATCAGTTTCCTGAGTTCGAATAGGTGCGGAAGAAGAGCTTGATGTCTTTCACGCTGGCGGCGAAGTTGTTCAAGCCCAGCTGCTCATCATTGAGCAGAGTGTGGGCAGGAATGACGATTTTCCATTGGCCGTTCCAGACACTGCGGCCGATGAGGCGGGCGTTGGTGAAGACAGTCGGCAGATCGCCGGCTTCGTAGAGTGTGGGATCGGCCACCATGCGGAAGGACTGGTGCTTGCGGATGACCCACGGCCGCTCGGCGAAGGTATCGTTCGGGCCGAAGAACTGCGTGGTGTTGAAATCACTGGCTCCCAGATTGTAGGGCAGCGGCAGGGCCTGATCGACCACCTGCCAGCTGCGGATATCTCCGGTGTCACCCAGCGGCGTGCGCATGAAATCCGAGCCGCAGGGGATCAGATAGGCATAGGGCGTCGCGCTGAGGGCATTGGCTCCGGTTGATTCGCCATCGGCCATCCCGACATAGCCGGGTAAGGCGATGCCGACGGCGGCGATCTTGGTGGCGAAGTTGCTCTGGCTGTAGGCATGGTCTCCGGCGGCGAGATCGAGGCCGAAGAAATTCTTGCCGTCCTCCACGGTGGTGCTGAAGGGGATGATGAAGCCGGGGATCGCACTGCCGTCCGCTTTTTTCAAGCCGCGGCAATAGGCGGCCACCTGCGGGTCGGACAGGACGTCGGGCACGATGTGCTGTTCCAGCGTTTGCTGCCAGGCCTTATCCGCGGCGACGGTTTCCTTTTCGACGTGGGGTAGCAGTCGGAACAACTCCTGACGCAGCGAGAACAGCGTGTTGTAGTGATCCGGATTGTTGATCCCGAGACGGCCTTCCGCGACCGAGAAGTCCGCGTTGAGCTGGGCCATGGTGCCGGCCAGCCCGGCATCGCCGAGGGTGCTGGTGGTGGCTTGCGGCACGCCGCCGGTCAGATCCCCGAGCGAACGGGAAGCGACGAGGCGGTTGATCACCGCTTGTCCCTGCGGGGTGCCGAGCAGGCCGGTTTCGTAGTCGTAGCTTTTGGCCGCGAGGTAGCTGTAGCGCCCGGCGAGGTCGAACAAAGTCCGGTATTGCACCAGCGCCTCGTTGCGGAAGGTGCGGAAGGTCAGGTCCTTGGTCCGGTAGCCGTTGATCACGGCGGCCGAGCGCTGGCGCATGGTCTCGCGCCGCAGCCGGATGGTATCCCCGGCCACCCGCAGGTTCTGGATCTTCTGGGTGGCGGTGGAGTAGGCGTAAGTCAGCTCGGTGAAGCGGGTATACATCCCGATGAGCTCGCGATAGGTCTGCTCGAATTCATACGCGGCCTGCAGTTCATCCTGGGAGAGGACCGTGGCGAGGAGTTTGTAATCAAACTCGAGTTGCAGCCCGTCTGATGCGGCCTGAAGTAGGCGTGCTTTCCCATTGGCTATTACGCCGGCAAGCTTGAAAGCAATCGAAGCGCTTGAGCCAGCTAATCGAGTCACACTCCGGATTGGGGCACCCACATCGATTGTTGTTCCCGCTGCCTGCGGCGCTGCTTCAGCGACATTAGCAGCTACTGTCTCAACGTTTTCGCCAATCATCACTGAGGTTTCGCCGATAGTTTCCAAAACTGCCGCCGCAGTTTTGAAAGCGATAATCCCATTGCCGAATTCCAGAAGGTCCGATTTTTGTTGGGTGTTTGTATTCACCAAGCCATCGAACACCTCTTTCTCCCGGTCGAAGCGCGTCTTCAAATCATCCAGATCATCCTTGGCCGCCAGCAAGGCGACTTGGGCGAGCTGCGCTTCGACGAGAGCGTCTTGCAGGGCACCGGTGTAGGGCCGCTTACCAAGCGGCTTGTCCTGCCCGACCACATCGGCAAACTGCACAAACTGGTTCGGGGTGATCGGGAATTTTTTTTCCACGGTATCCAGAACGCCGTCACTGTCCATATCCCCGCCTTCATAACTCTTGATCATATCGTCAATTGCTCCTCCCGTGAAAGTCTGATATTGCACCGGGTAGCGATAGGTCACTTCGACCGGCGCGGCTGTGTCGATCCAGTTAAGTGGGCGGTCGATGACCCACCAGAAATCATAGTCCGGCCCCTCGTATCCCTGGGGATAGCCCCCCGGTCCGACATGGCCGGCGTAGGGGCTGCCGTAAATGTCCAGCAGTTCCTGAAGCGTGGCGTATTCCTCATCCTCGATGGCCGTCTGCTGGTCGCTGATCTGGTTCTCCTGGTTGCGCAGCAGGCGGGTCATGGTGGCGGCTTGGTTGAACGAGCCGGCGGCATTGTTCAGGGCGCGCAGGGCGCGTGCCGAGATCTGCTCGTAGTGGCTGGCACCCGGGTCCACGCCTGAGAGTTCCTGACCAAGCGAGTTGTTGAAGTAGGGATCCAGATCGAAGGCGATCGCCCCGGGGGCCAGGCCCAGCGGATTGAGGCGGTCGTTGGCGGAGTCCATGGTTGTCTGAAAGCTGAGCGCCAGGGACGGCAGCTCGTTGAGTTCCGGCACCGTGGTGCGGTCCACAATCTGCACGCCGCTGTGGGCGGGATTGGTGTCCACATCCTCCAGCACGGCATTGCCGACGATCCAGTGGAAGAAGGCGCCCTGGGTCGAGCGGCTGGCGTTTTCATCCAGCCCCTGATGGCGGACGACCTCGGTGCGGGGATTGACCTTGCCATCGCGGAACTGCGACCAACCGGCGTCCGGATCGTCCCGGTAGCTCTGGCGATGGACTAGGGCGAGCACCTGCTGGGCGGCGCGGCCGACATTGGCGGCGGCGGCAGCGAATTTCCGCTCGTCCTTGTAGTCCACCGAGACCGGCACGCCGAGCACCGTCACCGTCTCGGCACTGGGTGTCCAAGTGAAATAGGGGTGGGTCAGGAGCTTGTAGTAGCCCTTGAGCGCGGTGAGGTAATGGCCGTAGGCATCGCCATGGCCCTGCGGGAACATCCTGTAGGCATCGGCGGCATCGACGTTGCCGTTGGCGGTGCTGGAGCCCGCCTTTTCGCTGATGTTGTAGTTCACCGCATAGAGGGCCTCGCCGCTGTTGATGCCGCGGGTGTAGTTCCACCACAAGCGGTTGTAAGCAGGAGCGCGCGCCGTGCCTTGGGCATTGAAATCATCCCGGCCGCGCAGCAGTCCGAGCTCCTCATCGAGCGAGCTGGCCACCTGGCCTTCGAAGGCGAAGCGACTGGTGTTCACCTCCGTCACGCTGTCCTTGTCATCGACGGAGATCGTCGGATTGGCCGCGTCCGCATAGGCCTCGTTGCCGAGGATGGTGTAGAGGTCGTTGAGATAACCGGCAGCAAGGATTAGCGCGTTGTTGGTGCTGGCGGTGTCGAGGTCGGAATTGATGGTGAAGCCCTTGCCCCGGTTGAGCACGGTCTCGTAAATTTCGATCAAGCCGGCGTCATTGATGTTTTCCATGTTCAGGGCAATGTCGCCCTCCCAGCGGGTACCAGCCTGGGTGAGCAGGGAGACATCCGTGTTGATCGAGTTACTGTAGAGATCCGTCATCCGCTGGTTGAAGGGCGTGATCTTGGCGAGCACCCGCTTGATCCAGCCTTCGACGAGGGCCGGGTTGGTCCAATCCGACCAGCTACTGGCGGGAGTGGCGCCCTGCTCCTTGAGTCGGTAGCTCATGGTGAAATTGACATCTCCCATCAGCACGGCGGGATTGCTGATCACCGCACTGGGGTCGGCACCCACCAGGATCGAACCGCCGAGGCTGTAGGGAGTGTTGTCGGGGTCGATCCAGTCGAGGCTCGGGGCGCTGTTGTCCAGCGGTAGAATCGGCGCCTGCCCGCTGCTGTCATTGAAGGCGTAGCGGTAGCGGAACTCGAAGTTCTCCGGCTTGCCACCGTAGTCGCCGCTGTGGCGCACGGTGACTTTTTCATCGAGCGGGTTGGACGAGAGCAGCACCTTGAGGTCTCCCGGGTAGAGTTCGGGAACGACCTTGATGATCTGCACCTGCACGGGATCCCCCGGATCGGTGAAGGCCTTGCCATTGCCAAACACGAGCGTCACATAACCGGTGCCGCCACCGGTGGAACTCAGGGCATAATCGACCACCGCCGTGTCAGGGTCCGTGATGTCGGAACGCTCCTTGACTCCCACCGCGCGATCGGCCACTTCCTCACCTGCATTCACCTTCCCGCTCTTCGCGACGACGTAGGTGCCCGGCGCATCCTTACTCTCGCGGAAAGTCTCCAAGGTGGTGGAAAGCGCGTCGATCGCCGCCTGCCATGCAGTCTTGTCATCAGCGGCGGCAGCCTCCGGGATGAGGGCTTTGAGATCAGCCACATCCAGGTCGCTGAGCTGGTTGAGGTTGAAATAATCCTCGGTTGCCACTTCGTCCACGAACTCGCCGATTAGCATCAGTTTTTTCTGGAAGGCATCGTAATAGAAGCGGTTTTGCAGATTCGGGGGCAGGCCCTGAAAGTAGGTCTTGCCCGCGTAGTCGCTGGTCCGGAGTCCCGGTGGTAGTTTGTCCATGGCCGAGGTTTTCGCGCGGATCGGATCATGCAAGGCCACCGAGGAAGCATCCAACTTCATCGCCAGGGATTGCTGGTAGAGGACCTGGGCGCTGGTTTGGCCCAGCACTTGAGGCAGGCCGCCGCCGTTGGTATAGCTGGCCTTTTGTTTCCCCAGGGTTTCCGCCATCATCAGTTCCGGAACCACCTTTTGCTGCGCAACCGGCAGGGTCGTATCGTCCGGCCACTTGGGCAGGTAGGTGAGGGTCACGGAAGAACCTTCCCCGTCCTCTATGTCTGCAATGAAGGGCTGGATGCTGCCCGGCGCGGGCTGCGCGTTCAGGGCCATGGCAGGGAAATCGAAGTCCTCCCGCTGAGTGTAGTAAAATTTCATGCCGAAGCTGGGCTGCGGGTCGGCACCCACCTCGCCCCGGTGCGGGCCGCGGAACAGCCAATGCGTGCCCTTGCGGTCCTCGAAGGTGAACTTGTTGTAGGCTGCGATGAAATTAGTGTCTTCATTGCCTTCGTCAATTGACTGTTGCTCCGCTGGCAAAGTATCCTTGGCAGCTTCCACTTCTTCATTGCGCACCGATCTATCGGGATTCTTGGGCAGCGGCAGAAGTGCCAGTGGCAATGGCGGGGTGAGCGCCGTGCCGGCGATTTTGTCATAAACCAGCGGGTAAGTCGTGGTCTCACGGACTACCTTGGCCACGCGCATGGCAGGACGGCTGTCCGCGGAGTCCGTGTAGTGCAGCAGGACGAAGGGCTCGGAGCTGGTGGGAACATTCAAGTCATCGCGCAGGGCATAGACATTGCCGCCGATCAGCAGGCCGTGCTCTTCGTTGGGATTGTAGCCCGGCAGCGCGGGATCCGGCTGGCGGTAGATGCTGCCGGCTTTCTGGACGGAGGTGAGCGCCGGGTTTTCCAGCCCCTTGAGCGAGGCGATTACCAGCTCCTGCGGATTGTCAGGCCAGCTCACATCGTAGCGTGCGGCGATGGCGGGCACATAAAACGGCTCGATCTTGGTCGCGGCGGGGAAGGACACCTTCTTGAACCACCAGACGGAAAGTTGATTGCGTCCGGACAAGGCATTGACCGGGATGATCACTCCGGCCGCGGCGCCGGGGAAGCCAGCGGCTCCGAGGGGATCGAGATAAGCATTCGGGGAATAGCAATCGCCGCCAGAGATGTGGCCGGCGATTTCATAGCCCGGTCCGGGAGCCTCGATGCGGCTGCCCACGGTGGCGGCGGTGCGCCCGCCTGTGATGGCGTCAAGGGCCGTTCCAGGCGACCAGTCGCGCACGCCATCGCCATCACGATCGTTGAGGGTGTAAACCGCGGGCCGGCTTTCATTGATCGGTGTTGCCGGATCGTCAGGGACAGCGGGTGAGCCCAGCGCATCTTCCGACTCGATCCACAAGCGCACATACTGGGCACCCGCCAGCGAGCTGAACTTGAGCAGCGAACGGTTTAGTAAATCCGGGCTGCTCGACGTGAACTTGACCAGCAGGCGCTGGGAGGCCCCGTCGATCTCCGCCTCGAGTTCCGCCGGATCGTCCTGGAACACCAGGCTCGGCAGGCTGATGGCTTCAAATTTCGGCCCGAGCGTGGCGTCCACGCCGGTCTGGGTGACGTTGACGGGCTCGTAGTCCGCCGGGCTGGCAGGCCACTGGTGGAGGTAGCTCCTCTTGGCCACCGGCCAGGAGATATCCAGGCCGGCAACGGCTCCGCCCGAGACCTTGTGAAGGGAGGCGTCGAACTTTGCCATCCAATACAGGACCATAAGGTCCGGATTCAGGTTCTCGCGCTCGGCATAGTATTCGGAGATCCCATCCGGGCGGACGAAGGTGCCGTAGAGCGGTTTTCCGGCCACGGCGGCGGCCAAATTGGGCAGCGAGGGGCTCATCTGGTCGTCGCCGTTTTCCTCGAGGCCCTCGCGGGGGCGTAGCTGCTCACCCAGCGGAGTTACGATGATTTCCACCTCGGCGTTGCGGCGGATTTCGACGATGTCGGCGCCGAGGAATTCGTGGCGGCCAGCCTCGCCGGAGACCTCACGGCCGAGGTATTCGACGAACACGCGGCCTTCCGTATTGTAGGCACGGAGCGCGGGCAGGCCGGAGAGCGTGTCGAACCACAGCGTGCGCGACTCTCCTGGGGCGCTGAAGCCCGGGGTATTCGAACCGCCGACCGGGGTGTATTCCACCGCTTGGCCGGGGACGAAGGAGTTGAAGACCGCATTCACCCGCTCGATCCGGCCGGTCGGGATGCGAACCATCGGCCCATCGAAGGTTTTCTCCGTCCAGTAAATCACCCGCGGCTCGACTTGGGCTGCGGAGGAAACGGAGAAGGTTTCACGGCGGAACTTGTAGGTCGGCGTGGACTCTCCCGCCGAAGTATCCGGCAGCACGGAGACCCAGGTGACCGTCACCCGGCCGGTCTGGCTGGCAAAGACCTTCTCCGCATGCGGACTGAAGTAGTAAGGCTGATAGGGCTGATAGGTCGTGGCCGTGCTGGCGGTGATGTTGGCATTGGCCGAACCGGAGAGTGTCAGCGTGGTGCCATTGATGAGCTGCACCTCCCGCCCTAGTACGGTGGCACCGACCGTGAGTTCAGCCGGCACGCTGGAAACCTCGACCACGCTGCTGGTGGTGGCACTTTTCGTCACCGCGACGCTGCCCACCGGCAGCAGCGGCTGGGTGAGGCCGTCCACCGTGTTCGTCAGAAGCACGGAGCTGAACAGCTCGCCCGGCTGCACCGGCTGGGCGCGCCAGTAGTTGCTGTCTGCCAGCAGCGGCGCACCATCCCAACGGACGGCTGGCCGCTCGATCTCATCCCCCATGAAATAGCGCGGGACTCCGGAGGCGAAGGCGTAGCCGAAAGTGCTGCGGACCAGCGCGATGGAAGTTACACTCACCGTGCCACTCACAGTCACCGCCCGCGGATAGCGGCCTACGGTGACGCCCGCCGTGGAGATGGCTCCTGAGCTAGCCGCGGTGGTCGCCCGTCCGGCGAACTGGACGTTGGTCACTGGGGGACTGGTGGGCACCTTGGGCGCTGCGATGCGGATCGCCGGAGGGGAGTTAGGATCGTAACCGCTTCCCCCGTTGGTGACCGTGATGGCCGTCACCACCCCGCCTGTGATGGTGGCCGTGGCCGTGGCGGTGGTGCCGTTGGTGGATCCCGAAATGGTCACCACCGGCGCGCTGGTATAACCCGCACCACCTCCGCGCACCGTGATGCCCGTGAGCACCCCGGCCCCTGAAACCGTCGGCGAGCCGCCCGCCTTGCGCTTGTCGAGCAGGTTGGTGGCATCGCCTTTCAATTCAAACTGGGCGTGGGCGGAGACCGTCATGAAGGACAATGCCAGCAGAGGCAGGATGGTGCGGGTAATCTGGTACATGGGCGAAAAACGTGTAATGATAAAGCTGTCACTTGATAGGAAGCACTCTCCAATCAGCGCGGGCCTATCGCTGTGAAGCAAAATCCAAAGTCAGCTAAAGTATCTGCCGACGGGTATCCTAACATAAAATAGGTCTTCACAATCACCCGGCTTGCGGAGGTTGAGTCGGAGGAAACCAGACTGCATACCGCAAGGAAGCTCTTAGTGGGCAGCCCGCTAGCAGGACTGGGAACCACCAAGGTGGGAGTGCCCGTGAAATTTGTAGTAAAGTCGAGAGTGTAGGTGCCTACGGCGGTTCTCGTCACCGTAAACCCGGCCCCGGAGGTAATTGCTCCGGTTCCCGCGACGACTCCGCGGATGATCCTGAGGCTTTCCAGCGATTGCATCGTGCCGTCTCCAAATTTCAAAGAAGTGACAGCACCATTGGCCAGTTCGCTGGCACCCACCGCATTCGGCGCGATGTTGGATGCGGTGATCGTATCGGTCGCAATATCGGTGCCCCTGACCGAGCCGTCGGCGATGCCAGCGGTGCCCACCGTGCCAAAGCCGATGCTTGTCCCGGAGCGGCGCAGGACAGTACCGTCCACGGGTGCAGCAATGTCCGCTGGATCGCCGGTGGTGCTGCTCGCGCGCCCGATTACGGATAATCCCGTGCTATCTCGGAGCTTCGTATTATCCACGGCATTGTCGGCGATCTTGGCGGTCGTTACATTCGAATTGGCAATCTTGTCCGTGGTGACATTGAAGTCGCCGATATTGGCCGTGAGCACGGCATTTGTCCCGAGTTTGGCACTGGTGACGGAGGCGGCGGCGAGTTGGGTAGAACCGACCGCACCGTTCGCGAGCATGGTGGAGGAAATGGCATTCGCATCGACGGACTCGGCCACCTTGGCACGAAGGGCAAAGGCGGTTGAGACGATCTGCTGGCGCGGGGTGATCTCATTGTCGGTAAGGGCAATGGTGGCGGCGGCGGCCACCGTCACGCCCAGATAGCTGGCGCTGCCGGTGAGAGCCGCGCCGAGATCCGCGAGCTTTCTGTCAGCTTCATTGTAGCCGAAGGTCTGAGTGGGATTGGCCACGCCCTGGCCGACGAGCACGCTGAACTCACCCTCGGAAACCGTGACCGTCTGGGCCTCGGAGTAGATGAGATTGGCGGTATTGGTGGAGGAGGGGTTATCCCAGATGCGGAAGATGACGGTGCGGTTGACCGGGGTGCCGGCACCCACGTTGGCTCCCGTAGCATCCACCACGCGGCCTTGGTAGCTGATGAAGCCGGGGACGGCGCTGGTTTGCGCGGTGGCATGGCCGGTTGAGAGCGCCAGCAGGGCGGCGCAGAGGGTGAGCAGAGGACGGAGTTTCATGGTGGTTATCTTGAATTTTGAATTTTGAATTTTGAATTATGAATTGGAAGAGAGCTGCTGGTTGGGCTGGGGCGATTCATTGGGGAAACGCAAACATGACCATCCATTCTCCTTTGCGATCCTTTGCGACCTTTGCGTCTCTGCGGTAAATCTTCATTTCAGTTTTTGAGTTTTCGAGTCTTGAGAGAATCAGGGATTGAGGGTGCCGAGTTCCGAGGCGCGGCGGAGTTCGAAGATGCCGGTGATGGTCACGCTTTGTTTGTGCAGGCCGCCGACGACCTCGCCATAGGTGCCGCCGATCACGCTGCTGCCCCAGCCGGTGGCGTTGCCACCGCCGGGCGGGGCGGCAGTGAAGGTGAAGCTGACCTGGCGGGTGACATCGTAACTTTCCTGGCCGGCCACCAGCGTGGTCTGGCCGCTCTTGTTGTCGTGGTCCGGGTGATACTGGTGGACGAAGGGATTCGTCGGATCGTCGAAGGGGGTGGCGATGGTGCAGGACAGGTCGCCGCCGATGCCAAAGCTGCCGGTGGTGCCAAGCGCCAGATCCAGCGGCATGTGGGTGGCGACGATGCGGCGGGCGGCGGATTTGGCATCCGCCTTCAGGCCGGCCTCGGTCAGGCACAGGCCGAAGTCGTGAGGCGTGGCTGCCATCGGCCCCATGAACACCTGGGAAAGCACGCGGGCGGTCCCGTCGTCGTCCACATGGATCAGGTAGCGCAGCGGGAACG
This sequence comes from Akkermansiaceae bacterium, assembly GCA_040881795.1. Taxonomy (GTDB): domain Bacteria; phylum Verrucomicrobiota; class Verrucomicrobiia; order Verrucomicrobiales; family Akkermansiaceae; genus Luteolibacter. The sequence continues at coordinate 13,142 of JBBECN010000210.1, forward strand.
CACTGCCGGAGGGTTTCACCGCGTTCTCCAGCGGCTTGCTTTCCACCGCCGTGACCACGGCATCGCCGATCCAGAGCCCGGCGAGCGTGCTCTTGCGCGCGGTGGCCGGGATAAGGATGTCAAAAGTGTTGGCGGAGTCGGTGAAGCGCAGCAGCGAGGCGTAGAGCGCCTCCGCCGCGCCGCCCATGGCGCTGCGGTCGATGCCGAAGCTCAGCTCGACGCTGGAGTTCGGCGCAATGACTTCCACATACGCGGCGGCGATCGGGGTTTCCACCCATTCCCCTTGGTCATTGAAAGTGCGGCGCGTGAGCGGGACGGCGGCGGTCACGGTTTCCTGCCCGGCGGGCGGATTATCGCTGGATGCGACCGGTGCCACCGTGAGTGACATCACCGCGGCGGTGCGGTTCATCACGCGGGCGGTGATCACCGAGCCGCGCCGGCCGAAGGCGAAACCATCGCTGTTCGAGAGGCTGATTTGCACCGGGGCGTAGAAATTTCTCACCACCTCGGAGGAGAACCAGTAGGCCTGGTCGCGATCCAGCCGTTCCATGCTGGGAGAGAAGATCTGCAGGGGATTGCCCGCGCTCAGCTCGCCGCCGACGTATTTGAAAATCTTCGCGTTCGCGGCGATCGCGGCGGGGAAGGTGGCGAAGTAGTTCGAGAAGGTCGGGAAATTTCCCGTCGCCTTGCTGCTGGGGAAGCCAAGGAAGTTCGCGCCGCTGCGCACCCACGTGTTGCTCGGCGGCATCGGCTTGTGGGCGATGGCGACGGAGTGGCTGTCCGAGGTGGTGCCACTGCACTTCACCAGATAGGCGGATTGGCCGGTCAGGCCGAGCAGCGAGGGCGCGGGGCCGCCGCGCACCCATTTGCTCCACTCCGGCGTGCCACTGCTGGGAAGCAGCGGGGTGGTGGTGAAGCCGGTTTGATTGGGATTCGGGTTCCAACGCCAGACTTCCAACACCTCGGGGTGAGCCGCGAACAGCTCGTCCGGCGTCTCATGGGTGGCATCGCCGTGCAGGTAGATCGAGTTCCACCCGCTCTTTAGCGTGTAGGTGGTGGACTGCCACTGCGCGTGGGCGGTGGCGGCTAGGAGAAGGGTGGTGAAGGCGAGGAGAAGGGATTTCATCGGACGGAGAGGCGGTAAAATTC
>JBBECN010000211.1:0-14283 GCA_040881795.1 Akkermansiaceae bacterium
TCGTCGAGAAAGACGCCACAAACACCGTCACCTCCGACAAACGCCACCTCTGGGATCACCTCCAAATCGTCGAAGACCGCGCCACCGACGACAGCACCGTCACCAAGCGCTTCTATGGGAACGGCGTCGAACTCGTCACAGGCCCCGACGCTGGAACCTACACCTACCGTCGCGACCACCTCGGCAGCATCCGCGAGGTCGTCGATTCCACCGGCACCCTTGTCGCTAGATTCGACTACACCGCCTGGGGCGATCCTGAACTCGTCTCCGGTGCATTTGACTTAGACTTCCGATACACCGGTCACTATCATCACCAGTCGAGCGGCTTGCACCTCGCCCCGTTCCGAGCTTATGACACGACTCTCGGCCGCTGGCTATCCGCCGATCCGATCGGGGAAGCTGGTGGTATTAACCTTTATGGGTATGTTGAGAACGATCCGGTGAACTTTATCGACCCAGATGGAAGGCATCCTGTTTTGGCCATACCAATCATTATTGGTTTATTTGCGACAACTGAAAATGCCCATGCGCCAGCAAATGCAGAAGATCAGAATGTGCCACCACCGGGAATTGCTCTCGCAGCTCAGGCCATGTTCCCCCCAGGCGCCGCTTGCGCAAGGAATGGAATACAAGGACTGGGCGCGGCTAAAAACGTAGCAAAGGCAATAATTCCGCTAACCAAGTCCAAATTTGGACATGCTTTTACGACGCACGGACAAGGGGCGACCAATTTTCTGACCAACCGTGCGGCGGCTAGCAGTAAGCCGATGGGTCAATTCTTAGATGATCAAGCGGCTGCACAGCTTATACTCGATAATTTGGGAAATTTGAAAAATGGAGCTATCTCTGTTCCTGTTCCCAAGAGCTGCCCAGCCCGTGTCATAATGCCAGACGGAACCTTCGCGCCAGCATCAACAATTCGGTTGGTGCCGAGTGGCTCGGGTGTGAAGACTGCATATCCAGAACTATGAGCAAAATTAGCAAATATTACGGACCAGCTGCGGCTGACGAACAAGAGGTAAATCGCTTGCTTGCACTAACGGCAAGTGGGCGAGAGCAAGATTGGGAGATCGAGCTCGCTGATCCAGAGAAACTTGATAAAATGATGTATCTATTGGAAAGTCATCAGCTCACTGAACATGTCAAGACCGCACTATGCTTGTTGATGCTGTCTTCTTTCGATGCAGAACTTGATAGTGGCGAAGTTAATGCTGATCGAGTGCATCGGGCAGCCGACCTTCTTCGACAAGACGCTTACGTGCTAGAACGCATGAGGTTTTATTGGCTCGATCTTCAAAGGGCTAATCACATGGACGCAATGAAAGAACTTCTGTCGTCAAATAGAGGCAACCAAGAACAGTGACCGACGTCGGGAGCTGAATTCGGTCGGTTCTCGCGGATTCACATTTATGGAATCACCGATGACGACGGGCCTCTCTGATTCACATTGCTTTGCGCGGCATCGTGGTTTACTGCCACCATGGGATGTGCTCGCTGCGGGCGGCGACGTTTCTCCGTTCCATCGGCGTGGAAAACGCGTTTTCGATGGGCGGCGGGATCGAACGCTGGTCGCAGGTCATTGACCCGGAAGTGCCACGCTATTGAGGACCCAGGCGCGGTAAGCATCCGCGACTTGATCCGGGGCAAGTACGGTGATTTCCGGCACTTCGTAGGGGTGCAGTTCGGCGAGCGCTTGCTGGAAGGCGGAAAAGGCGGCGCGGGTGGTTTTGAAAATCGCAAGAACTTCGGCGGAAGTTTCGATTTCCCCCTGCCAGCGGTAGATCGATTCCACGGCGGGCACGAGATTGACGCACGCTGCGAGTTGCCTTTCCACCAAAGCTGTGCCAATCTGTCGCGCCTGCTCCGCCTGCGGGAATGTGCAAAGGATTAATAATACGTCACTCATGGCAATTCCCGATCATCGTAACCCGCGCGCCGGCAAACTCAAGCTGAAGTCCGGCTTCCTTGAGAAACTGGTGGCGCGGCTGGATCGGGTGGAATCCGGCGAGGTCCAGCAAATCGTCACACGGCTGCTGCACGAAAAGGGGTTTTTGGAAAAAGTCTTCGAAGCCCTGCGCGAAGGGGTGATCATTCTGGATCCGGATGGGGTGATTGGATTCGTGAATCAGGCGGCGTGTCAATTTTTCGGGCTCGATCCGGAGCGGGCGACGGGCCAGGTGATTTCATCGCAAATCCGAGGCCTGGACTGGGGCACTTTGGGAAAACCCGGGCGCACGATCAGCCGCGATTTGGAGGTGTTCTATCCGGAGAACCGCTACCTGAATTTCTACCTGGCACCGATCGATGGACAGGAAGACGAGAGCAAGTCGCTGGGTTATGTGATGCTCGTCCGCGATCTCACCAGCACCCGCGCCGAGGCGGAGGAAACCCTCGAGTCCGAGCGGCTGAACGCGCTGACGATGTTGGCCGCCGGAGTCGCCCATGAAATCGGCAATCCGCTCAACTCGCTGGACATCCACCTTCAGCTATTAGGCAGAAAACTGCGCAAGCTGCCGCCCGGCGACCGCGGGCCATTGGAGGAGCATCTGCACACGGCGCGCGAGGAGATCCAGCGGCTCGACACGATTTTAAAACAATTCCTCAACGCCGTGCGGCCGACGATTCCGTTGCGCGAGCGGCAGGACCTGCACGTGCTGCTGCATGACACGCTCGGACTGTTAGAGCAGGAACTCGCGTCGCGAAAAATCGCGGTGCAGCTCGATCTGGCGCCATCGCTGCCGCCCGCGCTGGTGGATCCCGGGCAGTTCCAACAGGTTTTTTACAATCTCATCCGCAATGCCTCGCAGGCGATTCCCGGCGACAACGGCCACATCACGATCCGCACCCGGGTGAATGACTACAAACACATCATTTCCATCGAGGACAACGGCACCGGCATTTCTCCTGAGCACATGGGCGCGATCTTCGAGCCTTATCGGACGACCAAGTCCACCGGTTCCGGGCTCGGGCTGTTGATCGTCCGCCGCATCGTCCGTGAACATGGCGGCGAGATCGCCATCGAGAGTGAGGAAAACCAAGGCACCCGCGTCCTCATCCACCTGCCGCGCGCCGAAAGATCGGTGAGATTGTTAGGCGCGCCGGAACCGGATCCGGTGATCGATCTGGATTGAGCCCACCCCTGAAATTTCAAATCCAAAATGTTACCCACCCTGCTCATCGTAGAAGACGAACGCGCCACCCGCGAAGGGCTGCGCAGCGCGCTTGAGGAGGAATTCGAGGTTTACACGGCGGCGGGGAAAATTGAGGCGTTGGCAATTCTAAAAAGCGAATCGATCAAGCTGTTGCTCACCGATCTTCGGCTCGGCGGTGACTCGGGGATGGACTTGTTAGACGCGGCATTGGCCCTGCCGGACCCTCCGGTGGCGATCATGATGACGGCTTACGGATCCGTCGATACGGCGGTGGAGGCGATGCGCCGCGGGGCGTGGCATTTCGTGACGAAGCCGCTCAACCTCGACGAGGTGGAAATGCAGCTCAAGCGCGCGCTGCGCAGCCGGACGCTGGAAACCGAGAACCAACAACTCACGCAGCAGGTCAAAAAATCGCATAAGCTCGAGCGCCTGATCGGCAAATCCGCAGCGATCGGCAAAGTTTCCGAGCTCATCCAACAAGTCGCGGCGACACGGGCGACGGTGCTCATCGAAGGGGAATCCGGAACCGGCAAGGAGGTGGTGGCCACCACGCTGCACCACCTGTCCGGCAGGCCGGCGGCGAAGCTGGTGACGGTGCATTGTGCCGCGCTTTCACCACAATTGTTAGAAAGCGAGCTTTTCGGCCACGAAAAGGGTGCTTTCACAGGGGCGTCGCAACGCCGGATCGGCCGCTTCGAACAGGCGGACGGCGGCACGCTTTTCCTCGACGAAATCGGCGAGATCGATGCGAACACGCAGGTGAAACTGCTCCGGGTGCTTTCGGAGCGCAGCCTGGAGCGGGTCGGCTCGAACTCGCCGATCAAGGTGGACGTGCGCGTGATCGCGGCGACGAATAAGAATTTGCGCGAGTTGGTGAACCAAGGGATTTTCCGCGAGGACCTGTATTTCCGCCTCAACGTGGTGAAAATCGAGATGCCGCCGCTGCGAACGCGGCGAGAGGATATTGTGCTGCTGGCGCAAAGTTTTCTCCAGGAATTCGCGAAGGAGAATGATCGACCGTTGAAACCGCTGACCGATACCGCGATGGAATTGCTGCTGGCCTACTCATGGCCCGGCAACGTGCGGGAACTGCGGACGGCCATCGAACACGGGGTGGTGATGAGCAATGATGCCGTGATTGATGCTCGCCACCTTCCGCAATTTCTGCTGTTTGAGCGCACGTCAGCCACCGATTCCCGGCCGCTTCCCAAAATCGCCCTTGATGCTCCGGCTGAATTCAACTTGCATGCGCTTGAAACCAATACGATCCGAGCCGCCCTCAGCACCGCTGCGGGTAACCGCACTCACGCGGCGGATCTTCTTGGCGTCAGTCGCAGAACCCTTCAGCGCAAGTTGAAGGAACTCGGCATTTGATTTTCACCCCTGCTTTAAACCCCATCCTTCATGAGTATCAACTCTCCCAATCTCGATACCGGCATCATCATCCGCCGCAGTTTGTTTTTTCTGGTTCTTGTCGCGCTGACTCTTGGAAATCTTTTCACGCTATTCCGCGGGCTGAATTCGCCGCAAGCGATGGATCAGGCACAAATCGCCCGGGAAATCGCCCGGGGCAATGGTTTCACCACCAAGATGATCCGACCGGTGGCCTACGATCAGGCGCAAAAAGCGCAGAGCCGCTTGGTTTCCTTCGTCGGCTTCCAAGACACCTATCACTCGCCGCTCAACCCGCTGCTCAACGCCGCCGTACTGAAGCTCATCGGCGCGGACAATTCGGACGATTGGCAGATGAACGAAAACGAAATGGTGTTCCCGCTGGACCGGGTGATCGCCACCGTCAGCACCTTGTTTTTCCTGATGGCCATCGGCGTGAACTACCTGCTGATTTCACGGATTTTCGACGCCAAGATTGCGGGAGTATGTGCGATTCTAATGCTTTTTTGTGAAACGTTCTGGAATTATTCGCTCAGCGGATTGCCGCAAATGCTGATGTTGCTGCTGTTTTCCTGCGGTATTTATTTCGTCTATCGAGCGGTGGAAGCCGCGTCGGAAGGCCGTATCGCGATGACGCCGGCGATCGTCGCCGGCGTGTTTTTCACACTGCTTGCGCTGACCCACTGGATGACGGTCTGGATCGCGCTGGGTTACATCATTTTCGCCGCCGTCGCCTTCCGCCCGCGCGGAATCGTCGGGATCTCGGTGTTGGCGCTGCTCTTGATTGCAGGCATTGGGCCGGTGTTGCGAAACCAAAGCATCACGGGCTCCCCGTTCGGCACCGCATTTCTGACCCTTTACAACGGCCTAGGCAACGGTTCGGAAACAACCGTCATGCGCACCGCCGATCTCTCAGCCGCGCCACTGGTGCTCGATGGCCTGATTTCAAAAATCCTGCGCACCACGCTGCTGCAAACCACCGACATCATTCCGTTCCTCGCCGGCATCATCATCGCCCCGTTGTTTTTCCTCTCACTGCTGCATCCGTTCAAACGCGCCGCCATCGCCAATTTCCGCTGGGCCATCCTGCTGATGTGGGTCACCACGGCCTTCGGACTCGCCATTTTCGGAATCACTACCGAGAAGCTCGATCCCAATCAGCTTCACCTGCTTTTTGCTCCGATCATGACGGCTTACGGCCTGGCATTCGTCTCCATCCTTTGGAGCCGCTTGGAATTTGTCGCCACCACCCCGATCCTCAGGAACGTCCATCACATCGTGATCGTGGGAATCTGTGCGCTACCGCTAGTACTCTCATTGCCGATGAAAGTGCGCGTCGGCATGGACCGGCGTGACCGCGGTGGTATTCCGCATTGGCCGCCTTATTATGCGCCGGCCCTGAACAGCATGGAGTCCGGGCTCAAAGGCTGGGTCACCGATCAACAAATCGTTTTCTCCGACCAACCGTGGGCCGTCGCTTGGTATGCGGACCGGGTGAGCATCTGGCTGCCACCGACGCGGCAAGGCTTTGAAAGCCTCGAAACCATCGCCGCCGACCTACAGACCCCCGTCGTCGGCATCCTGGTTTCGCCCTCGTCCCACGGCTCCGGGCCGGTCGCGGAAGTGGCGGATTCCTACAAAGATTTCACCTCGCTGGTGCTGAATGGCCGGGTGCTGATCGCCACTTACCCACCGGGCGTGACGATCTTCGACAAAGATCCGAGAATCTCCGCCATCACCAAGCGTTATCCCAACCTGCAGCCGCTCGTCGGCATGGACATGGTTTACTACAGCGACCGCGCGATCCGCGCCGGCGGCACCCCATCCAATCAATAAATCGAACCATGGCCCGCCGCAAAGCCAGTCACGAAGAAGAAGGAGATTCCACTTCGTTTGAGGATGCCCTCACCGGGCTGGAATCCATCGTCGAGGCGATGGAGCACGAACAACTTCCGCTGGAAAATCTGGTGGCGCATTATGAAAAAGGCTCTGCCTTGCTCAACCGCTGTGAAGCCATTCTCCAAGCCGCACGAGGGCGCATCGAGCTGATCACCCTCCGCAACCAAAATGAGATCGCGCTGGATGCCCCCGCCAGAACGGTAGACGCACCTGAAGCCCATACGCCGACCGACTCTCCGGGCGATGCCGACGACGACGATAATGACATCCGCCTCTTCTAATTTCCATCCACTCGGCCCGCTGCTATCGTCGATTCACTCTCCATGCGATGTTAAAAAACTCGCCGATGAGGAGCTGCTGGATCTGGCCGCCGAGATCCGCCACACGCTGATCGATTGCCTTTCAAAAACCGGCGGCCACCTCGGCCCGAACCTCGGCGTCGTCGAGTTGAGCGTCGCGTTGCACCGGGTGTTTTCCACGCCCAAGGACAAGTTTGTGTTCGACGTTTCTCATCAGGGCTACGTGCATAAAATGCTGACGGGCCGTGCGGCACAGATCCATACGATCCGCACTTACAAGGGCCTCAACGGCTTCCTGCTGCGCAGCGAGTCAGAGCACGACTGTTACGGCGCGGGCCACGCCGGCACCGCGCTGTCCGCCGCGCTCGGCATGGCCGCCGCCCGTGATCTGGCCGGTGGCGACAATCACGTCGTCGCCATCGCCGGTGATGCCGCCTTCACCTGCGGCCCAACGCTTGAAGCGCTCAACAACATCGCCGAAACCACCAAAAAATTCATCGTCGTGCTCAACGACAACGAGTGGTCCATCGACAAGAATGTCGGTGCCATCGCCCGATATTTCAACGCGCTTCAAACGCATCACACCTATGCCGCCGTGCGCCGCCAGGCAGCGGATTTCGTCGAAAAAATCGCGGGTAAAGCGGTGCGCACCCTCGCCCACAAGGTCGAGGAGGGCGCGAAGAACCTGCTGTTTCAAAACGTGCTCTTCGAGAAATTCGGCATGCGTTACTTCGGCCCGATCGATGGCCATGACCTGCCGCTGTTAGTCAGAACCTTCGAGCATCTGAAAACGCTTCACGAGCCGGTCGTGCTCCACATCATCACGGAAAAAGGCCGTGGCTATCAACCGGCGCTCGACAACCCCGGGAAATTCCACGGGCTTGGCACTTACAAGATCGAGGATGGCTCCACCGATGCCACCGCCACCCCGACGTGCTCGGACATCTTCGGCCGCACGGTGACGGATTTTGCCAAGAAGGATCCGAAAATCGTCGCCATCACCGCGGCCATGCCCGGCGGAACCAAGCTGGAAATTTTCAAAAACGAACTGCCGGACCGCTATTACGACGTCGGCATCGCCGAGGAGCACGCGGCGTTGTTTGCCTGCGGGCTGGCGGCCGAGGGATTCCGCCCGTTTCTGGCGATTTATTCCACCTTCATGCAGCGCGCCTACGACATGATCCTTCATGACATGGCGCTTCAAGGACTGCCCGTCCGCCTCTGCATGGACCGCGGCGGACTGTCGGGCGATGACGGCCCGACGCACCACGGACTGTTCGACATCGGCTACCTGCGCCACATCCCCGGTATCATCCACATGCAGCCAAAGGATGAGGACGAATTCGTGGACATGCTGCACACCATGGCGCAATACGACGACGGCCCGTCCGCCATCCGCTACCCGCGTGGCGTGATCAAGGGCACACCGATCAAGGCCACTCCCGAATTGCTGAAAATCGGCAAGGCAGAAGTTGTGGCCGATGGCACTGACGTGGCTCTCATCGGCCTCGGCACGATGTTTGAAATGGCCGAGCGCACCAAGATCATGCTGGAGGCGCGGGGCTTGTCCGTCGCGCTGATCAACCCGCGTTTCATCAAGCCGCTGGACGCCCGCGTGCTCGAGGAATACGGCCGCAAATGCAAAGTCATCTGCACCTTCGAAGACCACGTGCTGTTCAATGGCTTCGGCGCATCGGTGATCGAGCACCTGCACACCGTTGGCATCCACACGCCGATCGAGCGGATCGGCTGGCCGGATCAATTTATCGAACACGGCAAGCCGGAAACCCTGCGCGAGCTTCACAGCCTGACCGCCGAAGCGGCCGCCGGGAAAGTATTGGGACACTTCCTGACACCTTGACGGCAATTTGCTCAGCGCGTGGCGGCGTCCTGGATCTTGTCGCCGGTTTTTTCAACGTCCTGACCGAAGCCACGGGCGGTGCTACACGACGAGGTGGCTCCGGCCATCAAGATCATCGCCGCACCGGCAGCGACTGTGAAAACGCGGATCTTGGAGGGCTTGGAGTTCTGACAGTTTAATTTTGAGATGATGATTGGATTCATGGCAATGGGGTCCTTGCAAGCCATGCGCCAGATCGGTAAAAAGCCGCAAACCTCTCACATCCAGAGCATTTCGGAATTTTCTGCAATCAGGAACGCCTCACCACCCATTGCACTCTGCACGAAGCCTGGCTCAATCGAATCATTTTGCACGATTGACCAACCGCAGCCAATTTGCTTGAATCCCCTAAAGTTTTGGTTTTGAAATACTTACCAAATTTTTTGGATTGAGGCACGCAGAATGATAAGAGGCCACTACTTAATTGCTAGAAACCCCCATGGATATTCTCATCGTTGACGACGAAAAGTCGATTCGCCTGACCACCTCGCTCGCACTGGAGTCTGAGGGGCATTACGTGGAAACCGCCGAAGACGGAACCGTCGCCATGTGTCGGATCAAAGAGGATAATTTCGATCTGGTTTTCCTCGACCTCCGACTCGGCGACGAGAACGGCCTCGACATCCTTCAAAAAATCATCGCCCTCAAACCGCGACAATTGGTGACAATCTTCACCGCCTATGCTTCGATCTCCACTGCCGTGAAAGCCACCCAGATGGGGGCCTTTGATTATCTCGAAAAACCCTTCACCCCGGACCAGTTGCGGGCGATTTTGATCAAGGCCCAAAAAGCTCTCAGCACCCAAGGCGAAGTGGTCCGCCTACAGGAAACCGTGCAAGAGCTCAAAAGCGCCGTCTGTCATTCATCCCCTCCCCTCCGCTTCACCTCCGAAGACGAAAGGACCCGCGAGGAATTCGACGTTGCCTTCCGCGCCGCCGCCACCGCCGCATCCATTCTCATTCTTGGCGAAAGCGGCACCGGAAAAAGCGCCATCGCCCGTGAAATCCACGACCGCAGCCACCTGCGCGACAAGCCATTCATCACGGTCAGCTGCCCAAGCCTTTCGAAAGAATTGCTCGAAAGCGTGCTCTTCGGCCATATGAAAGGCTCCTTCACCGGTGCCATCAAGGACACCTGGGGGAAAATCCACGCCGCCGACGGCGGCACCCTGTTTCTCGATGAAATCGGCGAGCTACCCATTGAAATCCAGCCCAAGCTGCTGCGCCTGCTCCAAGAACGCGAATACGAACGGCTCGGTGAAAACAAGGTTCGCGAGGCCAACGTCCGCGTCATCGCCGCCACCAACCGCGACCTCAAGACCAGCATCGCATCCGGCGATTTCCGCGAGGACCTCTACTACCGCCTCAACGTCATCAGCGTGACCGTCCCGCCGCTGCGCGACCGCCCCTCCGATCTTGCACGTTTTGCCAAGGAGTATCTCAAGTTCTTCGCTGGCCAGCTCGGTCATAAAATCGACGGCTTGAGCGATGGCGGACGCAGCGCGCTGATGCGTCACTCTTGGCCAGGAAACTTGCGGGAACTGCGGAACGCCATCGAGCGCGCCACCATCCTCGCACGCGGCCCGAAAGTCGAAGCCAGCGACTTACCACACCCGACGCCACTCTCTGATACCGGCATCGGCGGCGATCCCACCAGCCTCGGAATCGGCGGCGAGCACAGCCTCGACGAAATCGAACACGCCCACATGACCAAAGTCCTCGGTTGGGCACCCTCCCTCAACGATGCCGCCAGCATTCTCGGTATCGACAAAGCCACCCTCTACCGCAAGCGCAAGCGCTTCGGCATGGCCTGACCGCCCACCAACACCCCATGCTCCGCCTCCGGCTTTTCTGCGGTTTACTCACCATCATTCTCCTTCTATGGAGCGTGGGCGCTGCCACCTTGCTCCTGATGCGGGATTCAGTCACCCGCTTCGACACCCGCCTGCAGACCGACTACCAGATGATCAACGCGGCGCAAACGCTCCGTACCCTCACCTCCACCCTCAACACCCGCTACCTCCCGGTGTTGGCTGGACCACCGCCGGAGCAAGCCGTGGACCGCAAGCTCTACGACGACCTGAAAATACAACTCGATGAAGTGCGTGCCATCATTCGCAATGACGCGACCGCCGAGGAGCCCTGGCAAAGCGTCATCACCCGGCTCGAGCAAACCCTCGGGACTTACCATGAAGGCTATGAAACATATTTCAAAGGCACCGCCATCAGCCGCGGCGACCGTGAGAAACTCCTGCAATTCATCAGCGCGCAGACCCAGCGTATCACCGACCTATCAGAAAACATCATGACACTGGCCGAGGAGAAACTCTTCTCCGGAGCGTCCCGACTCAGCGAGGAGTCCAGCCAAAACACCTTGTTCGTGGTCACGCTTGTTTTGTTAGGAACCTCGATCGCCGCACTGATCTACTTCCAACTCGTCCGCCATCTGGTAGACCCCGTCGCGGCCCTCCACCGCTCCATCGAAGAAATCAGCAAGGGCAATTTCGAACTCACGCTTCCCGAACCCGGCCCCGACAGCGAGTTTGCCAAAGTGATCTCCGCCTTCAACGACATGGCCGCCGAACTGAAGACCCGCCGCGGCGAAAGTGATGAAAACCTGATGCGCGCCAACATGGTCAATCGCGCCATCCTCGAAGCGATTCCCTCCCCGGTCTTCGTCCTAGGCGACGATACCGGCATCCTGCAAATCAACCCGGCCGCTGAAAACCTGATTGAAAAACTCGGCATCTCCAACCGCCTGCCGCTGAAAATCCAACACATCCTCGACGATTGCCGCGAATCCCGCACCAGCTTCCTGCCCGAAGACCCGCGCGAAGCCCTGCTCTTCCGCCTCGACGAAGAGGAATACTACTTCCTCCCCAGGATCTTCCACTTCGAGTCCGACAACGCCGCCCAATCCGGCTGGGCCATCCTGCTTCACAATGTCAGCCGCATCCGCTGGCTCGATGACATGAAGACCAATCTCATCTCCACCGTCAGCCATGAGATCAAAACCCCACTAACCGGAATCCGGATGGTGTTGCACTTATTGTTAGAAGAGCGCAACCATCAACTCGACGAAATGCAACGTATCATGGTGAGTTCCGCCAACGAGGATTGTGAGCGCCTGCTCACCACCCTGAACACCCTGCTCGATCTCTCCCGCGCGGAGAGCGGTGCCACCCACTTGGACCGCGTGCCACTCGACCTGCTCGCAGCTGTCACCCACACCGCCCAGCTCTTCGCCGGTAGCGCCGGCTCCCAGGACGTCCAAATTCAAATTGAAAACGGCGACGAGGATTACCCGGAAATATCCGCTGACCCGGTGCGCATTGGCGAGGTCCTCAACAACCTCGTCTCCAACGCCGTCAAACACAGCCCGGCAGGTGGCACCATCACCCTGCGCATTTCCAAACCGGACGCCGAGCACCTCCGAGTTTCGATCATCGATGAGGGGCCCGGTGTGCCGGATGGCAGTCAAGGCCGGATTTTCGAACGTTTTTACCGGGCTCCGGGACAAGATGTGGACGGCGTCGGGCTCGGGCTGTTCATTTCCCGCGAGATCATGAGAGCCCACGAAGGCCGCATCGGACTGAGCGACCGCAGCGCAAACATAACCGAATTTTACATGGATGTTCCCATCGCCTGACAACCGCCAAATCACAGAGAACGAAAAGCTCAGGGTGCTCGTCGTCGATGACGAGCCCACCCTGCGCTTGGGTTTTGCCTATGCCTTGTCCAGCCGCGGAACCGTGGTGGAAACCGCCGCCACCGGCCGCCTCGCCTTGGAGCGAATGAAGGAAACGAACTTTGACATCATGATTCTGGACTTGCGCATGCCAGAGCTCGACGGCAGCGGAGTGATCGAAACCCTGCGCAACGCGGGCAACTCCATCCCGATCATTCTCTGCAGTGCCGTCATCAACCCCAAAGCGGCCCTCCGCGCCATCCGCCATGGTGTCGTCGATTTTCTGCTAAAACCGGTAAGGCCGACGGAACTGCGGGAGGTGGTCAAAAGCGTCATTTGCCCGGATGGAAGCCCGCTGCAATCGGCGTTGAAAGCCGCCCGCAGCCAACGCTTCGAGGAAGCCATCGGGATTCTCGAAGCTGCGCGCACGCAGGACAGGCAGATCACCTATTGGCTCAGCATCTTCCGCTGCATCCACGAGACCGACGGCACCGGCGGCACCCACTACTTGGAGGAAACCCTCCACGCGGGCCTCTCGGTCCTCGCCTTCAACGCACCTGTAACCCTGTGAGCCACTGCATCCTGCTGGTGAATCGTGCCTCGGGGCAACCAGCGCGGCCTCGACGCCGCCGATGTCTGCCGGACCGTCGAACGTATTTTTCGCGAAGCCGGCCATGAGATTTCGTCATTCCTCATCGAGCCGAAACAGATCGAAATCGAATTGAAGCGCGCGGTCGCTTGCGCGCCGGATGTGATCCTCATTGGCGGCGGCGACGGCACCGTTTCCACCGCCGCCCGCATGATCAGTGGCACCGGGATCGCCTTGGGCATCCTGCCGATGGGCACGTTCAATCTCGCCGCCCGGGACCTCGGCATCCCCTTGGAAATCGAAGCCGCAGCCGGATTCCTCGCCACTGCGGAAACTTCATCCATCGATGTGCTCGATGTATCGGGTCATGCCTGCCTGTGCATCACCATCCTCAGCGGTGATCTAACCATGCGGGCGCGTGGAGGAGAACTGGCTGCCGCCCGCGCCTTTGTCGCCCGCCTGCCGCGTCCCTGCCTCGTCATCCCGGGAAATCACGACATTCCGGCAATCAACCAACCCTTCGATCGTTTCCTCCACCCGTTCAGGCGCTATCAGGCTTCATTCGGCCCCGATTTGGAACCGGAGTTGATCGCCAGCGGAGTTCACGTCGTCAGCATGAATAGCTCCCGTGCTTTCGGCTTCCACGCGGACTGGTCCGAGGGCCGACTCTCCACGCATCAACTCTCCCGCATGCTGGAGCAATTTCAAAACACCCCTGATGAACACTTGCGGATTCTCGTTCTCCATCACCCGCTGCTTGAACTTCAAATCAAAGGCCGGGCGGTGGTGAAACCCCTTGAAAAACTCATGTAGGCCATCGAGCAAGCCCGGGTGGACCTGGTGATGTGCGGCCACTTCCATCGCTCACAGATCCTATCCGCCGGTCTCACCAGCCAATGGCGCACCATCATTTCGCAGGCCCCCACCGTCTGTTCCACCCGCCTGCAGGGAGAACCGCAGGGCTTCCACGAAATCGTTCTAACCGAGGATCGGATCACGGTGACCCACCACACCTATCAGGCCTCGGCTTTCATCGCTGCAGGTTCCTCCGTCTTTGGGCGGATGCCCACCGGTTGGAGCGACGTTTTCTAATCGATCCACCGCCCCCGCGCTCCCGCCAGAGCGTTCCGTTGCGCGTGCGGTCCCGACACCTCATCCCAAAGGATGATTTCAGTCTTCCCAAGGAAACCCGCCAGTCATCGTTGGCCCCTTGATTTCCGGGAAATCCGCGACTGTTTCGCTCTCTGGGGCAAGGATTCCGTCTAAAATCACCTCCCACCACCATATTCCCCATTGTTCTTTCCCGGCGAATATTTAACCTGCGTCAGCGCCTATCCTCCAAGGCGCACCTACTCTGATTGACCC
>JBBECN010000212.1:0-3081 GCA_040881795.1 Akkermansiaceae bacterium
TGAGTGGGATCAGCCGCCAGCCAATCTAATCATTTTCCCGTGGGATGGCTGTGAGACTTCACCACGAATGGCGACCACGTCCACTGTCTATACGTTTGGCGCGGATCCACCGACGCAGCTACCAACTACCGGCTCTCCTACGTCCGCTCGGCGGATCTCACGAACTGGACGGATGCCTTCGGTCGCCCGCTCACGCTGCCCGTCGGCCCGGCCACCTCGTTCGCCACCATCGATAATATCCCGCAACGCGGCGGTCTTCTCAACAACCAGCCGCGGATTTCATTCGACCGCGATGGTGTTCCTATCGTCGCCTACCATAAATATGACGCCGCCGGGAAATCGCAGGTTTACGTCGCCCGTCCTGACCCGGTCACGCTTACCTGGAAAGTCGTGCAACTCACCAACTCCAGCATGACATGGAACTTCAGCGGTTTCGGTTCACTGCCGCCGGGCGGCTCGGTGGCTAACACCTTCGTTGCGGATGATCCGGTGGATGGATTGGTCACCATCGCAACTGCTTTGGTAGATGCAGCGGGCGTTGCCGATCCCTCCGGAGGAAACTACACGCTGGATGAAACCACACTCGCCAATCTGCCCGGAACCCAGCCGAACAGCCGCTCCTATGCCTCTCCCAACGCCCCGGAGGCGAACTCGGCGAATGTCGATCCCAATGTCGTGGAGAACACCTATGTCACGCCGGTGGGGGGAACGCCAAGCGCCGTCCCGATGGGCATCCGCCGCTCGGGTTCCCTGGGTGTGGACTATGCCAGGCTGCACTACTACCTCCGCTGGGAGGCGCTGCCCAGCGACAACCGCGACCAGCCCAAGAGAGATGCCTCGGGCACGGTGATCTCCCCGACGCCTTCGATGCTCCGAGTCTATCGCACCCAAGCCGAGTTCGGGAATTCGTTGACCTCTAACAGCGGGACCTTTTACGGCCGGATGTTCAAGCCGGTCTCCGCCAGTCTCTTCGGCGCGATGACCCGTGAAAGCGACTCAACTCAGCCTTTCGGATCCGTGCTGGGCAGTCCCGCCTCCGGATTGGAGAACTTTGCGCAATGGGCTTTCAGCGTGCCCACCGCAGGCGCCTATGCCCTCGGTGGGTCGGCACTCGCCGCCTCGCCTTCGGGTGGCGGGTTCCAGGTTCAGATCGATGACGGACCGCTCTTCGAGTGGAAGCCCACCGGACGCTGGGCCTACCAGCCCGTGACTTCGGGAAGCAGCCGCGGCATGGCCCGTTTTGACCTGACTCCCGGCACCCATGTCCTCCGCGTGTATGCGGCCGCAGCCGGAGCGGAACTGGCCTACCTTTGGCTCGACAAGCCTTCCATCGAAAAAACGCCCTCACTGCCGCCTTTGGAGTATTCCGGCTTCGGCCTCGCTGCGGATAACAAGGCGGTCAGCGGCTACTCCCTGAAATCCACCACAGGCACCAATCCCGCAGGTTTTACGGCATATTATCAGATTCCAGTGCCGCAAACCGGCAACTATCTGCTCCTCGGCCGGGCCCGCGGGGCGGATGCGCAGTCCAACAGCTTTCATTTGTCCCTCAACAATGCCGCGTCGCAAATCTGGGATTTTCCGATTAGCGCCACGGACTGGGTTTGGTCGGCCATCGGTGGAACCCGGGCGCTCACTGCGGGAACTCTCGACATTGATGTCGCAGGCCGCGAGGGGGGATCGGAACTGGACTCCTTCATGTTGCTGCGTGTCCCATGAACCCGCCGTTGAAACCGCGCCTCGCTCCCGCGATCTCGAACCGCCACCGCTCCGGCCTCAGCTTGGCAAGACTTGGATTTCCACGCATCGCGCTGGTGGTCGCGGCGTTCGTGTCCATCCCGGACCGCTCCCATGCACAGCCCACCCGGCTTGCGACCATCGAGCAGAGGGAGACGGCCGTGTGGGAAGCCGCGCTCAGAGAGCCCGGCAGGCTCAAGGGTGACTCCCCCATGCATTTCTGGATTGCCCGGCATCTCTTCGAGGAATCCAGGGACGACGAGGCGATCCGGATCGTCTCCACCGGAGTCCAGCGGATGCGGGCCTTCATCGAGAAGCGGGAAAAAGCCGGCAGCACCAACATCGGGGCCAACGGTTTCCTCTACTGGGCTTCGCTGGACTGCTACGTCCGCTGGCATCAGCGCTTCCCGCAAGCCCTGTTGGACGACTATCGTTACGTCTTCACCCATGCGAAGAACTACAAGGGGACCACGAG
Source organism: Akkermansiaceae bacterium (assembly GCA_040881795.1). GTDB lineage: Bacteria > Verrucomicrobiota > Verrucomicrobiia > Verrucomicrobiales > Akkermansiaceae > Luteolibacter. The sequence goes on from JBBECN010000212.1 coordinate 2,213, forward strand.
CAATCTGGCGATCATCCATACCCTGGCGCTGCTGCTGGCGGACGGCATTTGGGGCGCGGAGAATCTGCCGAAGGACGCCAAGGTCGGACCGCGGGGTGAAAAGGCCATCCGGTGGCTGGAGGAGCGCATCGAACGCACGGCGAAACGCGGCTCCGGCGAGTTCGCCTCGCGTCCCTACATGATTTACAACGTCGGAACCCTGCTGGCGCTGGACAACGGGTTCGTCCCGCCCGCGCTGCGAAGGAAGGCTGCCATGGCTTATGAAATGAGCATCGCCCATGCGGCCGGAACATGGTTGCGCGGGCACTGGGCGGTGCCCTCGGGCCGCAGCTACCCGGATCAGCTCACGCAGCAACCAAGCGGGAGTGCGGCGCTGCTTTGGACCTATTTCGGCGGAGTGACCCCGAGGCTGGATGCCAGGTCATCGGCGCTGTTCTCCGCGGCGGAGAATTTCCGCCCCCATCCCATCATCGTGAAGGCCGCGACGGAACGCGATCAACCCTACGTCTGCCGCAGCCGGTGGGATGGTGAGAAACAATTTCAGACCACCTTCATGAACAAGACCTACGCCGTCTTCAGCACGGCGGTATTGCCGGGCACCAGTGTCTGGGGGCAGACCTATCCCTACGGCGTCATGTGGGATGAATCCGACATTACGAAAGGCAGCCACCTCTGGATCACCGTTCCGATGTCCGATGGCAAACCGCTCGGCCATGCCACCCACGGCATCGCCGGTCGTGCGGTGCAGTTCGCCCAGCATCGCGGCAGCCTTGTGCTCGTGACCGATCAACTGGCGGGATCCATGCACAAATTCCCCTATGTGCTCGGATACATTCCCGGCGGCTGGAGGGCGATGACCAACGAATGCC
>JBBECN010000212.1:3181-14201 GCA_040881795.1 Akkermansiaceae bacterium
CCCTATGTGCTCGGATACATTCCCGGCGGCTGGAGGGCGATGACCAACGAATGCCGGAAGCACGGCCGGATTTTCCTCCACTATGGGAGCGTGATGATCGCCCTGACCGCATCCCAGCCCTTCCAGTGGGACCCCGGCAGCGGTGTCCTTTCCGGCAGTTCGAGAAAGGACGATTCCGAGTTCCGCATCCACGGTGAAGTCGTCGCGGTGAGTCTGGAAACCGCGTTGCCCGGCGACTTCGGGAATGGCTCGCCGAACCAACAACTCGATGCCTTCCGCGCGGCCGTCCACGGCAAGTCGAAGCTCAAGCTCACCGACCGCAGTGCCGTGCTCAGCGATCACACCAGCACCACCCTCGAGCGCACCTTCGGTGGCGACAGCCGCGTGAACGGCACTCGAATCGACTACGAGACCTGGCCGCTGCTGGACAACCCCTGGATGCGGCAGGAGTGGAACGGCAACCTCATCCTCACCGATGGCCGCAACCGCCGCACCTACGATGTCAGCGGCTGGGAGATCACCGAAACCAACGACTGACCCTCTCCCCGCCGCGCTTGATATCTCTCATGGGAATTGAAAGACAGACCGGTGCCCGTTGGATTCGTGTGGGCATCGACCGCGGTCGCAACCACACCTTCACCCACACCATTCCATCCTCCGCGCTCATTGACGGCACCAACTCGCTCATCATCACCCCGGTCAGCGGATCCGCCACCAACTGGCAATGGCTCAGCCCGGGATTCGTGTTCGACTGCATCCAGCTCGATGCGCCTGAGTGAATCCGGGGATCACTGATCCAACATATCTAGATGCTTCAGCCCCCCAACAGAATCATCGGGTTCCACAGGAATTTCACACGCAACGATAGGCAAATCGCCAAGTAAATCGCCGGCCACCGGCTCGCGGGACCTCACATGATTCGCGATGGCTATTCCAGCTTCACCCAGATGAAGTCGAGTTTTTCAGGCACGTTGACGACGAGCGATCCATTCTCCAATCGAGCGCTGCCGCGTCCGCCGATCACCTTTGCGCTCGTCGCGGCGGGAACCCATGTTAGATCGGAGCAATCAGGTAGTCCGCACCGGTTTCTGTTGGGAATTCTAACACGGCGTCCTTGGATGATGCCACGACCTGGCCCGCCGCCGTGCGCGCTTCAAGGGCAATGGACGTGCGGATGCGGCATGGCAATCCATTCTTCGAGCGGATGGTGGCGTGTTGCAGTTTGCCGGCGGACCATTTCAAGTCCACCTCGAAACCACCGCGAGCGCGCAAGCCATGGATGTTACCCACGGGCCAGCGGGTGGCGGGCAGGCAGGGCAGGAACTGGATTTCCCCACCCTGCGATTGCAGCAGCATCTCGATGATGGCGGCGGAGAATCCGTGGCTGCCATCGACTTGCGGGGCCTTGATACACTGGGAGAAAAGATTCGGGCAGGTGTAGTTGAGCATCGCGAAGTCGAAGTTGGCCATCGCCTTCTCTGCATTGGCGAGGCGCGCCCAGCAGGCGGCTTTCCATGCGGACGACCAGCCATTTCCTGTTAGACCCCGCTGATCGAGGACGACGGCGGCGGCTTTTGCCAATCCAGCGGTTTCGCGCGGTGTGATCTGGCAACCCGGATAGAGCCCATACAAATGGGAGATATGCCGATGGCTTTCTTCGCTTTGCGGCCAATCTTCCTGCCATTCCTGAAGATCGCCGTCGCTGCCGATTTTCATTGGGGCCAGCATCGCGCGCGCTTCGGCCGCCTGCTTGCGGAGCTCTTCATCGACACCCATAACGGCGGAGGCCTCGACGAATTGATCGAACACATCGGCGACGATTTGTTGGTCGATCGTCGCCCCGGCGCAAAGCGTGGTTCCGGGCGACATCCAACTCGCCAAATCATCGTAGAAAGGCGTGTTGTCCGGCCGACCGGGTGAGTTTTCCGGTGAGGTCGAGGGGTTGGTGACAAGTTTTCCGGATTTGGGATCGGTGACGAGGTAGTCGAGGAAAAACTCGGCGCTGCCTTTCAACAGCGGATAGTGGCTGGCGAGTTTGGTGGTATCCGGGGCAAAGAGCTGGTGCTCCCAGAGATGGGTGCCGATCCATGCGCCGCCGACGGTGAACGCTCCCCAGTTAGGGCCGTCCATGGGTGCGGCGGCACGCCAGATGTCGGTGTTCTGATGGGCGACCCAGCCATTGCAACCGTAGTTGAGCTTGGCGAGTTTCGTGCCGTTTTCCGCGAGTTCGCCCACCATGCGGAACAAAGGTTCGGCGCATTCTGCCAGATTTCCCGCCTCGGCAGGCCAATAGTTCATCTGGGTGTTGATGTTGATCGTGTATTTCGCATCCCACTTGGGGTTCATTTCCTCGTTCCAAATCCCCTGGAGGTTCGCGGGCTGGGTGCCGGGCCGCGAGGAGGTGATGAGCAGGTAGCGGCCGTATTGCAGGACCAGCGCGGCCAGCGCAGGATCTTCAGGCCGTGACAGCCGCTCGTCGGTCGGCAAGGACGACGCCGGCCCTTCGCCGAGATCGACACTGACGCGGCGGAACAACCGGCGATGCTCGTTCAAATGCTCGTTGAGAACGGTGTCGTAAGGACGTGTTTCCAGTTTACCTAACACTTCTTCGACCCGCTGGTGTGGATCGGCACCGAGAGTCTTGTAGTTCACGAAATTGGTCGCGGCTGCTAGATAGAGAGTTGCGCTATCCGCTCCGGTAACGCCTAACTGGTCGTCCACCACTTGGGACACTCCCCCATCGGTCTGCACCGTGAGTTGTGCTTCATAGCGAAGTTTTCCCTCGATGCCGAGGTAGTCAGCGGACTTGCCGCGGAGGATCAGGCGGTCATCGCCGAGGCCGTCCATGGAGAAGACATCGTTGCCGTAATTCGAGTGGCTGGTGTTGCGGATGCCGCGGAGTTGGGCGGTGAAGGAAACCGCGCCAGGCTGACCGGCGGTGAGCCTGACGATGATGGCCTGGTCGATGGGCGAAACAAAAACCTCGCGCGTGTGGGTGATGCCGTCGCGGGTGAAACGGGTGGTGGCGATGGCCGTGTCGAGATCGAGTTGGCGGTGGTAGTTTTCAACCGCACCTTCACCGAAGTTGAGGATCAAGTCGCCAAACGATTGGTATTTTTGTTGTTCGATCGGTTTCCCCATCAAGTGGCGGCCGAAGAGTTTGTGGGCCTTGCGGTAATCGCCGTCGAAGATCAGACGCCGGATTTCATCGACGTGTTTGGCCCCGCCTTCGACCATGGGATCGTAGGGGCCGCCAGACCAGCGGGTCTCTTCGTTGAACTGGATGCGCTCCTCGCCAGGACGACCGAAAACCATCGCGCCAAGGCGTCCGTTACCCACCGGCAGGGCTTCGATCCATTGTTCTGCAGGCTGTTGATACCACAGCACAGTCGATGCTTGGCCGGGCGCGAGCGGGTGTTGTGCGGAGCGCGTGGCTTGGCCCGGTTTTGCCTTCGATGCGTTTGCGTTCATGGATCCCCGGAGGCCTGACGCCAGCTGATCGATTGCAGGGTCGGCGGTTTGTGGATTTTCTTACGTCCGAAATCAGCCGGGATTTCACCAAGCTCCCGGAATCTGAGGAAAATGCGGGAAATAGCGACCCACCATTGATTCCCGCCACGGCCCTTGCATAATCCGCCCCAGTCACCGAATGCTCACCCTCCTCAAAATCCGCAATCTCGCCCTCGTCGATGAACTCGCCTGGGAACTCGGCCCCGGCCTGATCGGCGTCACCGGCGAAACCGGCGCTGGAAAATCCGTGATCGTGGGCGCTCTCAAGCTGGTGCTCGGCGAACGCGCCGAAAAATCGCTGATCCGCACCGGCGAGGACAGTTGCTCGGTGGAAGCGGTTTTCGAACTCAAGGATCCCGCCGAAATCAATGCCATCCTCGAAGATGGCGGACTCGCTCCCTGCGACGACACCCAGCTCATCATCCGCCGTGTCGTCGGACAAACCGCGAATCGCCAATTCATCAATGACTCGCCGGTCACGCTCACACTGCTGAAGCGGCTTGGCGAGCATCTCGTCGATCTCCACGGCCCGCACGACCACCAATCCCTACTCTCCATCGAGCGCCAGCTTTCCATGCTCGACGCCTACGCCGGGGCGGAAACCGCGGTTTCCCATTACCGCGAGTCCTACCGCGCCTGGCGCACCAAAGCCGCCGAGTTGGAAGAAATCCGCCACGCCGAAAATGCGAGTGAACAGGAGCTGGATTTACTCCGCTATCAGCTTCAGGAAATCGACGCCGCGAACCTCAAGCCGGAGGACGAACAGGACTTGGAAGACCGCTGGCGGCGTGCGTCCAACGCGAGCCGCCTGGTGGAAGCCGCCGCCGCCGCGACCGCCGCGCTGAGTGGCGAGGATGGGATTTTGGAGCGCCTCACCGAAGTGCAACGGCTCGTTCGGGATTTGGAAAAGCTCGATCCCTCGATCCGCGAGCGCACGGCATCGCTCGAGACCGCCTGTCTGGAACTCCAGGATCTGGAAGGAAATCTAACGGACTACGCTGACGAGCTGGACATCAATCCGGCAGAGGCTGCGAGTCTCGAGGAGCGCGTCAACCTGTTGGAATCCCTGAAACGCAAATACGGCCCGTCGCTCACCGACGTGCTCGCCCGCCGCGACGCCGCGGCGGCCCGGCTGGATACCATCGAAAACCGGGGCGAAAAACTCGAAACGCTGGAGCGCGAACTCGCCGCATGCCGCACCACGCTGGATGCCGGGGGCAAATCCCTGGCAACTCTCCGCCGCAAGGCCGCGCCGAAGCTGGCGAAGGAAATTTCCGCCCAGCTCAAGGATCTCGGCTTCAAACAATCCTCATTCGAAGCGCCGCTCAAGACCTTGCCGGAACCGGGACCACAAGGGCTGGAGTCCATCGAGTTTCAATTCGGTCCAAACCCGGGCGAGCCACTTCTGCCACTGCGCCAGATCGCGTCCTCCGGCGAAATCAGCCGCGTGATGCTGGCGGTGAAATCCGCTCTAGCCGATCAGGATGCCACCCCGCTGATGGTCTTCGACGAAATCGACGCCAACGTCGGCGGCGAAGTCGCCAAGGCGGTGGGCCGGAAAATGGCGGCACTCGGCACCCGCCACCAAGTGGTGGCCATCACCCACTTCCCGCAGGTCGCGGCCATCGCGACCCATCACTTCGTGGTCGAAAAGGAAGTCACCGCCGGCCGCACCCGCTCGCGTCTCTATCCGGTGATTGGCGAGACGCGCATCCAGGAACTCGTCCGCATGTTAGGTGGCGGCGGGGAACAAGCCCGCGCGATGGCCGCCTCCCTACTCATCCCGTGAAAGCCATTTTCAAAGCCGTGCCGGAAGCGGTCGAGTCCACCTCGCGTGACCTCGCCGCCTCGCTCGGCCTGCCGTGGCGGGGCACGGGCATGCCACGGCTGGTCATCGGCCGCCGGGAATGGATCGCATTGCCGGACCTCGGGGTTTCCCCGCTCAACGCGAAAACCGACAGCGGCGCCCGCAGCTCCAGCATCCACGCGGAGCATGTGGAGCTTTCACCGGACGAGCTCAGCGTGCGCTTCACCACCACCAATCATTACAACGAAACCACCCGCTGCGAGGCGGCCGTGGCTCGCACCGCGCTCGTCCGCAGTTCTTCAGGAATCGCCCGCAAGCGCGTCTTCATCGAGACCACCGCGCTCCTGCCCGGTGGTTTCCGCTGGAGCATCCTCGTCAGCCTGGCAAACCGCTCGGAGATGGCCTGCCCCATGCTGTTAGGCAGGCGCGCGCTGGCCGGTTATTTCCTGATCGATCCGCAAGGCGCGCATCTGCTAGGCCCGCGCCGGCAACTCGTTGACGCGGTGACTCAGAAGGCAATCTGAAAATTACCGCACCCAACGCACCGACTGAAGTCAGCGTTCCGTTTTTCCTGCCAGACTCATCGTTATCGGAGGCATGGAAGCGATGCGCCATTTTTCGTTAGTCTCACTTTCAGCGAAACAAGCGCGGGTCCGGTCGAAAGCGTTGGGACGGACCAATCAGGACGCTTGAAAAGTGAGAATGGAATGGATTGAGAAGATAGTTCCACTCGCCAGGGGTTACGACCGAGGGCACGGCGAGGGCGGCGCTGCGCATCGAACGCAGCCATCGGTCCCCCACAGTTTGCGAAGCCGGGCGCACCTCGTCAGCGTCCCAGCCACTTGCCAGGGTGCCGAGATCCAGGGTTTCCACCGCTTCGTCCGGAATTTCCAGCGAAACCCATGAAAACACGCGAGCGAACACCTCCGGGTCCTCCAGATGCACCAGCACCTCCAAGGTTGCCAAAGACAACGATGAAGACGTGTAAATCACAGAGTTTCCCGGAGAATTCCAGCGACCGCCGTTCAGTCGCGCGCCCTCGCCGGTGAAGGCCGTGGACAGATGTTTCGTCTTGCAGAGGCGGAAAGCCCGGATCATGAGAAAACCCCGTGTTCCATGCGGCCTAACAGCGCCTCCACCTCGCGGGCACCGATCTCCGTATCGCAGCAGCGCAACGGAGTGAGGCCGCCGAGCGCGCGTTTCGGCTGGGTCATCCAGCGGCGGGCGGCGGCGGAATCCTCGAGCATATCCACCGCCTTGGCCACCACCGAGCCGACCCTCAAAATGCGTTCGGACTCATCCGGTTTGAAGCGATCCGTGCGGCGGGCCAGCGTGCGGGTGGGGATGCCGAGGATTTCCGCAAGCTCCTCGGTGGAGACGCCGAGATCCGTGCGCAGCTGCTCGAAGGCACTCCGCGGCACACCCAGCCTCAAAACCTCGCGCACCTGCTTGAAGCTACTGCCCGCACTGGCCGAAACCCTCAGCCCGAAGTGGCCCAACACTCCCAGCCAGTGATCCACCGACTCAAGCAAGACCGGCTCCTGAATGCCGCCGTAGGTGGCGACGGGCGATTTCACGCTAGCGGACAGCTGGGGATCATGATCTCCATCAGTCAATGTATCTGCCATACGGCATTTATAATCCGCCAAGTGGCAAATGTCATCCATTTTTTACTGAAATTCCCGAGTATCTTCCCAATAGCCACCTTGTTGAAGATTACGAAGGGTATCCAGCTTGCCGTCCCGATAAACCGTCCCCTGGCCAGAAGTAGGCGGCGACGACCGCAAACGCCCCACAACACTTGTGCGGCAATCGCATTTCATCACGCCGGAAACTTTTTCCTCGTCCTGCCGCCTCGCTCTCCCCCACCCTCCTGCCGCAATGCTCAAGGCCGGAATCGTAGGACTACCCAACGTCGGGAAATCGACACTCTTCAATGCTGTGACCCGCACCCGCAAGGCGGAAGCGGCGAACTATCCATTCTGCACCATCGATCCGAATGTCGGGATTGTCAGCGTGCCGGACCCGCGTCTGGCCGTGCTTTCGAAGATTTCCGGTTCCCAAAAACTGGTCCCGACCGCGATCGAATTCGTCGATATCGCCGGGCTGGTCAAAGGTGCCTCCGAAGGTGCCGGTCTCGGCAACCAATTCCTCGCCAACATCCGCGAAACCGATGCGATCGTGCAAGTCGTGCGTTGTTTTGAAAACGACGACATCATCCACGAACTCGGCACCGTCGATCCGATCCGCGACATTGAAATCATCAACTCCGAGCTGATCCTCGCCGATATGGCATCGCTCGAAAAACGCCGTCACTCCCGCGAGAAAAAGGCGAAAAGCGGCGACAAAGAGTCGAAGAAAGAAGTCGAACTCATCGACATCATCATGCCGCATCTCGACCAGGGAAATCCGGCGCTGACCATCGATTTCAGCGAGGATGACAAGGCGATCGTGAAGGAGTTTTTCCTACTTTCCTCCAAGAAGACGATCTACGCCTGCAACGTCGCCGAAGACGAACTGGCCGGGGCGATTGAAAACCCGGACTCGCATCCGCAAGTCGCGCGTGTCCGCAAATTTGCCGCCGAACACACCGGCTCGGAAGCAGTCGTGATTTCCGCCCGCATCGAGGAAGAGCTGAGCGACATGCCCGTCGAAGAGGCTAATGAATTCCTCGCCGAGATGGGCGTTACCGATTCCGGAGTCTCGGCGCTGATCCGCGGAGTCTATCATCTTCTCGGGCTTCGCACCTATCTCACCACTGGGGTTCAGGAAACCCGCGCATGGACCATCATCGCAGGCGACAAGGCACCCGCCGCCGCCGGAGTGATCCACTCGGATTTCGAGCGGGGTTTCATTGCCGCCGAGGTGGTTCACTACGACGACCTCGTCACGCTGGGATCAAAGCACGCCGCCAAAGAAGTCGGAAAACTACGCATCGAAGGCAAGGAATACATCGTCAAGGATGGCGACGTGATCGAATTCCGTTTCAACGTCAGCAAATAAGCCGCCGTCCCTAACCGATGAGCGGCGAAGAACCTTGGAGTGGTTCAAAAAGCCACTCAAGAAGCAGTGGATTGCGGGGGAATGCTCAAATCACCCGGGATAGTCACCGGAAATGTAGCATTGGAGTTGTTGGATGGTGTGGCGCTGGAACTGCATCACCCAACTGACCAAATCGCCGATGCTGACGAGCCCAACGAGGGTCCCGTCATCGACCACGGGCAAGTGCCGGATGCGGTGGGCGGTCATGAGTTGCATGCACTTTTCAATGCTGTCGCGGCTTTGCACGGTGATGGCCGGGCGGGAAAGGATCTCACCGACGATGGTGTCTCGGGAAGTGCGGCCCTGAAGGACCACTTTGCGGCTGTAATCGCGCTCTGATAGAACGCCGATCACCACCCCGTTCTCGACTGCGACGAGTGCGCCGATATTTTTTTCGCCCATCAGGTGAACGGCTTCATAAACTGAATCCTCTGGCTTGGTGGTCCAAATTGCGCCGCTTTTGTTGTGCAGGATATCGTAAACAGTTCCGTGTATTTCCATAATTTTTTCTTCCTGAAGTTCTATGACACTGCGCGCCTGAAAATGAGGCGTCAAGAAAGGAGGTGAAAAAAATGCAGGTAGGACAGTTTGTATTCTTGTGGCTTGCCCGAGGGGGCGCGGCCATGGCTTGATCGGTGGCGTGAAGGCTTATCTCGACTTGATGCGTGATGTGTTGGAGAACGGCGAAGAGCGCTCCGACCGGACTGGAACAGGGACGCTATCGGTATTCGGGCGACAGGCGCGCTACGATTTGCGCGAAGGTTTCCCCTGCGTGACGACCAAAAAGCTGCACCTGCGCTCGATCATTCACGAACTGCTGTGGTTTCTCCGCGGCGAAACGAACACCCGCTATTTGAAGGAAAACGGTGTGACTATCTGGGACGAGTGGGAAGACGCCGAGGGCGAACTGGGACCGGTTTACGGCAAACAATGGCGTGCTTGGCCAACACCAGAGGGGCGGACGGTGGATCAAATCCGCCTGCTGATCGACGGGCTGAAGGGCAATCCACATTCGCGGCGGCACATCGTTTCCGCTTGGAACGTCGGGCAGATCCACCAAATGGCGCTGCCGCCCTGCCATCTTTTATTTCAATTTTACGTGCACGAACCGGTGCCCGGCGGTCGGCCCGGGCTTTCCTGCCAACTTTACCAACGCAGCGCGGATCTATTTCTCGGGGTTCCATTCAACATCGCTTCGTATGCCCTTCTGACGCAGATGGTGGCGCATGTCTGCGACTACGAGGCCCGGGATTTCGTGCATACCTTCGGCGACCTGCACTTGTATTCGAACCATCTTGAGCAAACGAACCTGCAATTGGAGCGGGAGCCGCTGCCATTGCCAAAGCTGTGGCTGAATCCGGAGGTGAAGGACATCGACGCCTTCACTTTCGATGACATTCGTTTGGAAAACTACGAAGCGCACCCGCACATCAAGGCCCCGATCGCGATTTGAAAGCATGAGCCTGCACCTTACAGCGGTTGTCGCCATGACAAAAGAACGGGTGATCGGCCGCGACGGCACCCTGCCGTGGCACTTGCCCGAAGACCTCGCGTTTTTCAAGAAGACCACCTCCGGCCACCCGATCGTGATGGGACGGAAAACCTACGAATCGATCGGCCGACCATTGCCCAAACGCCGGAACATCGTGCTGACTCGCGACAGGACCTGGTCCGCCCCGGGCGTGGAAGTGATTCACGGCGTGGAGGATATGGAAACGCTGCCCGGACTGGATGGACGGGTATTCATCATCGGCGGGGCGGAAATTTACGCGGCGTTCATGGGGCGGCTGGATGATTTACTGGTCAGCCATGTTTTCGGCACCTACCCGGGTGACACTTGGTTTCCGAAGTTTGAGGACGAGTTCAACATGGCCGAAGTTTTGGAAACCCACGCCAGCTTCGAGGTGCGCAGGCATTTCAAGAGTCCATAGGATTGAAACCAACCGTCCTGCAAATCCCAGTTTCGGCTTGCAAGTCAAAACCGGTAGCTCTACAGGTTCTTCGCACAGCTTCTGACGAAAGAAAGGAGTGGGTCTCGCACCCACTCTTTTGCGTCTCCAGACATCAGCAGCGATCGCAGACACCGCCCGCCATGACCAACGATATCGTCGCCCTCATCGAGTATTACGAAAAAGAAAAAGGCATCGACCGCGACAAGGTCGTCGCCGCACTCGAGTTCGCCTTCATTTCCGCCTATCGCAAAATGGTTCCCGGTGCCGAGGCCATCGAAACCCTGCGCGCCGAAGTGAATACCAAAAAGGGTGAAACCCGTATTTTTGCTTCTCTGACCGTCGCCGCGGATGAGGATTATTCCGACAAGTTCAACCAAGTCCCGCTTTCCACCGCCGTTAAAAAAAACCCGGAAGCGCAGGGCGGTGATATTCAAGAATTCAACGTCACGCCCAAGGATTTCGGCCGTATCGCCGTCCAGACCGCCAAGCAGACGATGATGCAGCGCCTCCGCCAAGCGGAGAAGGAAATGATTTACGAAGAGTTCAAGGATCGCGCCGGCGACGTCGTCTCCGGGACCGTGCGCCGCTTCGAACGCAACGATGTCATGATCGACCTCGGAAAATTCGAAGGCATCATGCCCAACCGCGAACGCGTGCAAGGCGAGGATTATAACATCGGCGACCGCATTCGTGCCTACGTGCTCGCTGT
>JBBECN010000213.1:0-14095 GCA_040881795.1 Akkermansiaceae bacterium
CCCAACTGGGCAGTTTTAATTGTCGTCGGCGACCAGCTTTAATTGTCGTCACACACCCGCAGGTGTTCATTCTCAAACAAGGCTGGCGGTAGCGCGGCCTCGCCGCAGGCCGCCTGACAGGGGGAGGGGAAAGCTGGATGCCAAGGAGAGCCGGACTGTCGACACTTGGGCCTTACTTTCGCAGTTCTTTGGCGTGCGCTCCTGGCGGTAGCGCGCCACCATTTGGAAGAACTGTGGTCGCTTTACGAACACCTCGAGGCGCGGATTCTGGAGATGATCGATTCGTAGGATTCGTGGTACCTTTTTTGAGCATTCAGCGATCGTCAACTTATCCGGTGGGACCTAGGAAGACTCCCCTGTCACGGCCTGCGGGAAGACGTAGCAGCGACCCTAGGCCGGTGGTGCGGCGACTTGAGAGAGTGCGTCCATCACTGCGGCCACCGAGGCGGGCGGCAACGATTCCGCGACCACCGCCCCGAGCACTAGGCAGCCGTAAGCGGTTTCCACGGGAATGACTTCGAGAGTGGCTCCGGCCCCGATTTTCACATGCACATTGCCGCCGGAGGATCCCGGGCGGCGGGAGGCCAAGGCCAGGCTGCGGGCGAGAAAATGCAGTCGGCCGTGACTGCTTTCATCGAAAATGACCGCGCCCTCGCGATCGAGAATGAAGATGCCGGTCGCACCGAATTGTTCGCTCATCCAGTTCCGGAAACGCGTGATCCGATCGAGAAACGGCCCGCGAGCTGTCGTCGTGCTTTTGGGTTGGACTGGCTCAACCGCGATATGGACCGGGGCGTTGCCGGCGGGTTGCAAGGCGGGTTGCGCCGGGGCGGAAGGGCGGGCTGTTGCATAGCCGACAAATCCCGCGTCGAATCCTGCATCGCTGACGGTCACAGGTGGTTCTCGATGGGGCTTCATCAGCCCTTCGGCAAGGCGGCGGACTTCAAGCGGATCGAGCCAGGGATTGATCGGATCACTCATCCGCGCGCGGGGTGAGGTTCGAGCTTGGCCTCGATTTCCGAGCGGAGGGAGTCGAATACCACCTGTGCTCCGGCACCGTCTTCAAGGACGCCGATGGGCAGGCCACGGGCGCTGGCGCGGACAAACAGCCCGTCGCGCGGGATTTGTGTTTGGAAAACCATTTCAGGCGGCAGCAATTGGCGCAGCGCGGCGGCGGCTTCGGTGCTCTCGGCGAGGTCGTTCTGGACCATCGTCAGGCAAACGCCGAGCACGCTGAGGCGGGGATTCATCACCCGCAGGCGATTGAGGCCTTCCAAGAGCTTGGGAACCGACCGGATCCCGAGCGGTTCGGCTTGCTGCGGAATCAGGATCGCGTTGCTGGAGGCAATGACGTCTCCGGTGACGCCGAAAAGGCCGGCGGCGGTATCGATCAGACAAAGGTCGAAGCCCCGGGCGGCGACGCTGCGGAGAAAGGCGCGAACCCTGGCGAGGTGGGCACCCATTCCGCTGCCACCCGCTTCGTAGTCGCTGGCTTGGCCGCTGGCGACGAGCGAGAACGTCTCGAGCCGCGTGGGCACGATCAAGCGATCCAGTGGAATTCCGGGATCTGCCAAGTAATCGTAGAACCCACTGAGTAGCCGGGATTGGCGGGTGAGTGACAGCCCCACGGAACCTTGTGGGTCGGCATCGACGAGCAGGGTTCTCACGCCTGCCCGGGCGAAGGCGTGGGCTAGATTGATGGAAACGGTGGTTTTACCCACCCCTCCTTTTTGGCTGGAAACGGCAATACTGATCACACGGCGAAAGGAATTGTGGGGCAACGCTAGCTTCGGCTTGCCACATCGGAAGTCTTTTCTTCAAGATGCCGCAGCAAGGGGTAGATGAACGCTCTTTTTTCTTCTCCTGAAAAATTTATGAACCTTCCAATTTTTTTTCGTTCGGCATCGGTGGTGGCGATTTATTGCGGCCTTTTCCTGGCTTCGGCTGGCTGCCGGAAAGCGGAGCGAAGTGAGGCGGTTCAATCTGCGGTGACAGCCCGGGTTCTCGCGTCCGAGTTTGCGTCCAATGGCGTCGGAGTCCTGCCGGGAGCGGTTTACCAGAGTCAGTCAAAATCACCGATTCATTGGCAGCCATGGACCCGCGAGACCATGGCTCGGGCGAAGGACGCCAAGCGTTTGGTTTTTGCCGTGATCGCCATGCCGCAGCAGCCGGGGTTTCAAAAAATCCTCGCCGAGATGGCGGGGGATGTGAAATTGGTGGCCGTCATCAATAGCAATTATGTGCCGGTGCTTATCGATGGCGAGGCGTCGCGTGAGATCGGTCTGCTTACCGCGGATCTCTGCGCCGAAATCAAGCATGGCCTGCAATTGCCGCTGCTTGTCTGGATGACGGCGGATGCCAATCCCGTGGCATGGATTCCGGTGCCCGCCGGGCCAAATGGTGGCGTGGCGCAGGTATTCAACCAATGCCACGAAATGGTCGGCCGGATGTGGGCCGATGATTCAGAATACGTGCTTAAAAATAGCGCACTCGACAACGCCAACCGCCGCAACCGCATCGCCCAGCGCAAAAACGCCAAGGTGATGAGCGAAACTCCCGCTGAGGATGCGGTGCGTGCTTTGCGCCAGTTGTCCTCGTTTTACGATCCATATTCGCGGACTTTCGACGAGGCGGGCGGGCTTTTCCCATCGGGTGCGATTGATTTGATGGCGACGGCGGCGATTCACCCCGGGCTACCGCCCGAAGTGCGGGCGCGCAGCTTGGACACGACCCGTGAACTCTTGGTTGATTTGCTCTCCAGCGCGATGTTCGACCCGCTGGAGGGTGGGGTTTTTGCGACGCGGCGTGGCGTTTCTTGGGCGCTGCCAGGGTTCTTCCGGGACTGCGCCGGTCAGGCGCGGGCGGCGGTGGCGCTGCTGAGCGCCTATCGAGCCACCAAGGATCCGCAATCGCTGGAAAAGGCGCTGGGGCTGATTTCCTTTGCCGAAAAATCCTTCGGTACCCCGGAGGGACTTTTCGCCATAGGTATGTCCGTGGAGACGGATCCGGCGATGTGGCTTTGGAGCGTGGAGGACATCGAAAAAGAGCTGCCAGTGGAGGACGCCGCTTGGTGGATCAAGGTGAATGGCATGAAAGACCTGGGAAATCTGCCGTCCGAGGTCGATCTCCACCGCGAATATTTTCGCAGCAACAGCCTTGCGATTTCCAAATCGATGGCGGCACTCGCGGCCGACCAAGGGCAACCGCTCGAGGTTTTCGGTCCACGATTCGAGACGGCTCGGAAACAACTCCTGAAGGTGCGCAACACCCGGATTGGCCAACTTCCCCGCGATGTGAGCGCCCATGCAGGGAGCAGTTTCCGAATGGTTTCTGCCTACGCCGCCGCTTTTGGGGTGACCGGTGATGTCGCCTTCCGCGACAAGGCGGTGGCGCTTTTGACGGCGTCCCGCGAGGTATTCCGCAACGGTTCGAGACTCCGCCAGTTCACGCAGGACGCTCCCGCTTCCGTGGGCGAGGGGCGGGCGTTTCACTACGGGCTGGCGCTTCAAGCCGCGCTGGACGTGGCGGTCATCACCTCGGAGGAAAGCTGGCTGGTCTGGGCCGAGGATCTCGCCACCACCGCTGCGGAATTGTTCACCGACGCCGAATTTCTTAAGGAATGTCCGGACACGGCGCAAATTATCGATCTCCCTGTCACCGATTTGGTCATGCTTTTCGATGAATCGACGGCCGGTCTGATATCCTTCGCCGAATGCCGTCTTTTCGAGCAGAAACGACCGCTGGTGGACTCCTTCAGCGAACTTGCCACCCCTTTGCCAACCCACGCGGTGGACCGGCCTATCCTCCACACAGATCTCCTGCAAGCCACCCTGGCCCGCCAGTTTAAAGTCACTGTGATCGCCGGACCTGGGATTTCAGCCGAGATGAAACTCGCCCTCGAGCGGCTTCCCATGAGGATGATCCAGCGCAGCCCGTCAAGCCCGGCCGACGGTATCCCGCAAGGGGCGGTCAAAGTGGTTTTCGCCGATGGCGAGAGCCGATTGGTGACCACCACAGCCGAGTTAGAAGAAGCGGCCTTGCCCTAGTCTGCTAAATCGTGAATCTTTCCCAAGGCACATCAACTGTTATCCAACCCTTCAACCTTTCGACTCATGAAAAGAAACCCGCTCATCGGCACCCTTTGTTTTTGTTACATCGTGTTGCCTTGCCCGGCCGATACCTTCACCCTCAAGGATGGCACCGTTCTCGAAGGAGCCGTCCTGAGTGAAGACGCCGATTCCTACACGCTGGAAGTCCAAGTGACCAAAAGCATCAAGGACGAGCGCAAAATCGCCAAGGCGGATGTCGCCAAAGTTGACCGCGAGCAGCTCGACCTCGCCGCCTTCGTCGAGATCGAAAAACTGGTGCCCGCCCCGGATTTCCTCAGCGAGGACGATTACAAATCGCGGATTTCCGCTGTCGAAAAATTCCTCGCCGAGAACCGGGGAAGCTTGAAAACCAAGAACGCCAAGGAGATTCTCGAAACCCTCAAGGCGGAATCCGCTCAAATCACCGATGGTGCCATCAAATACAACGGCAAGATCATCTCGGCCTCGGATTATCGGGCGAATGCCTATGACCTCGACGCCCGCATCCAGGAGTCGAAAATCCGCGCCCTGGTCGCCAACAATCAAGTGCTGCTTGCGCTTCGGGAGTTCTCGGAATTCGATCGGGATTATCGCACCACGCTTTCGTATGGTTCACTCGCGCCTGTCATGAGCCAGGTGATCCGGCGCTATGTTGGGGAATTGAAAGAGCTGCTCGCCGGGTTTGATGCCAGGGTCAAGGAGCGCGAAGTCGGACTAGAGCGCATGGCTCCGGAAGACCGCAGGGTCACCGCCAGTGCAATCAAGGAACAGGACACCGCCATCGAGGCCCGTTATCAAACTGAGAAAACCGGAGTCAAAAGCTGGCTCACTGCCAACCCCTTCCACAAGGCATCCATCACCGACAACATCGCCTTCGGTGAATCCGAAATCACCCGTCTCGCCGCTGTGCCGACGGCGCTTGGTGTGGATGGCGGCAAGGCCTACCGCGACGCCTATTCCGCTGTCCGCGGAGGCGCTCCGCTTGCCACCCTCACCGCGGTGATCACCGTCGCCAAAACGGCGAAGGTGGCGCCCCGGTATCTGGAGCCTTTGGAAGCCATGGCTAAAAGCCTCAAGTGAGATTCAGTTAGAAAAAAATCGACTAAATTCATGCCCGCGCCCCGCATTGCCAATCGCAGCCGCAAAACGGCGGAGACTCAAATCGAGCTATCGTTGGACATCGACGGCTCCGGAGTTTCCACCATTGATACTGGCATCCCGTTTTTCGATCACATGCTCACGCTGTTTTCCAAACACGGGCTGTTCGATCTCAGGGTGAAAACCGTCGGTGATATCGAGGTGGATTTCCATCACACCATCGAAGACACCGGGATCGTCATCGGCGATTGCCTGCGCGAGGCGCTAGGCACCAAGGAAGGCATCCGCCGTTATGGCTGCTGTTATCTGCCGATGGATGAAACGCTCGCCCGCGTCGTCGTGGACCTCAGCAACCGCCCGCATTTGGAGTTCCGCGCTCCCGCCGGCACTCCATCCGCGCCGAACATGCCCTTCACCCTCGTCGAGGAATTCTGCCGGGCGCTCGCTTCGAATCTTCGTGCGAACATCCACGTCGAACTGCTTTACGGCCGCGATGGTCACCACATTGCGGAAGCGATCTTCAAGGGCCTTGCCCGTGCGCTGCGCGACGCTTGCGAGCGGGATTCGCGGGTCATCGGCATTCCAAGCACCAAAGACGCGCTGTGAAAGTCGGAATCATCGATTATGGCGGCGGCAATCTCCGCAGCGTCGCCAATGCGCTGCACTCGCTCGGCCAGGATCCGGAGATCGTCGCCAGCCCGGACCAGGTAGGCGATTCCACGCACCTGATCCTGCCCGGGCAGGGGGCGTTCGGCGATTGCATGGAGCGTCTCGAAAACCGCGGGCTGGATACGTTTCTCAAGGACTGGATTGCGGCGGACCGTCCCTACTTCGGTATCTGTGTGGGCTATCAGATTCTTTTCGACTCCAGCGAGGAAGCACCGGATGCGCATGGACTTGGCGTGATTTCCGGCACCGTCCGCCGGTTTCTGGATGAGCCCGGTTTAAAGATCCCGCATATGGGCTGGAACTCCGCGGTTTCAACGCGCGGTGAGACTCAGGTGTGGAAAGCTCTCGGTGCCGAACCGTATTTTTACTACGTTCACTCGTATTTCCCCGAGCCGCTTGATCCTGCGGTGGTCGTCGCGGAAACCACCTACGGCACCCAGACCTTCGCCGGTGCCATCGAGCGTGGAAATCTCTTCGCCTGCCAGTTCCACCCGGAAAAAAGCCAGGATGCCGGCATCCGCCTGATCCGGAATTTCCTCGGTATCTAGCAAAATCTAACGGCTTTTCGCGGTCAGCCGTTGGGATCCCCAGACGGCGGTGAAGGTGGTGATCAAAAGCAGGGTGCTCAGTGCGTTGATCACCGGGAACTCGCGGCTCTTTTTGATCATGCTGTAAATCACTACCGGGAGCGTGTCCGCGCCCGGCCCCTTGACGAAAAACGTCACCACGAAGTCATCGATCGAAAGCGTGAACGCCAGCAAACCACCTGCCAGGATGCCGGGTGCCAGCAGTGGCAGCACGATTTTGTAAAATGCCTGGAATTTCGTCGCTCCCAGATCCCGCGCCGCATCGACGATTTGAAAATCGAAATCCTGCAATCTTGCCAGCACCACCAGCGTCACATAGCTGACGCAGAAGGTGATGTGGGCGATGGTGACGGTGAGTAATCCCAGCGGCTGGCCGACGGCGACGAATAGCAGCAACAGGCTCATGCCCATCAGAATCTCGGGCAGCACCAGCGGCACCGTCATCAGAAGATGGTGTGCGGTTTGTAACCGCGACTTGTAACGCTGCAAGGCGAAGGCCGCGCAGGTGCCGACAAGCATCGCGCCGATGCTGGCGACTACGGCAACTCGCAGGGAGTTTTCCAGCGCCGCCCAAAGGTCCGCCCGTTCCAGCAGCCGCTCATACCATTTCAAAGTGAAACCCTGCCAGCGGGTGCCGAAGCGCGAGGCGTTGAATGAATTGAGAATCAACACGCCGATGGGCAGATAGAAAAACGCCAGCACCAGCCACGTCGTGATTTGCGGCAGCCGGCTCGGTTTCATGGATCTTTCCGTCTGCTGGCCGCGACCATCGCGAGCACCACAAAACCTAACAAAATGCCCGAGCCGAGCACGATTCCGAATCCGGAACTCTGATAGATTTCCTGCGGCGGGTTCATGCCGAACACGGCCACCAGCGTTGCAAGCGGCAGGAAGAAGGCGAGCAAACGGTTGAGGCGGCGTGCCTCTTCGTTGGAGCGCTGAGCGAGCAACGCATGTTGGCTGGAGGACTCGGCGAGGGTGAAATCCATACCGGCCTTGGAGTCCGCTGCGATCAGTTCGATGGCGCGCTCCAGATCGACCGCCTGGTCCCGCAGATTGATCACGCGGGTGTCGTCCGGGAGTGCCTGCCGCGTCGCTTGCATCACTTCGAGCAGGTTGCGTGCGGAGCGCTGGAGCGGGTGCATGCGCCGCATGATTTCGAAATATTGGCGTGCGGTCTTCGCCGTATCGACCGCCTCGTCGAGTTCGTGAATCGCCGTGCGATACGCGGCGAGATGGGCCTCCAATCCGGTGAGACCACCGCCGGTTGGCGCGCTTTTCCAGTCGCCGGCAGGATTGCGCCACACCACCATTGCGGTCCGCACTTCGTCATCCTCGGAGCGCGGTGGTTGGTGGAGGATCAACAGCAGATGGCCTTCTTCATTCATCAGCCGTTGCTTGCCGACGGACTCACCCAGGCGCTTGCGGATCGCTTCGGGAAGATCCCAGGTTTTCGGAATGTAGGAGGTTTTTCCCATGGCTTCAGAACCGCATTTTACGACCTTCCGGGCAAGACATCTCTGCATGGTGAAATTTTCGTAACCGTCGTCTCCTTGAGGGGATCGATGAATACGGTTGCGGAGGGAGAAGGGCGGGGATTTACTGCCGCTGTGATGGAACGGAAGGAGAAAAGCGTTTTGGCGCGATCGGGAAACTTTGTGGTGCTTCTGGGCGCACTGGTTCTTGTGGTGGCGGGACTGAGAGCCGCGCAGGGGTTTTTCTTGCCGGTGTTGCTGGCGTTTTTCGTGGCGACGGTGAGTTTTCCCATCACGAACTTGCTGCGGAAGCGGGGGGTGCCACGCAGTTTGGCGGTGTTGTTGACGGTGTTGTTCGACTTCGCCTTCATCGCTGGAGTCATTTTGTTAGGTGTCACCTTGGTCGGCGATTTGCAGCGCAAGTGGGACATGCGCTATGCGACGCAGCTTTCCCAACAGGTGCGCAGCGGATCGGAATCCCTGGCGGCACAGCTTGAAAAATGGGGGGTCGCCGATGCGAAGGAAAAAATCCAGATGGCGGTGGAGAACAATCTTGCGAATTTGCAGGATATTCGTTTTGAAAAAATCTGGGACGTGAGCACCGGGGTGCTCAGCCAGGTGGTTGGGTTCTTCGGGGCCTCGTTGGTGGTGGTGATTCTAACGATCTTCATGTTGTCGGAGGCGCGGATGTTCGGCCGCCGACTGGAAGCGATCAGCCAGGCGCGAGGGCCGAACATCGCACGGATGCTGAGTGCCACCCGCGACATCCAGCGCTACTTGGCGATCAAGACCGCCATCAGCCTGGTGACCGGTTTGTTGGCGGGGTTGTTGTGTTGGGCAGCCGGTTTGGATTTTTATGTCTTGTGGGGAATTCTCGCATTCGCGCTCAATTTCATTCCGGTGATTGGCTCACTGGTGGCCGGGGTGCCACCGGTGATTCTTGCCCTGCTCATCGCCGGGTTGCCCAATGCCCTGCTGGTGGCGGGCGGTTATCTGCTGATCAATAATTTCCTAGGGAACTTCATCGAGCCGCTTTTGGTGGGGCGGCGGTTTGGAATTTCCACCTTGGTGGTGGTGATCTCCGTGCTGTTTTGGGGGTGGGTCTGGGGGCCGCTCGGAATGCTGCTCGCGGTGCCGCTGACGATGATGCTCAAGGTGATGCTGGACGGCAGCGAGGAATTCCGCTGGATCGCGGTGGCCATCTCCGCCGAGCAACCGGGTGCGGTGGCTGAATTGTTAGAGATTGCGCCGGGATCGATCAAAGAAGGCGCGAACGTTGTTTTCGAAACCCCGGAGACGCAGTCCGGAAGTTGATGGAGGCGGCGCATTCGCCAGCGGCAGTTTTTTAGATCAGCTCGGCTGCGATGGGATCGACAAGGGCGCGACCGCGGTGGATCAGCGTGAGGCGTCCATCGGTGAGTTGGAGTAGTCCTTCCTGGGCGAGGTGTTTCGCACGATTCAAGGCTGCCGGAGCGAGCAGGGAAATGGAAATGCCGTCCTTGGTCCGCAGGCCGAGGGCGATTCTTTCGAGCCGGTGGGCCTCCCCGTCGAGTGTTTCTGATTCGGTCAGTGCATGACCGATTGCCCGCACTTGGGCGACGTATCGCGCGGTGTCGGCAACGTTCTTGGACCGGATGGACTCCATCGTGGACACGGCGGATGGCCCGAGCCCGAGGTAATCCTCGCCGCGCCAGTAGCCCTGGTTGTGCGACGAGTGGTGCCCCGGTTTTGCATAATTGGAGGTTTCGTAATGGTCAAAACCGGAGTCTGTTAGCAATTCATCGGCGAGTTGGAAATACTCCGCGTCGTGATCCTCGTTCTCGCGCATTTCGCCGCGGCGGAGGGATTCGAAAAAGGCGGTGTCTTCTTCGTAGGTGAGATTGTAGGCGGAAATATGATCCGGCTCTAACAAAATGGCATGGCGCAGGGTTTGCTCCCAATCATTCTTGGATTGGCCCGGGATGGAAAACATCAGATCGATGTTGATCGATGGAATGTCCACCTCGCGCAGGGTGGCAATGGATTCGGTCGCCTGCGCGACCGAGTGCTCGCGTCCGAGGATTTCCAAAACATGCGGAGTGAACGACTGGATGCCGAGCGAGACGCGGGTGACGCCCAACTCGCGAAAGAGTCTGGCCTTCGCCAAATCGAAGGTCGCGGGATTCGCCTCGAGAGTGACTTCGTCGAGTTTTGAAAAATCAATCCGCTCGTGCAGTGCGCCAAACAACCGGGTGAGATGCCCGGGCGAGAGCATGCTGGGTGTGCCGCCACCGAGATAGATCGTGCGTGGTGGAGTGCTCAGTCTGGACTTCGCCTCCTCCGCGAGGGCATCCACGAAACTGCCGATCGGGGTGGTGCCCGGCGTGTGTTTGTAGAATGAACAATACGGACAAACACGATGGCAGAAGGGGATATGGAGATATAACAACACGTTCTAACTTTTGGCTTGCTGAACGTGTGAGATGTAGCGCGCCACCGCGGCGCGGGTCATTTCCGCGACATTTGCCTCCGGCCGCGCGAAAGGCGGGACGAACCATGGGTAAGAACCGAGAAGGTCGGTGAGGACTGCAATCTCGCCATCGCAGGTATGCTGACCACAGCCGATGCCGATGGTGGGGACGGCAATCGATTCTGATAGAAAACGCGCGGTTGCCGGAATGATGGATTCAAAAACAATCGAGAAGACCCCTGCTTCAATCAACGCCTCGGATCCTTCGCGGATCGCTTCGGCCTGCTCGGGGGTTTTGCCTTTTTTGTGGTAGCCACCCTCTTCGATCACGCGCTGTGGAAGCATGCCGAGGTGTCCTAGGACGGGAATGCCCGCGGCGGTGATCGCCCGGACTTTTTCCGCCTGCCGAATACCGCCTTCGAGTTTCACCGCTTCAGCTCCGGACGCAACCAGTTGCCGGGCGGTGTCGAGCGCTTGGGCGGGTGTGTCGTAGGTGTGGATCGGCAGGTCGCCGACAATCAGTGCCTGTGGCTTGGCGCGTGCCACAGCGGCGAGGTGGTGCAGCATGTGCTCCAAAGTGACATGGGTGGTGTCGGGAAAACCGAGGACCACCATGCCCAGCGAATCGCCGACGAGTAGTAAATCGATCCCGCTTTCATCGAGCAGACGCGCGCTCGGGTAATCGTAAGCGGTCAGTGCCGTGATGGGGAGACCGCCTTTGCGGGATCTGATGGATTCGGCTTTTTGAAGGGCGGTCACGATGGCTTTGACTCTTGAAAACTAAAAAGCCCCCGCTTCGGGGCGGAGGCTTGAAATAGATGGCGACCCGTAAGGGAGTCGAACCCTTCTTGCCAGGATGAAAACCTGGAGTCCTAACCGATAGACGAACGGGTCGTAAGTCGCGGTAGCGGGCGGAAAAGAACCCGAATCGACCGGGGTGTGCAAGGTTTTTTTGGGTAAAATTTCCGGGGGATCCCAATCATGTCCGAAATGAGGCTTTTTCGTAGCAGTAACGCGAATGCTGGCTTGTCAATCGAGGGGGGATTTCTACCGTTAAGATCTTCCGGGCCTGCAAAAAGCTGCGGATTCATTTTTGAATTATGAACACAACTCGACTCGCTCAAGCCGCCAATGAAGCCCGTGGTCTCGCCATGGATGCCGTCCACGCCTGCAATTCCGGCCACTTGGGCCTCCCGCTCGGCTGCGCCGAAATCGGTGCGGTGTTGTTTGGCGAATCCCTGCGCTATTTCCCGGATGCCCCAAAATGGCTCAACCGCGATCGATTCGTGCTCTCCGCCGGCCACGGTTCGATGTTCATTTACAGCTGGCTGCACCTCGCCGGTTATGCGGTTTCCCGCGAGGACGTGAAAAATTTCCGCCGCCTCCACTCGATCACTCCGGGCCATCCAGAGTTCCATGAAACGCCGGGTGTCGAAGCGACCACCGGCCCGCTCGGCCAGGGTGTGGGCAATGCCGTGGGTTACGCCCTTTCCGGAAAACGCGCCGCCGCGCTTTATAACACCGCTGAGCATGCGATCATCGATCACCACGTGTTTGCGATTCTGGGCGACGGTTGCCTTCAGGAAGGTGTTGCCAAAGAGGCGATCGCCTTCGCCGGACACAATGGCCTCGATAACCTCATTCTCATCTATGATTCCAATGACGTGACTCTCGATGCGATGGCGGTCTTCACGCAAGGCGAGGACGCCGAGCAATATTTCACTTCCCAGCGGTGGGATGCCGTGACCATCGATGGCCACGATCTCGTTTCAATCGCCGCCGCGATTGAAACTGCCAAGTTCAATGACAACGGGCGACCCAAGGTGATTATTGCCAAGACCCTCATTGGCAAGGGCATCCCCGAGGTCGCCGGCACGGCCAAGGGGCACGGTGAAGGTGGTGCGAAATTCATCGATGCCGCACGTGCGGGCCTCGGGCTTCCCGCCGACGAGCACTTCTTTGTTTCGGCAGAAACCCAAAATTATTTCGTCGAAAAGAAAGCCGCGTCGAAGGTGGTTTTCGAAGCTTGGCAAGCCACCTACGACGTATGGGCGGCGGCCAATCCCGAACTCGCGGCCGCACTTACCGCCGGCGTTGCGAATTCGGTGCCGGTCGACCTGAGCGCCCAAATCCCCGCCTTCGCCGCGGATTACAAGGATGCCACCCGTTCCGCCGGCGCGACCGTGATCAATGCGGTGGCCAAGGCGGTGCCTCATTTTATAACCGGAAGTGCCGACCTCTTCGGCTCCACCAAAAACTACCTCAAGGACGGCGGTGATTTTTCCGCTTCAAATCCTCTCGGAAAGAACATCTGGTTCGGCATCCGTGAGCATGCGATGGGCGCGATCTGCAATGGCATCGCCTACGACGGACTGTTCCGCGCGAGTGGTGCGACCTTCCTGGTCTTCGCCGATTACCTTCGGGGTTCGATCCGGCTTGCCGCGCTCTCCGGCTTGCCCGTCACCTACATTTTCACCCATGACTCGGTGGGCGTCGGTGAGGATGGTCCGACCCACCAACCGGTGGAGACCGTCAGCGGTCTGCGCGTGATTCCGAATCTCGATGTCATCCGCCCGGGTGATGCCGAGGAAACGGCAGGTGCTTTCGTGGCGGCGATGAACCGCAGCGATGGGCCAACCGCCCTGATTCTCACCCGCCAGGCAATCCCGCTGATGAACGATCTTTCCGTGGATGCGCGCCGCGACGGTGTGCTCCGCGGTGGCTACATTTCCCGCAAGGAAACCGGCGAGCTGACCACCATTCTGCTCGCCACTGGATCCGAGCTTCAACACGCAATGGCCGCCGCAGCGGAGTTGGGTGACGAGGTGCGCGTGGTATCGCTGCCATGCTTCGAGCGCTTCGACCGTCAGAGCCCGGAGTATCGCGAAAGCGTGCTGCCGAAGGCCGTCACCAAGCGCATCGCGATCGAGGCGGGCGTCAGTGGCCTGTGGTGGAAATACGTCGGCACCGAAGGCAAGGTGCTCGCCATCGACCGCTTCGGCATGAGCGCTCCCGGCGACGTGGCGATGAAGGAACTCGGCATGACCAAGGAGCACGTCATCGCCGCCGCGCAAGCTTGAGTTTAGAAATCAAAAAGGCTTGGCGCAACCCGCGCCAAGACTTTTTTGTGATCTCAAATCGAGGCAAGGATACCGTTGAGTGTGGCGCTCGGCCGGAGTGCGGCGTTGGCCTTGGCTTCATCCGGGAGGTAGTAGCCGCCGAGATCGACCGGGTGGCCTTGCACAGCTAACAGCTCTTCGATGATGCGCGCTTCATGGGTGAAAAGCTGATCGGCGACGGGAGTGAAAATAGCTTTCAATTCGGAATCGTCGTTTTGCGCGGCGAGCGCCTGCGCCCAGTAAAGCGCGAGGTAAAAGTGGGAGCCGCGGTTGTCGATGGTGCCAAGCTTGCGGCCGGGCGATCGATCGAATTCGAGGAACTTGCCGGTGGCGGCGTCGAGGGTTTCGGCGAGCACCTTGGCTTTCGGCAGGCTGAAGGTTTCGCTGATGTGTTCGAACGACGGTGCGAGGGCGAAAAACTCGCCGAGCGAGTCCCAGCGCAGGTAGTTTTCCTGGGTGAATTGCTCGACGTGTTTCGGGGCGGAGCCGCCGGCACCGGTTTCGAACAGTCCGCCGCCGTTCATCAGGGGAACGATGGAGAGCATCTTGGCGGAAGTGCCGACTTCGAGGATGGGGAAGAGGTCGGTGTTGTAGTCGCGCAGCACGTTGC
>JBBECN010000214.1:0-14090 GCA_040881795.1 Akkermansiaceae bacterium
TCAGCCTTTGATCTGCCCGTTGCCGCGCACGCGGTATTGATAGCTGGTGAGCTCGCGCAGACCCATCGGGCCGCGGGCGTGGAGTTTGTCGGTGGAGATGCCGATTTCCGCGCCGAAACCGAACTCGCCACCATCGGCGAAGCGGGTGGAAACGTTGTGGAAGACGCAGGCGGAGTCCACTTCACGGAGAAAGCGCTCGGCGGTGGCGGAGTTTTTCGAAACGATGACGTCGGTGTGGTGGGAGCCGTATTCGTTGATGTGCGCGACCGCGTCCTCGAGCGAGTCCACCACTTTGATGGAGAGAATCAGATCGAGGTATTCGGTGGTCCAGTCGTCCGCAGTGGCGGGAATGACGTCCGGCAGTACGGCGCGGACTCTCTCGCAGCCGCGCAGTTCGACCTGTTTCGCGCGGAGGGCGGCGGCGACCTTCGGCAGGAAGTCGGCGGCGATGTCGCGGTGGACCAGCAGGGTTTCCAGCGCGTTGCAGACGCCGCATTTGTGGGTCTTGGAATTGACGGTTAGGGCGACGGCCATTTCGGGGTCCGTCTCGGCGTCGGCGAACAGGTGGCAGATGCCGTCGTAGTGTTTGATGACGGGCATGCGGGCGAGTGAGACAACGGTTTCGATCAGCCCCTTGCCGCCGCGCGGGATGATGAGGTCGAGCCACTTGTTCATGCCCGCGAGGACCGCGACGCTCTCGCGATCGGTGAAGGGGATGAGCTGGATCGCGTGGTCGGGTGCGCCAGCCGAGGCCAGGGCGGCGGCGATGGCGCGGTTCGAATGGATCGCCTCACTGCCGCCGCGGAGAATGGTGGCATTGCCGGTTTTGAAACAAAGCACGGCGGCGTCGGCAGTGACGTTCGGGCGGCTTTCGTAAATAATGCCGATGGTGCCGATGGGCACGCGGACTTGCTCGATGTGGATGCCATTCGGGCGGTCCCAGGAATCAAGGATCTGGCCGACGGGGTCGGGCAGGGTGGCGACTTGATCGATGCCGGCGGCCATCGCTTCGATGCGTTTTTCATCGAGCATCAGGCGGTCGAGCATGGCGGTGGAGAGGCTTTTTGCTGCGCCTGCTTCGAGGTCCATGGCATTTGCGGCCAGCAATTCCGGGGCGCGTTGGCGTACGGCGGCGGCCATTGCCCGAAGCGTGGCGTTTTTTTCGTCGCTGGTGAGTTGGGCGAGGCGGTAAGCGGCCGCGCGGGCTTGTTTGCCCATTTGGTAGATGGTTTCCTGGATGGTGGACATGGATGGTGAAAAATTTGATTTAAAGGGAGCCCCAGCGGGTGGCCCATTCTTTGGGCAGGCGGAGCGGCCTGCCAGCAGGCATTTGCACGAGGGCGAGGGCTTGGCGGGAGGTGACCAAGGTGGTTGCGCCGGACTCCCGGATGATTTCGAAGCCGCACCAGAACCGCGCCGACGAAATTTCCTCCAACCGCCCGCGGATCAACAGCCAGTCGCCTAGTCTCGCCGGTCGCTTGTAATCGATCTCGGTGCGGGTGACCACGGGGAAAACTTGGGTTTCCGACATGGTTTTGAGGTCCATGCCCATCAACGCGGCGAGGCGGGTGCGGCAGGTTTCGATCATCCGGAGGTAGGCGATGTTGTGGACGACTCCGCCGCAGTCGGTGTCGAAAAACATGACTTCTTCGCGGGTTTCGAGCGATGGAGGGCTGTCTGGCACGCGGCGACGGTGGCGGAAGTCCGCATCATTCGCAATGTTCGCTTGAGGATGGACGTAGGATTTATTTAATGGGTCTGAACATGCTGCTGAGAAATTTACACGTCTTACGAGTCGTTGCCTCGTTCGCGGGCAGCGGGGCGTTGTTGGCCGCTGCGGACTTCGTGGCTCCGGCGGAGGGCCCCGTCGCCTTCCGCAGGGACCAAATTTCCTTGGACGTGGACACGATGGCCCGGCTTTCGAAAACTTTGGGCACCTTGGCGCAGGGGCTTGATGCCGGCACTCCCGCTGAGCGCCGCGGTGCGGCGCAGATGCTCGCACTCGCCACCGCGCTCGACCCGTCGAATGCCGCCGCCCGCGGGCTCATCAACGATTTTGAATTGGGCAACCACCAACCGGCGGGGAATCCTGCCGAAATTGCCAAGTCGCAAGCAAAAATCTGGCAGTATATCGGTTGGTTGGAGACTCCGGAGGCGGGTGGGCAAGGGCAGGCTTTGGCGGCTTGCCTGGCAGATATCATCGTGATTTCTGATCCGAAGCACCCCCGCGCGGAGGACCTGCGGGCTGCGGGCGAGCGAGGGGCTTGGGGCGGATGGGTTCCCGCACTTGCCGCTTTTGAAACAAAACCCATGACGGCTGTGGAGGAGCCGCAAGCCACTGAGTTGAAAGAATCACCGGAACAATCTGGGCAAATTACCCTGGCGGAGGCGCAGGTTTTCTCAACTCTGTGGGAAAGGTCCACCAAGACCAACGCCCCGCGATGGGTGCTTGCGGGTGGCCCGTTGCGCATGTCCGTGAGGAAGGCGATCGATGAGGAGGGGATGCCCGACGAATTTTCCATCACCATTCGTTCTCGTGGTGAGGACATTCTGGTAGAGCCATTCACTCAAATGCTTGGAAAATTGTTGCAGAAGCAGCATGGACCTCTCCCGGCGGGCCGCAAGGTCACCATCTCAAGTGAGAACGTCCGCCAGTCCATTCCTTTGAACGCGAGCAGCGCCGCCATGGCCGTCCTGGGAAGCGCCGCCATCACCGGGCTTGAACCGGATGCCACCATCCTCGGTCAAGTTGATGAAAATGGGGTATTCAAGCTCTCTCCCGGTTTCTGGGATCAGCTCAGTGCTCTCGCCGGAGGAAACGGTGGTCGCCTCATTTTGCCGGCCGCTGCCTCAGAATATCTACTCGCCATTCTAGCGCTGGAACGACCGCAGTTTTTCCTCGATTACGAAGTCCTTCTCGCCTCGGATTTCGGCGAATTGCTTGAGTTGGCGGCGAAAGCTCCGAATGAGGCGGTTGGCGGCGCCACCGCCAAATTTCAAGAAATCCGCGCCAAAGCCGGTGGCCAGCCCGTCGGCCAATATGTTGCGAATCCCTTCATCCGCCGGCGCCTCGCGGACCTTGGCCAAGAAGCTCCCTATCACTTCTCGGCAAGGATGCTCGCCATCCAAGGTGCGGGTAGCCGTCCCGCCGAAATCCCGCAATCGGTGCTGGTTGCGGAGCTGCTCCGTGCCATCGCGCCAATGGCTTGGATCGTAAAAGGCGTTGATGGTGAAGATGGCGAGGAAACTCAAAAGCTCGATCGATTCAGCGAGACTTATGAAACCTGCCGACTCCAAGTGGAAGCGCTCGACCGCTATGTGCGGAAGGAAGATCGGGAATTGCACGCGAGAGTCAAAAGCATGGTCGCCCTGATTCGACCGATTGATCGCGCGGTTCGGGCGCGTGGTGAGAACTATCTCATCCGGGAAGCGGTCTTCAACGCCCGCTCCATCTTCGTAAAAGCGCACGCGGCGGTGGTTAAAGAGCTTGCGGCACTTGCGGGGCCCCCGATGCGGCTTCCGGATGATTGATGGAAATCGGCAACCGGAGCTCTGCTGTCACCACCACAGGAACTCGATAAAAGATCCTTTCCCCCGCGTTCCCCCGCAGCCAGTTTCTCGCCTGTGAACGCCCGCGTCCTCATTGATGGCCCCTCCGAGCTTGTTTTCGACTATGCCATCCCGGCGGACCTCAACGTGCTTCCCGGATGTCGGGTCCGCATCCCTTTGCGCAGGAAATCCGCCACCGGCACCGTCCTCTCCGTCGTCGAGCCCGAGCAGGCGGACTTCGCGCTCCGCGAGTTGGAGTCTCTGATAGATCCGGAGCCGCTCATCACTCCGGTGCTGCTTCGCACCGCAGATTGGATTGCGAACTATTACGCCTCCAGCATCGAATCCGTCATCCGCTCCGTCCTGCCCGAAGGCGTGCGTTCCGAGGAAAACTCCGCCAAAACCCGCCGCATCGCCATCCTGAACGAGGCTCCCACCGCCGTGGTTCTTGAAAAACTTCTCAAACGCGCGCCCCGCCAGCATGCCATCCTTTCCTTGTTGGCCGGCTCCGCGGAATTGCGGATGCCCGTCGCCGACCTCGGCGAGGGCAATGCCGCCGCGCTCAAATCCCTGGAAAAAGCCGGGCTCCTCCGGCTCGAAGCCGAGGAAGTCCGTCGCGATCCCGACGCCGACAACGTCGAGGAGTTCATCGAGTCCGCCCCACTCACCCTCAATCCAGACCAGGCCGGTGCCCTCGACTCGATCCTTGCCGCACTCGCCGAGCCGGAATCGGCAAAGCCCATCCTGTTGTTAGGTGTCACCGGTTCCGGCAAGACGGAAGTCTATCTGCAAGCCGCCCAACGCGCGCTCGATCTCGGAAAAACCGTGCTCGTGTTGGTCCCGGAAATTTCCCTAACACCCCAGACCGTCCGCCGTTTCAAATCCCGCTTCGCCGCCATGCGCGACCAAGTGGCCGTGCTCCATTCAAACCTCTCCCAAGGTGAGCGTTTTGACGAATGGCACCGCATCCGCAAAGGCACCGCCCGCATCGTTATCGGCGCGCGCTCTGCTGTTTTCGCCCCGCTGCCCGATCTCGGGCTCATCCTCGTCGATGAGGAACACGAAAACACCTACAAGCAGGAAAACGTCCCGCGCTACCATGGCCGTGATGTCGCCGTGCTGCGCGCCGCCTTCGAACCCTGCGCCATCGTGTTAGGCTCGGCCACCCCGTCGCTCGAATCCTGGCACAACACTGAGACCGGCAAATACCAACTCGTCCGCCTCAACCAGCGTGCCGACGGCGCATCCATGCCGCTGGTGCGCGTCGTCGATATGCGCTTGGAGCAAACCAAACACAAAGGCGGCCCGGCCATCCTCTCGGACAAACTTCGCACCGCCCTCGAACAACGGTTAGAAAAAGGCGAGCAATCGATCCTTTTCCTCAACCGCCGCGGCTTCGCCCGTTCCCTCCAGTGCCCGTCATGCGGCCATGTCTGCCAGTGCCCGCATTGCGCCGTCGCCCTCACCTATCACCGCACCGACGAGCGTCTCGTCTGCCATGTTTGCGGCCACCAAGCCATCGTCCCGCGCAAGTGCCCGGAGTGCAAGAGCCCCGCCATCATCCTCCAAGGCTACGGCACCCAGAAGGTCGAGGAGGTGCTCGCCAAGGTTTTGCCGAAGGCCAAATTCGCCCGCATCGACGCGGATGCCATGCGGCGTAAAAACGCCCTGCGCGACACTCTATCCGCCTTCAAGGCCCACAAGATCGACATCCTGATAGGCACTCAGATGATCGCCAAGGGCCTGCATTTCCCCAACGTCACCCTCGTCGGCATCCTCAATGCCGATCTCAGCCTTCACGTCCCGGACTTCCGCGCTGGCGAGCGCACTTTCCAGCTCATCACCCAGGTCGCCGGGCGCGCCGGGCGGGGCGACCTCGAAGGCGAGGTCATCGTCCAGACCTTCACCCCGCACTCGCCCTCCATCCAATACGCCCGCAAGCACGACTTCGACGGTTTCTCAGAGCAGGAAATGGAGTTCCGCCGCCAATTTTCCTTCCCGCCTTACGCCCACTGCGCCGTCCTAACATCCCGCTCCACCCACGAGCGCCGCGCCGAGTTCACCCTGCAAACCCTCCACCTGCGCATCGCCGAAAACCTCCCCAACGGCATCACCCTCGGCGAAGTCCTGCCCTCGCCGCTCATCCGCTCCCACGGCCAGTTCCGCTTCCAAATCACCCTGCGCTCCCATCGCGCGAGGCCCCTGACCCGCCACGTCCAACAGATTTTATCCAAAACCTCGCTGCCGGAGGATGTCACCGTCGTCTTCGACATGGACGCCCTCAACTTTTCCTGAAGATCCCCGCCCGGGCTGGCATGCTCTGCTGGATTACTAACGGGTGTTGATGCTACGCGAACACGTAGTTGTTGTCGCTGAAAAATAGGGCATGATGAAGGCTGTGAAGGGAACCAAACGACGTGTTCCTAAATTTCACCTCCAGTCAATCATGGCCCCTAACCCCCCCAAAAAAACAAGGAATTTCACGACATTCTTCCGGCTCGGATGCGGCCACACCCACCCGCTTTTGAATGATTGTTAACAAATCCGTATTAAAGATTGAACAAAACCACAAAATTGTTACACTCCATCAGCGCCACTTGTAGGCCCTGAAAAATCAGCCGGCCCATCCAAGCCGGTTCTGTCAAAGAAAGCTTATCGTCGCCCATTTCAGGCATTTCGTCTTTTCCCCCCCGTTCCCCTAAATCACCCCGTTTCCTTTGGTTTTAGTGCCCATCGCTCTAATCGACCAAGGGCGGCAGCTTATCCAGCAGATGCTATTTTCTCTCCACCGTTTAGGTTCACCGCGCAGAACATCCTCTCCGACTTGCTCTTTCGGAGTGGTGTTTTTTCCCAAGTAGTTCCTCAAAACCAAGGTTTAGCCCGATCCTCGGGTGACCCCTTGGGAGATTTTCCACTTGAAAACCACCTAAAATTTTGACAAAAATGTACCCGTCTCGAGAAAACAGAAAGGTCCAGGCAATCGCGACAAGCGCTGCCCGGTTCTCAAAGTTCCCCCCAACCCCCCCCCACCCTTGTGACTCCAACATCAAGACGGCACCGCCGTCGCTCATCCCCCCAAAACCGTCCGAGCCCAATTTTTACCGGACGTTTCTCCCGCAATCAAACTCCCGGGTCCCCGAGCGCCAGAGCGTCCTGGGTTAAAACCACCCATCCAAGCCTCCAAGGCAGCAATGCTGACGCGGCTACGGCCATCCCGGCTTGGAAGCGTGTATTCGACATCGCACTGGTGCTGTCGATCCTGCCGCTGGTGGTCTTCCTGGCATCGCTCGTGTATTGCTGGATTCAGGCGGTATCGCCTGGCAATGTCCTGTTCCGCCAAACCCGCATCGGTCGCAACGGCAAGCCGTTTACGATTTACAAATTCCGGAGCATGAAGCTTTGTGCACCGACAAATGTCCACGAGGCGCACGTCGAGCATCTGATCAAGTCCAACATGCCGATGACCAAGCTGGACGCGGTCGGGGATTCACGGTTGATCCAAGGCGGTTGCCTGATCCGCACCTCCGGTCTCGATGAATTGCCGCAGTTGATCAACGTCCTGCGCGGTGAAATGAGCCTCGTTGGCCCCCGTCCATGTTTGCCGAAGGAATTTGAACTTTACGAAGATGACCAACGCCATCGGTTTTCAGTCCAGCCCGGGCTAACCGGACAATGGCAGGTCAACCGCTCCACCTCCACGACTTTCACGGAAATGGTCAAAATGGACGACGATTACGTCGATCACCTTTCTCCGCTGAAGGATTTGCAAATCATCTTGAAGACTCCTTTTGCGTTGCTCGGACAGATGAAGGCCTGCACGCAAGCCAAGGCACTGACACCTGCTCCGCGGATCCGGCCGCAGGCCCGGCCTCAGACTTCGGTCTCCCGACCTGTTTTTGGCCTCCCGATGAATGCCACTCAGAAACTCACTGATTGATCCTGATATGAGCCATGGCTTGTCCATTGGCGTGGTTGGCCTCGGCTACTGGGGACCCAACCTCGCCCGTAATTTCAACCAACTGCCGGGCTGTGGTTTGAGCGCACTGTGCGATCTGGATCCAGGCCGCTTGGAGAAAATGCTTCCGCTGTATCCGGGAGTCCCCATTTACACCAGTTTCGAGGAGATGCTAGTGCACGCGGACCTGGATGTGGTGGCGGTGGCGACGCCGGTGCCGCACCATTTTCCCGTTGCCAAGGCCGCGCTCCTCGCTGGCAAGCATGTGATGGTGGAGAAACCTTTGGCGGCAAGCGTCGCCGAGTGTGAAGAGTTGATTGAATTGGCCGAAAGCCGTGGCCTCAACTTGATGGTTGGCCACACATTCCTCTATTCGGCACCGATCCGGATGATCAAAAAAATCATCGATTCCGGCGATATTGGAGAGATTCGCTACATCAACAGCCAGAGACTCAATCTCGGATTATTTCAAAAAGATGTCAATGTGGTGTGGGATTTGGCACCCCATGACATTTCCATCATCCTGCATTTGCTGGGGCAGATGCCGGATTTCGTCAATTGCCAGGGAAATGCCCACATCACTCCTGGAATCGAGGATGTTTCCAATCTCTCGCTGAGGTTTCAATCCGGCCAATTCGCCACGATTCAGAGCAGTTGGCTGGAACCGCGAAAGGTCAGGCAGATGACGATCGTCGGCACCCGTAAGATGATCGTTTACGATGACATCGAGCCGATGGAGAAGATCCGGATTTACGACACGCGGATCGAGTGCCCCCCCCACTACGACAGCTTCGGAGATTTCCATTACTCCTACCATTACGGGGATAGTTTTGTTCCTTACATTGAGCAATCGGAGCCTCTGCGGCAGATGTGCCAACATTTTATCGACGGGATTCTCACCGGCAGCCGTCCGCTGAGCTGCGGAAAAAGCGGTCTCGAAGTGCTGCGGATTCTCGAAGCGAGTTCCAAATCGTTGAAGGCAAACGGCGCGGCCGTGAATTTGGAAGCTCCGGTCGAATATCGCCCGGCCTTGGCGGTGGTGAATGGCCACTCCACCGGAGCGGAAGAACAACCCAATGGACGCTACACTGCGAGTCGCCCCTGATGTGGTGCTAGGCCGGGAGGTGAAGCTTCACGGCTTTTGCAACCTCTACGGCTGTGAAATCGGCGATGAGACCCGGATTGGGACTTTCGTGGAAATTCAAAAAGGCGCGAAAATTGGGGCCCGCTGCAAGATCTCCAGTCATTCCTTCATCTGCGAAGGAGTGACGATCGAAGACGGGGTTTTCATCGGTCACGGGGTGATGTTCGTCAACGACCGCCGCCCCAGAGCGCTCAACCCCGATGGTAGTTTTCAAAGCCAAGGTGACTGGGAGTGCCAGCGCACCTTGATCGAACGCGGTGCTTCAATCGGTTCCGGCGCCACCATTCTGGGTGGAATCACCGTTGGCGAGAACGCGCTCGTTGGAGCCGGAAGCGTGGTGACCAAAGACGTCCCCGCCCACTCGACGGTCGCCGGGAATCCCGCCGGCCCGATGTTATCCTCCTAATTTTCGAGAGACCATGGACGTTCCTTTTCTCAACTTGAAAGCGCATCATGCTCATCTCAGAGCGGAGTTTGCCAACGCGATCGATGAAGTGATCGAAGCCAGCGCTTTTGCCGGAGGGCCCTTTGTCACCCGATTTGAAGAGGAATTCGCGGAGTTCTGCGGCGTGGAACACGCGGTCGGTGTTGGCAGTGGCACGGATGCCTTGTGGCTGGCACTGGTCGCACTCGGGATTGGTCCGGGTGACGAAGTGATCACGGTGCCGATGACCTTCATCGCCACTGCCGAGGCGATCACCCGCGCGGGCGCAACTCCGGTGTTTGTGGACATCGATGAGGCCACTTACACGATGGATCCCGCGGGATTGGCGCGGGCACTGACTGTGCGCACCAAGGCGATTCTGCCGGTGCATCTTTTCGGCCAAATGGCGGATATGGAGCCGATTCTCGCATTTGCCAAACAGCACCGCCTATTCGTGGTAGAAGACGCCGCCCAAGCGCACGGAGCCAGTTACCGGGGAAGCCGTGCAGGTAGCGTCGGCGTGGCGGGATGCTTCAGTTTTTATCCTGGGAAAAATCTTGGAGCCTTCGGTGAAGCCGGTGCGATCACCACTCATGATGGAGAATTGGCCAGCCGGATGCGGATTTTCCGAGACCACGGCCAGAGCCGGAAATACCAACACTCGGTGGTCGGCTGGAATTGCCGGATGGACGGAATCCAGGCGGCGGTGCTCCGCGTGAAATTGCGCGAGCTCGACCAAAACAACGCGAAGCGGCGGGAAATTGCCGCGCGGTATTCTGAAGCTTTGGAGGGCTTGCCGCGACTGGTTCGGCCGTTTTGCGATCCCAAGGGAATTGCTGTGCACCATCACTATGAGATCCGCGTCCCGGATCGTGATGGATTCATGCGCAAGCTTGAGAAAAGGGGCGTCGCCTCAGCCATTCATTACCCGATCCCGGTGCACTTGCAGGAAGCATACGCCCCGCTCGGCTTCGGGCCCGGTTCGTTTCCGATTTCGGAACGTTGCGCGGAGGAATTCGTTTCGCTGCCGATGTATCCGGAACTCACCCCGGCACAAATCGATCTGGTCATCGACGCGGTGGCGGAGGCCTTGGGAGCCAAGCTTCCCGTGTGACATGGGTCTGCTTTCACCCGCCGAGTTTTCTCCTGAATTGATGGCGGCAAGTCTCCAAACCTTCGGATCCCAAAGATTGCGCGAATCCGGCGTTGAAATTGAGCGAATCGATCCTCTCGCCGGCGATACCTGGGACCAAAGAGTCACTGCACACAAAGACCACTCGGTTTTCCATCGTTCGGCGTGGGCGCGGGTTTTGACGGAGACCTACGGGCATCAACCGTTTTATCTCAGAATTTTAATCCACGGCCGCGAAGCCGCTTTGCTACCGTTGATGGCGGTTAGAAGTTTCCTCACTGGACACCGTGGCGTCTCACTCCCTTTCTCGGATTTCGCCGGACCTCTGTGGACGGATGCGCCACAAGCGCCCTTGATTTATAACGCTCTCCAAGAACTCGCGTCCGGGCAAAAATGGAAACACTTCGAAATCCGCGGCGGCGATGTCCCTCCCGCTGATGCAAAACCGTTCCGAACCTATCAAAGCCATCAGCTCGACCTCCGACCGGGAATCGAAACGATCCATCAAGGACTCGATCCTTCCGTGCGCCAGGCACTTCGCAAGGCGGAGCGCAGCGGGATCGAAGTGACGGTGGAACGGAGCCCGGCCGCAATGGCGCAATTCTATCAGCTTCATGCCAGGACCCGCAGACGGCATGGCCTGCCACCCCAACCGCTCAGGTTTTTCGAAGCCATCGCAAGAAACCCGCTCAAGCACGAAATGGGTTTCCTCGTATTGGGAAAACTCGCAGGCATCCCGGTGGCTGGCGCGGTTTTCCTCCATTCCGGTGGGCGGGCGATCTACAAATTCGGCGCTTCAGATACGGCGCATTGGTCCTTGAGACCCAACCATGCGGTTATGTGGAAGGCCATTTGCGAGTTGGTTGGGTCCGGCTGCGATGAACTTCAATTTGGCCGCACCTCGCCGGCCGACGAAGGCCTGATTCGATTCAAACTTTCCTGGGGCTGCGTCTCAAAGCCCCTGTCTTATTTTCGCCACAACACCCGGGCCAATGCCTGGTTGGTCGCGGATCACCCACCTGACGAAAGCCATCCCATGATTTTTGGCCGCCTTCCGATTGCCTGCAATCGTCTTGCCGGCCGCCTGATTTACCCTCATCTCGACTGATACGAACTCCTCCACTAACGATTATGAAATCTCAGAACAAGGCCGCCACTCCAAGTGGCTTCGGAATCCACGATGCTCTCTACATCGTCTTCAAACACAAATGGAAGATCATCCTGCTTTCGCTGATTGGATTCGGCGTGGCAGGCGCGCTGGCCTACCGCATCGTGCGCGAACCCAGTTACGAATCCGTCGCGAAACTCATGGTTCGCTATGTGGTGGAACGCTCGACGGTGGACCCCGAGGCCGGTGACCGAATGATGAGTGGAGGCATGCAGGCCGAAACGGAAATTCTAATCAGTCGCGACACGGCGATTGAAGTCGCCGAGGCGGTGGGGCCTCAAAAGTTTTTGCCGGAGGCCGATGTGCCGCCGACGGCATCCGAGGTTGCAGAAATCATTCAAGAGGGATTCAAGGTTGTAGTGCCGAGGGGAGTATCTCGGAACAGTAGCTCGAATTTGCTCTTTCTATCCTATCGCAGCACCGATCTCAATCTCACAACTGAAGTGCTGCACGAACTGATTCAGGTGTATTTCAGGAAGCACATGGAGCTCCACCGCTCGACCGAGGCATTTGGGCAGGTTTCCAAACAAACCGACGAAGCTCGCAGCAAGTTGCGCCAAACCGAGGAAGAGATCAATCAGCTGAAAAACAAATCAGGGGTGCTCACCATCGAGGCCACCATGGCGGAGTTCGAAGCCCGGAAACAGGCGATTCTTGAACGGCAGATGATGGCGGAGGCTCAGTTGGCCGAGCAGCGTGCCAAGGTCGCAACGTTGACTAAGTCCAAAGCTCCCAATCTGAAGCCGGCCCCCGCTTCAGGGTCTCAGGATCCTTCCGGGGAGGTTGGCGCTGCGACTTCTGAGAAGGTGGCGGCGAATGGCGACCCTAAGCGGCTTCGCGCGCTCGCCCTTGCCGAATACAACGATCTTGGCCAGCGACTTGTCATGCTTCAGCAGCGCAGAAACGAACGGTTGGTCGGTCGGATGCCAAGTGACTCGATGATTGCGTCACTGGACCGCCAGATTGCCCAAGTACAGCAACGGGGGCTTGATCTGGTGGAGGAAAACCCGGACTTTGCCGGTCAATCAAAAGCTACAGCCAATGGTGGTCCTTTGATCGCCCCGGTTCTCAGCCTGGATGATGAAATCGCGATCGAATCCGCATTTGAAGCCAGGCTTGAAGCGGTCATCGCCCAAGCGAAAGGATTGGAATCCGAGGTTGCGAGGATTTCCGCCCTAGGATTTCAGCTGCAGGAGTTTGAGCGTCGGCGTCAGATGGAGGAGGAAAAATACCGTTATTTCCAGATCAGTCTGGAGAAAGCGAGGCTGGACGAAACACTCGACCCCAGCAAAATCCCAAACATCAGCGTGGTGCAGAATCCCTCGCCGCCGGTCAAATCGATCGATGAGGCCGCGCTTAAAATCATCTTCGGAATCGCATTTTCTGGTCTGGCAATCGGCTTGGCCTTGGCATTTCTGATCGAAATGGTGGTAGATCGCCGTGTTTCCAGACCGATTGAGATCCGCACCCGCCTGCAACTTCCGTTAATGCTGTCGATTCCCTACATCCGCTCGAAGGACGGAATCGGAAAACTCGTGGAAGCTCAGCCAACCCCCAAATCGCGCGGAGACGGTGAGGGAATCATTCTATCATCTTCTGGCAAGCTCAATGAAATCGGAAAACCCGAGCAGGCCGGCGAGCACTTCATCACCCCGTTCGTTTCCGCCATTCATGACCGCATTATCTTCAATTTCCAAATCAACGATATCAATCACAAGCCGAAGCTGGTTGCTCTAACCGGCCTGTCGGAAGGTGCCGGAACCTCAACCATCGCGGCCGGACTCGCGAAGGCGTTTGCCGACAATGGCGATCGCAAGGTGCTGCTGGTGAGATTGAATCCGGAGACCTGCGATCTTCAAGAGCATCCCGCGACTTCGCTGCTCAACGCACTTCAGGATTCCCGCTCGGAGCGATTCCGCCAGGCACCGAGAAACCTCTACTTCGCCAGCGCCTCGACGCGCCGCGATGCATCCGACTCCCAGGCATTGGCGCCGGCGGACCTGCACCGCCTCATGCCGCAGTTGGTGGCCAGTGATTTCGACTACATCGTCTTTGACATGCCGCCGATCGGTCCGACCAGCCCCACTCTAACCATGGCAGGTTTCATGGACAAGGTGCTGCTTGTGCTTGATGGCGACAACACCACCAAGGAAAATCTCAGCTGGGCCTATTCCGAGCTTGAGAATGCCAGGGCCGACGTGTCCTGCATCTTTAACAAAGCAAGGAGCCACGCTCCACGCTGGGTTCAGGGCGAAATCTAAATTTCCCGGTCCTCCCCAGTCTTCACCGAGCTTCACACCGTTTTCATGGCCGAAATTTGCGGATCGCTTCTGACGCGCTTCTACTACAGCGTGAAGCCCTATGTCCCTCGTCGCTTGCGCTGGGCGCTGCGCCGCAGGAGAGCGGCCGGCATTCGCGAGCGCAACACCGGGACCTGGCCCATCCATGCCGCCGCCTCGGCGACGCCCGCAGGGTGGCCGGGCTGGCCGGATGGAAAACGCTTCGCCATCGTGCTCACTCACGACGTTGAAAGCGCTGATGGCCTAAAAAAAGTTCGACAGCTCGCAGAACTTGAGGAGGAATTCGGCCTGCATTCCTCATTCAACTTCATCCCTCAGGGTGGTTATGAAGTGCCCGATGATCTGCGTGCCTGGTTGGCCGAGCGCGGCTTCGAAGTCGGGGTGCATGACCTCTACCACGATGGCAAACTCTATCACT
>JBBECN010000215.1:0-2201 GCA_040881795.1 Akkermansiaceae bacterium
CAGACTTCCCGCCCTGCGGCGAATCCTTCGCCGCGCTCTGCTTGAATCTTTGGAGGCCGTCCGCCGCGGCGGATAAGGGCGGTGAGGTCGGGGGGCGGGACAAGCCCGCTTGTCCAAGCCGCCAGCCCTCATCGCCCGTCAGGGCCGTTGGCCCTGACTCAGGCCGAATCCTTATTCGTGTTCGACAGTTGCCTCCCTCGCCCCGCTCGTCTCGCCCTGCGGGCTGCGTTCCGCAGGCTCCCCCGCGCGGCCGTCCGCGCCGGTGGTCGTGTGTTTCGTGGATAAAAATTCCGGCAGGTTTGGGGCTGGTTTTCCATGAGGATATAGGGTTGCCCGTAGAGTTTCGTGCACCCATGGTAATTTTCTATGGATCGCGAGGAAATAGAGCTTCTGCTGCGACGTCTCTCCGAGCTTCTGGCGCGGCGCGGTGTGGTCGGGGAGATTGCCCTGTATGGCGGGGCCGCCATGGTTTTGGCCCATCGGGCCCGCTTGTCCACCAAGGACGTCGATGCTGTTTTTGTCCCGAAGCAGGAAGTCTACCAAGCGGCGGCGGAAGTCGCCGCGGCCTGCCATGCCGAAGAAGATTGGCTGAACGATGCGGTCAAGGGTTTCTTGAGCGACCGGAACGAAACCTCTTTGCTTACCGATCTCCCGGGGTTGAAAGTTTTCGTTGCCTCCCCGGAGTATCTCCTGGCCATGAAGTGCCTGAGCATGCGCTTGGGCAAAGAGGAGACGGATCTGGAGGATGTGCGATTCCTCATGGATCACCTCGATTTGCGCGAAGCCAAGGATGTTCTCGATCTGGTCAGCCGCTATTATCCGGAGGATCGAATCCAGCCGAAAACGCGCTTTGCTGTGGAGGAAATTTGCCAGCAGCTGAACCGGACATGAGCCCGGCCAGAAAAAGCATCCGAGACATCAGTCTGGAGTGGCGTCACGACTTGATATCGGGGCGCAAGCCCTTCTTCGGCGAGTTGGGAAACCTGTTGGATGATTTCCGCGAACGCTGCAGAACACCGGAGTCAAAAGCGGCCCTTGTTTCTGACCGGCCGGAGCCGACTGGAAAGCCCGAAACGGACGCCTACCTGGCTGCCGTTGCCGAATCTCTTTGCCGCGAGTGCGGCTTGCGGCCACCGGCTTGGACGGAGGAGCCGGTCCATTATCTCAAGCGGCCATGGTTTGCCGGCGGGCTGGAAAGCCTCAAAGCCATTTTGCTGGCGGAGTCGCCAGCGGCGTTCCGGAGACGCAATCTTTTCGTCTCCGCCAACGCACTTAGTCGCGTTTGATCGAACGATCTCCGCGTCGAAGCCCAACTCCGCACCCTGCGCGAAGAAATTTGCGGCGACATGCTGCCAACGGAATAACGGCGACAGAGTTAGGTCCACGAAGCACACGAAGGGACACGAAAAAAAGGCAGACGCGGAGCGTGGTCCCGCGAACCGCGGGACCGGCGGGAAGTCCGCCGTGACGTCCGCAAACGAGTTTGCTCCCGCCCCGGCAGACTTCCCGCCCTGCGGCGAATCCTTCGCCGCGCTCTGCTGCAGTCTATGGAGGCCGTCCGCCGCGGTGGACAAGGGCGGTGAGGTCGGGAGGCGAAGCAAGCTCGCTTGCTTAAGCCGCCAGCCCTCATCGTCCGTCAGGGCCGTTGGCCCTGACTCAGGCCGGCTCCCCATTTAGTGTCAATTCGTGTGCTTCGTGGATAAAATTTTTCATTGATTTGATCTACAAACAGGAAGCTTATGACATTATCGGCGCGGCCATGGAGGTCTACCGTGACAAAGGTCACGGCTTTGCCGAGCCGGTCTACCAGGAGTGCATGGAGATCGAACTGTCACACTGTGGAGTCCCCTTCCATGCCCAGCAGGAATTTAGCCTCTCTTACCGCGGTCAACCGCTCAAACACGCGTATATCCCCGATCTAATCTGCCACGAGCAGATCGTCGTCGAACTCAAGGCGGTGAAGGATCTGGCCGATGAACACCGGGCCCAGGTGCTGAATTACTTGAAGGCCACTGGTTGCCGACTCGGTCTTTTGATCAACTTCGGCCATAATCCCGGCTTGCAGTGGGAACGACTGATCCTTTAGGTCCACGAAGCACACGAAGGGACACGAAAAAAAGGCAGACGCGGAGCGTGGTCCCGCGAACCGCGGGACCGGCGGGAAGTCCGCCGTGACGTCCGCAAACGAGTTTGCTCCCGCC
>JBBECN010000216.1:0-14065 GCA_040881795.1 Akkermansiaceae bacterium
GCGAGCCCCATCGTCCTCCGGTAAATTCGCGAGACATCCGGCCATCGCTCCGCCTCGAAGCCCACGCCCTCGTGACTCATGCACGCCCTAACAAGTCCCTCCCGTGCCTTCTTTCCATTCCCCTTCATCCCGCCTCCCACCGCTTCCCCATAACTGCTCCAGCGATACGCCGCCGGATCCGCCACCATTCCCGCCCTTACCGGATTCAGATCGATATAAGCCGCCATCGTCCGCGCCGCGATCCCACTTTCCACGATCACGCTCTTGAAACGCTCCTCCCACAAGGTCCCGCTGCGCTCGTGCGTCCGGTTGAACCAGCGCGTGAACCGCTGCAGCAGCGTCTTCATGAACTCACTCCCCGCACAGGCACTGAACAGAACGTTCTTGGCAATATGGGTCACCTTGCTAGTTTCGCGTTCGTTCCTTCGCTCCATGAAAATACCATCCACCTCCAGTCACTTGCCTGAATCCTCCCTCTGGAAGTTCTCCAGCAGTCGGTTCGCCATGAATCTCCGCCTGTTTTTCACCACTTTGGTCGCGGGGGTCGTCCTCACATCCTGTTCGAAAACACCGACAATCCCCGTGGAAAATACCACCACGCTTTTCAATGGATCCGACCTCAGCGGCTGGTCCCACGTGCTGGTGGGCGAGGGTGTGAAAATGGAAGACGTCTGGAGCGTGAAAGACGGCGTGCTTGTCTGCAAAGGCACCCCCCTCGGTTATCTGGTTACGAAGGAATCTTTCGAGGATTTCAAGCTGGCCTTGGAGTGGCGCTGGGCTCCAGGAAGTGAACCGGGAAACAGCGGGGTGCTGCTTCGCATCGCCGGAGAACCCGCAACATTCATGCCAAAATGTGTGGAGGCGCAGCTCAAGCACGAGAATGCCGGCGACATCTGGGGATTCTTCGGCGCAAGCATCGACGGAAGCCCGGAGCGGATTCAGGAAATCAAGGATCACAAGGATCTTGGTAATTTCAAGGGCGTGAAAAAGATCAAAGCCGCGGAAAAAGCGCCCGGAGAGTGGAACCACTACGAAATCACGGTTTCCGGCGGGAATCTGGAGCTCAAGGTAAATGGCGAGGTCGTCAACCAGGCCAGCGGACTCGACGTGCTGGCCGGCCCCATCGGCTTGCAATCCGAAGGCGCGGAGATCCATTTCCGCAACATTGAGCTAACCCAAGACAGCCTGTAAGCCGTCACCGTGATCAATCGGTGGGGATCCGCACCTTGGCGGCGGCGGGGCTAACCGATTTGTGGCGGGGCGAAGCCTTCGCGATATTGGCGGCGGACGAGGGTTTTGGTGGCTTCGGATTGGTTGGGGAAGCTGAGGGTGGCTTTGTCCCAGAGCAGTTCGCGGTTGGGGAAGCGGGTGGCTTTGACGGCGAGGAGGGCGGCCTCGGTCATGCGGATGGCGTCCTTGAAGGGGCTGCGCAGCTCGGTTTTGATGCCGAGGCAGTTGTCCACCCAGGCGTGCCAATGGTTGAGGGCGGCGAACTCGGGGAGGTTGGGCATGTCGAGGCCCTTGGTGAGCTTACCGTCGCGCCAGACTTCGAGGAAACCGCCGGCAGTGAGGGTGAGCAGGCCGTTTTCACAGACGACGACGGTCATGTTTTTATCGGCGAAATTTCCGGGAGGCAGGCCGAGAGCGGCACGGGACGCGGGTTGCGCAGAATCGCTATAATGGATGGCGAAGGTTTTACGGGCGAACTTATCGGAATCCACCGCGTAGGTGATGGTGGAGTTGCACGGATGGGTGTGGAAGGACGGATTGTCCGCCTTGGGGCAATTCGTTTGCACGGCGATGGGCGAGAGCAGTTCGTCGTAGCCGTAGATGATGACGTCGAGCACGTGGCAGCCCCAGTCGCCGAGGCCATTGCTGCCGTAATCCCACCAGGAACGCCAGACGACGGGAGCTATGCCCGCGCGGTAGGGGACGTTTTCGGTTCCGCAGAGCCAGAGGTCCCAATTGAGATTTGCGGGGGGCTGGCTGGGGGGCTCGATGGTGCGGTCGAGGTTAAAGTAGGTGCGGTCGCTGGGGGAATCCACCCAGACGTGGGCTTCCACGGCCTTGCCGAGTACGCCGGAGCGCATGATTTCGACGGCGGCGCGGCGG
This sequence comes from Akkermansiaceae bacterium, assembly GCA_040881795.1. GTDB lineage: Bacteria > Verrucomicrobiota > Verrucomicrobiia > Verrucomicrobiales > Akkermansiaceae > Luteolibacter. Next base: position 2,113 of record JBBECN010000216.1, read on the forward strand.
CCGGGGATGGTCATGCGTTGGTTACCGACTTGGGTGATGAGGTTGGGCTTTGCGGCGATGGCTTTTTCCATCATCACCAGTTCTTCAAGCTGGTGGACGAGGGGTTTTTGGCCGTAGACATGTTTGTCGTTTGCCATCGCAGTGAGCATGATGGGCGCGTGGCTGTGATCCGGAGTGGCGACGATGACGGCGTCGAATTCATCGCCATGTTTTGAAAAGGCTTCGCGGTAGTCGGCGCAGGTGAAGGCGTTGGGGTGCTCGTTGGCGGCTTTGGCAAGGGCGTTGGAATCAACGTCGCAGAGGCCGGCGATTTCCACGGATGGATGGGATGCGACCTGACGGCGGTCTTCGGCCCCGATGGTTCCGACGACTCCGATACAGAGGACGCGGAGCTTGGAGTTGGGGGAAACGGCGGGGGCTTGGCCGAAGGAACGCGAGGCGGCGGCAAGGCCGATACCGGCGACGCCGGTGGTCCAGAGAAAACGACGACGATTGAGTGGATGAAGCATGGTTGTAGAATGATACTTTTTCCAAAAGCCGATTATTTCACCCTTAAGGGGAGGCGAATGACGGTGGCATGGGCGGGTAAAGGGCTGCGGCCGGGTTCATTTCATCTTTGACATGGTCTGGAAGATGGAGGTGATCATCAGGTAGGCCATGGTGCCGATAAGGCCGGCCATGATGATGAGCACGATGGGCATGATGAGGGCCATGATGCGTTGGAGGTCTTTGTCGAGTTCCTTGTCGTAGCGCTCGGCGGCGCGGCGGAGGGACTGGTCGATTCTACCGGTTTGCTCGCCGACGGAGATCATGTCGATGAGCAGCGGAGGGAAGGCACCGTTGCGGATGAGGGCTTTGGAAAACGAGCGTCCGTCGCCCACTTGGTCGATAACCTTGTTGAGTTCGGCACGGAGCGAGCGGTTCTCGGTGGCGTCGCGGGAGAGTTCGAGGGCGCGGAGCAGCGGCAGGCCGTTGCCGACGAGGTTGGCCATGGTTTCGAGAAACTGGACGTAAAAGCGGCTGGTGATGACCGGGCCGACAAGTGGCAGGCGGAGTTTCATGCGGTCCCAAGCGGGCTTGTTGGCCTCGTTGTCCTTCCAGGCTTTGAAGAAGATGAAGGCGGCGAGCAGGGTGAGGACGATGACGAGCCACCACTTGCTGAGAAAATTCGAAGCGCCGATGAGGATGGCGGCACCTAACGGAATATCGCCACCGCTGCTTTTGATCAGGGCGGTGAGTTGGGGAATCAGGGTGGTGACGAAGACGATGGAAACCCCGATGCCGGCGACGACGAGGAAGGCCGGGTAGATCATCGCCAGGATCAGGCGGCTCTGGAGTTCCGCGAGGGTCTTGAGGTAGTGGGCCTGGCGCTTGAGAATTTCATCGAGCGCGCCGGAGGCTTCACCGGCGGCGGCGAGGGAACAGTAGAGCGCGCCGAAACTTGGGCTGACTTTTTTGAGGGCCGAGGAGAAATTGACGCCGTCGCGGACGATTTGACGGATTTTGTAGGAAACCGCTTTGAGGTTGCCGAGTTCCTGGCGGCTTTCCATCGATTTCAACGCAGGCTCTAACTGGAGGCCGGCGCTGAGCATGTCGGAGAGCTCTTCGGTGAAGAGCACGACTTCGGCGCGCTTGAGTTTGATCGGGCCCTCGGGAATCGGGGTTTCTTTTGGATCGGCTTTTTCCTTGGCGTGTTTCGCGTCGTCCGCTTTCGCCTTGTTCTTGGCATTCGCGCTGACGTTGGTTTTTTTCGCGGAAACAGCGGCGGCGGTTTCCTTGAGATTGACCGGTTGCAGGCCCTTGCGGTCGAGCATGCGGAGCGCTTCCGGGCGGTCGGTGGCGTCGAGTTCGCCGGTGGTGACGGAACCATTGGCGGCGAGGGCTTTGTAGGCGAAAAGGGGCATGGGAAATTTGAGATTTCAGAACTAATCACCGCCGCCGATGTCGGAGGAGGTGACGGAGATGACTTCTTCGATGGTGGTCTCGCCTTTCATCACCTTGTGCCAGCCGTATTCGCGCATCGGGACGTAGCCGTCGCGCACGGCTTGCGCGCGGAGTTCGACGGACTGGGCACGGTGGGCGACGAGTTCCTGCATCGGCTGGGTGATGAGGATGATTTCGTAAATGGCAAGGCGTCCGGAGAAGCCGGTCATGCGGCAGCGGTCGCAGCCTTTCGGCGAAAAGATCTGGCCGGTGAGCTGGGACGGGATGCCGAGTTCGCGGCGGTCCTGCTCGCTGACTTCGCGTGGCACTTTGCAATGCGGGCAAAGTTTCCGCACCAGTCGCTGGGCGAGGAAGGCACGGACGGCGGCGGAAACCAGGAACGGCTCGACTCCCATATCGACGAGGCGGCTGATACCGCCCATCGCGTCGTTGGTGTGGAGGGTGGAGAAAACCAAGTGGCCGGTGAGCGAGGCGCGGATGGCGATTTCCGCCGTCTCCAAGTCGCGGATTTCCCCGATCATCACAATATTCGGGTCGGCCCGCAGGATGGAGCGCAGGGCGGTGGCAAAGGTCAGCCCGATCTCGTTTTTCACGGCGATCTGCATCACGCCGACGAGCTTGTTTTCCACCGGGTCCTCGACGGTGACGATGCGCCGCTCGGGGTGGTTCACTTCGGTGAGGAAAGAGTAAAGGCTGGTGGATTTTCCCGATCCGGTGGGGCCGGTGATGAGGATGATGCCGTTGGGCAGGTGGAGCAGGGTTTCGATCTTTTTCTGAACGAAGGACTCCATGCCGAGCTTGGCGATGTTGAATTTCTCTTGGTTGAGCAAACGCAGGGAAACGCTCTCGCCCTCGACGGTGGGGACGGTGGCGACGCGGACGTCGATGGTCGCGCCTTCAAACTGGAGGTTGATCCGTCCGTCTTGCGGCACGCGGCGCTCGGCGATGTCGAGGCGGGCCATGATTTTCAAACGGGCGATCACCGAGCTTTGCAGCGCCTTGATGTTTTCCGGCACGGCGATCTCGATCAAGCGGCCGTCGATCCGGTAGCGGATCCGGAGATTGGTGCTGAGCGGCTCGACGTGGATGTCGGTCGCCCGCTGGTCGAGGGCTTCGCGGATGATCTGGTTGACGAATTTGACCACGGAGGCTTCTTCGTCGTCGTCTTGGTCGATGACGTTGGCCTCGTCCTCGCCGGTTTCGAGGTGGTCATAGTCGAAATCGCGGCCTTCGAGGATTTGTTCAAAGGTATCGGCACCGACCCCGTAGAGGCGACGAAGCGCTTCGTGCAGGCGCTTGCGCGAAGCCATGCACCAATCGATGGGCAACTCCAATTCCTGGGCGGCGGCCTGGCGGGCGACCAGATTGAAGGGATCAAAAGTGCAAAGTTTCAGGCGTTTTTGGTCGCCCTCACCCTCGATGGCGACCGGCAGCAAGCGGTGTCGCAATGCCAACTGCGGCCCGCAGGCTTCGCGCAGAGGGAGCGGCACTTCCGCCATTGGAATACTCTCAAGCCACTCAATTCCAATGTCATGTGCAAGTTCCCGCATGTAGAGCTCCTCATCCACGATCCCGGCATCGAGCACGTCATCGATCGGTGATCGTTGGCGTTGGGAGGCGGTGCGCAAAACTTCGGTAAGCGCGGGAATGTCGTCACATCCGGTGCGGCGAGCGGGTTCGATCAAAAGCTGGGTCATGTGTGGCGGCTTCTTGTCGCTTAAAAGCTCCCCGGGCGCAATCTTGTCTCTTTAAATTACGCGATTTGGCTGGGTTCACGAGTTCCAGCCGACTCTGGCGGGCGATGCCCTCAGGGCGATCCGGCTGGCAAACATCTGGTTTCGGCGCGATTCCGGCGGCAGAACAGGCCGATTTTTTAAAAGGCGATTTGCAAAAACGGCGGTTTGGGTGGATCCTCAAGGTGAACCTTAAAATACCAAAGATCATGAAGACGAATGACAAATCCAAGACTTCCACGGTTTCATTGAGGGACGGCAAAGCCGAGCTGGCGTTCTGGTCACAGGACTTTGAAAATTTGCCGACCGTGGGCGAGAGAATTGAGGTGGCAGGCCACTGTGCTTTTCCCGGCTACGGACATCATGCCACCGTTTCGAGCGTCCATTGGGACCAAGAAAGCGGTGGCCACCGGATCGATCTGCAGGCCGAGTGTGAAATACCGGATCACGAACGCCCGGAGGTGTTTCTCAATTCCAGCATGTTCCCGGCTGAGCGTCACGCGGTGGCCGAAGAGTGCATGCGACTTGAGTTGGGGGTGCCGCTGATCCACTGGGAGGAAAGCTTCGAGCCGAGGGCGATCATCCGACTGCGCGAGGGCAAGGGCAAACCCAAGATTCCGCTCGTCGCCCTTCAAAGCAAACTCACTGCAATCGCGCGCCGCGAGCCCCACCTTGCGGCCCACTGAGGCGGTGTCCGGTTCGCTCAATTCGGCGCGCGGCGAGTCGTCGATTGCATTCCGCGCACTTTCGGCGAGAATACACAGCATGAGTGAAAAATTCCACGGGTGGGCAGCCACAAAGTCCGGACAAGCACTGACAGAGTTCGAATACGATCCCGGCGCGCTGCGGCCTGAGCAAGTGCAAGTCAAAGTGGAATCCTGCGGCATCTGCCACTCGGATCTCTCGATGCTCGACAACGATTGGGGCAATTCCAGCTATCCGTTGGTGCCGGGCCACGAGGTGGTCGGGGTGATCGAAAAAGCGGGTGACCAAGTCAAGGGCCTCGCCGTTGGCGATCGCGTCGGCTTGGGGTGGTTCGCGGGGAGCTGCATGTCGTGCCGCCCCTGCCTCTCCGGAAATCACAATCTCTGCGCCAGCGGCGAGCAAATGATCGTCGGCCGGCATGGCGGCTTCGCCGACCGGGTGCGGGCGAATTGGGAGTGGGCAGTCAAATTGCCGGCCAAACTTGATCCGGCAAGTGCGGGTCCGCTTTTCTGCGGTGGCATCACGGTATTCGCGCCGATCACCGATTTCGGAGTGAAGCCGACCGACCGTGTGGGTGTCATCGGCATTGGCGGGTTGGGACATCTGGCGTTGCAATTTTTAAACAAGTGGGGCTGCGAGGTGACGGCGTTCACTTCAAGCGAATCCAAAGCCGATGACGCGCGGAAACTCGGCGCTCACCATGTCGTCGGCAGCCGGGACAAGGCGGCGCTCACCAAACTGGCGGGCTCGTTTGATTTCATTTTGGTCACGGCGAATGTGGCTTTGGATTGGGATGCCTACATCGCCGCGCTGGCGCCGGATGGGCGTCTGCATTTTGTCGGCGCGGTGTTAGAGCCAGTGCCGGTCGCGGCGTTTTCACTGATCGGCGGCCGCAAGTCGATTTCGGGTTCGCCGCTCGGATCGCCATTCACGGTGGCGACGATGCTGGACTTCTGCGCACGTCATGAAATCGCCCCGGTGATCGAAACCTTCGCGATGCGGGATGTGAATGCGGCGCTCGATCATCTGCGTGCCGGCAAAGCGCGGCATCGCATCGTCTTGAAAAACGGCTAGAAGAACACCCGCTGGCCTGTTGGGTAACCCGCAGCTCGATCAAATCCGGCACTCGTTTCCCGGCACTGATTCCTCCCAGCCCTGCGCTGGCCCGGAATTCCGTGCCTTTCACCGCGACAAGTGGCTTGCCTGCCACCCCGCCACCCGTTATCCACAAGCCCGGCCCGTGAACGATCCCAGCCCCCGTAGTTCAATGGATAGAACAAGGGTTTCCTAAACTCTAGATTCAAGTTCGATTCTTGACGGGGGCACATCTCGGGCTGGCGCTGATCCGATTTCCGATCATTTTGGGTTGGTGTGGGGTCGGGGGTTGGTCTAAGGTCGCCTTCCCCGAGGGGAATTTATGGCGATACAAGGTGAAGAATTGGCTCTGGCTTGCGCGAAGGCGGCAGATGATATCAAGGCGGAAAACATCCGGGTGTGGGATATGCGGGGAGTTTCCAACCTCACGGATTACATGATCGTATGCTCGGGCACTTCGATGCCGCAGCTGCGGGCGATTTTGCGGGATGTGGCTGGCGATGTGGAGGAGCAGCACGGGGTGAAACCGGTGAACAGCGAGGGCAAGGCAGACACACGCTGGGTGGTGCTCGATTACATCGATGTGATGGTGCACGTGATGGATCAGGAACTGCGTGATTATTACGGTCTTGAGGAGCTTTGGAAGGACGCGAAGGAAGTGACCTGGCAACAGGCGGTTTGAAAATTTAGGGAATAACCGGCGGCTCCCTCGCTCCCATGCTTGCCGATGAGTGAGTTTGCAGAACTGGTGGATGCCCATTACCAAGCGTTGTTTCGCTTCGGGATGTCGCTGACGCGTGATGTGGATCGGGCGTCGGATTTGGTGCAGGAGACTTTTTGCATCTGGGCGGCCAAGGGACACCAGTTAAACGACCGATCGAAGGCGAAAACCTGGCTGTTCACGACGCTGCACCGCGAGTTTTTGAACCAGCGGCGGAGGGCTGCAAAATTTTCCGACGAGCCGCTTGACGAAGAAGCCGCTGCGGCGGTGGAGGATTCGCAAGACAATGCGGAGCGTCAGATGGACGGGCAGCGGGCGCTGGAGTTGCTAAGTTCATTGGAAGAAACTTACCGGGCACCGCTGGCTTTGTTTTATCTTCAACAGCACAGCTACAAGGAAATCGCGGCGATTCTGGATGTGCCGATCGGCACGGTGATGTCGCGGCTTTCACGGGGTAAGGAAATGCTGAGGCGGCGGATGACCAGCGAGCCATCGAGCGCGCCGAAGAATATTTTACAACTCGAACCAGGAGGGATGCACCGCCATGGATAAAGAACAGGCGCGCTTTATTTTACGAAGCTTCCGGCCAGATGGCGCGGACGTGAATGATCAGGATTTCGCTGATGCACTGGCGTTGGCGATGGAGAACCGCGAGCTGGGCGAATGGCTGGCGAACGAGCGGGCGTTTGACGCCGCCTTCGCGAAAGCGCTGGGCTCCGTCGATCTGCCGGCGAATTTGCGGGAGGATATCATCGCGTGTCTCGCCGGTGAGCGCGGGGATTTCCCGCAAGCAGAAGACGCCACGGATTCGCTGTTGATTGGCGCTTTCGCATCGATTCAGCCACCTGCGACACTGCGTGACGAGTTGATCACCGCGATGGAGCGGACCGCACAGGGACAACGAGGTGAAAGCCCCTTCTGGCGGCGTGCGGCGATTCCACTTGCGGCTGCGGCCGGGATCGCGATGGCATTCATCTTCACGCGGGAAGGCGTGTCAACGGCCACGGCCCCCGTCGCCAGTGGCCAAGTGCGAAGCGAAGTGGTGCAGGCGAGTTTCATCAGCACGTTCGAATCGCCGTCATTTGACCTCGAAGTGAAAAAAGAGGATCCGGAGGTGCTGTCCCGGCATCTGAGGGAGCGCAAGCTGCCGTGCCCGGGATGCCTGCCGCCCGGACTTGAGCATGTGAAGAGCATCGGTTGCCGTGAGTTGGTGATCAACGGCAAGCGCGGATCGGTGATGTGTTTCAATCTCGGCGAGGATGGCATCGTCCACCTGGTGATCTTCAAACGTGAGGATGTGCAGGGGGATTTCCCGGGCTTGGAAAATCCTTACCTCGTTCAGAATGGGCGCTGGGCTTCCGCGCAGTGGCAGAATGACCGGAAGGTCTTCATTCTGATGGGGCCCACGGAGACGGAAACGCTGGCCAAACTGCTTTAAGAATCTGTGCTTCCGGCCACGGCCATGCGGACGGATAGCGCACGGTAGAGACGGAGTTTTCCGTAGCTGATCCTGCCATCGAGTTGGTCGAAAACCGGCTTGAGCGAGACCTCGTCGTAGCCATCGAGCGCCGCCTGCATTTCCCGTTCTTCTTCGGCGCTGTAAAACCCCCGGGGATCGAGGTGCTCGCCGTGTTCGATGGCTTGGGCGAGGTGGTTTTCGATGGTGGATTCCGCCAAGCCCCGGGTGGTGGCAATCTCGCCGATGGATTTGCCGGCACGCCAGAAGGCGAGGGTGGCTTGGGCGGTGTCGTTGAGGCCATCGGAAGATTTCGGCTTGGGCGCTTGAAACCCGGTCGGGGCGGATGGCAGCGCGGCGAATTCCTGCGGTGGATGGTCCTGCAACCAGGAGTCGATGGTCGCGAGAAAAGCCTCGCCGTAATCTTCCAGTTTTTTCTCACCCACCCCGGGGATGCGCAGCAACGCTTGGGCGTTGCGCGGATAGTCACGGCAGAAGTGGCGCAGCGTGACGTCGGAAAAAACCACGTAGGGCGGCACGTTTTTCGCATCGGCGATCTGCTTGCGGATGACCCGCAACTCCTCGAACAATCCGGTATCGCACGGGATGTCACCGGCGCGCACGGCGGTGGCCTGCATGCGGTGGGTGGCGAGCGGGCGGGTGAGCATCAGGGCGCAGCGGCTCTTCAAGAGATCGATGCCCTGCTGGCTGACGGCGACGGTTTGGAACATGTCCTGACTAGCAGCTAACAACCCTTCGCGCAGCAACTGCCGCCCGAGGTCCACCCAGTAGGGCCGCAGTTGGTCCTTGCCGATGCCGTGGGTTTTGAGTTCGTGGTGTTTCCAGCGCTGGATTTTCTCGGACATGCCGCCGGTGAGCACCTCGGCGACGTGGGTGAGCCCGACGCTGAAGCCGCCGGCCTGGCGGATGCGCAGCACACAACTGAGAAGTTTCTGCACATCGATGGTGGCATCCCACTTCTCGCGGGGCTCCAAGCAGTGGTCGCAACCGGCGCAGTTGGCCAGCGGCCATGTCTCACCGAAGTAGCCTAACAGACTGATTCGCCGGCAGGCGTCGTTCTCGGCGAAGTGCACCATTTGGTCGAGCTGATCGTGGGCGACCTTGCGCGCCTGTTCGTCGGGGATTTCATCGAGGAACTTCACGTATTTCATGAAGTCGCCACGGGAAAAAAGCAGCAGGCAATCGGCGGGCAGGCCATCGCGCCCGGCGCGGCCGGTTTCCTGGTAGTATCCTTCGATATTTTTCGGCAGGTCCGCGTGGATGACGTAGCGCACGTTCGGTTTGTTGATGCCCATGCCGAAGGCGACGGTGGCGCAGACGATGCGGGCCTCGTCACGCAGGAAGGCGTCTTGGTTGCGAGCGCGCTCCGCAGCATCAAGACCGGCATGATAGGCGACGGCGGAGAGGCCTTGCGCCCGCAGGATTTCGGCAAAGGCCTCGGTGTTTTTGCGGGATTGGCAATAGACGATGCCGGAGTCGAGCGGGCGGGATTTCGCGAAATCGCAGACTTGGTTGGCGGCGCGGGATTTCGCAACGACTTGGTATTTCAGGTTTGGCCGATTGAAGCTGGCTAGGAAAACGGCGGGATTTTGCAGCTCCAGCTGTTTTAAAATATCCTCCCGCACGCGCTCGGTGGCGGTGGCGGTGAGGGCGAGAATCGGGATGTCCCCGGTCCACTGGCGGACCTCTTTTAAGCGCCGGTATTCCGGGCGGAAATCGTGGCCCCACTCGCTAATGCAGTGGGCCTCGTCCACCGCCAGTGCGGTCACGTTCCAATCGCGGAGGCGCAGCAGGAAATCCGCGAGCATCAACCGCTCGGGGGCGACGTAGAGCAGTTGGTAGTCGCCACGGCTGAGGCCGTCGAGGCGCTCGCGGGCCTCGGACGGATCAAGGGTCGAGTTGAGAAACGTCGCGCTGACGCCCGCCGCCTGGAGTTGGTCCACCTGATCCTTCATCAGCGCGATGAGTGGGGAAACCACGACAGTCAGGCCATCGCGGACGAGGGCGGGAAGTTGGTAACAAAGGCTTTTTCCGGCACCGGTCGGCAGGATGGCCATCGCATCCCGGCCGTTGAGCGAGGTTTCCATGATTTCGCGCTGCAAGGGGCGGAACTCATCGTAGCCGAAAGTCTGCTTGAGGCGGCTGGATAACTGTTGCAGGCTCATAGAGTCATCAAAAAACTAATCATTTGAACAGGTCAAGCAGGAAATGTCAAAAATCCGGAGTTTGTGGTCACCCGGGCATTGTGGCTTGCCGATCCCGTGGCGCCGGACTCTCTTTGTGAAACGTGATTTCCTCCCCATGAATCCGCGCGGAATTTTCATATCTCTGGCAATGCTGGCGGCGGTGGCCCTGCCGGCCGCGGCGCAGGATGATGACCTCGAGGCCTTGGTGAACCGGGCCAACGCGGCGATGAATGCCGAACGCTGGCAAGAGGCGCTCGCCTCCAACACGGCGGCGGTCGAGCGATTTGGCAACGATGATCCGCTGCGGAACTACGGCACCCAATTCGGTGCGGTGCACTACCGCAAGGGCATCTGCGAGATGAAATTGCAGCGCTGGGACGAGGCGATGCGCTCATTTGAAATCTGCTACTTGGATTTCCCGAATGACGGCGCGACGCCGGAGAACGGCAACGTGTTCCACAAAATGGCGCTGCTCAAGTGGGGCGAAGCCGCGATGGCGGCGGAAAACTGGGAGTTCGCCATCAGCCGTTTCCGCAAATTCACCGTCGAGCGCGACAAGCGCCGCGACACGTTTCCCCAAGGTGTTTTTTACATCAGCAAAGCGGTTTGCCACTATCGGTTAGGCCGGATTCCCGAGGGCAACGAAAACCTGGAAATCGCCATCCGCAACCAGCGGATTTTCCCGACGCCGGATGAGGGCATCATCGCCGGGTTTCAAGCGCTTGCCACGGCTGCGGTTTCGCAGAAAAACGAGCAGGCCTTGTTGGATTTCATCGGCAAAAACCGTGGTGAGTTGATGATGGAGCCCGCTCTCATGCACCGCTACTCGCGCGTGTTTTTGAAACTCGCAGGCGATGCGGTTGCCTCCGGGATGACACGCGTGGCGTCTGCATTGTATTCCTTCGTGCCAACCACGGAAGCCGCGCTTGACGATGCCAAAGCGCGCAGCCTTTCGAAACAAGAAATCGCCGGACTCGAAGCGGAACTCACCGGGAAGAACGCGCCCGAAACGATCAAGCTCGCCGCCATCGCCTTTCTTCACGAAAAAAACGGCAACCTCCGCGGGGCCGTCGCTGCCTATCAGCAGCTTGAGAGCTACTTCCCGCACTCGGAAAACCGCGAGGCGAATCTCTTCAATCTCATCCGCACCACATCCCGGACCGGCCAGTCCGACAGGGCCCGCTCCGACGCTGCGACGTTCATCCGTGATTTTCCGAATTCCCCGCACGTTCCCGAGCTGCGAGCGCTGTTGGAAGGGACGCCCCCACCATGAAAACCCTGCGGCACGCACTCTGGATTCCCGCCCTCGCCATCACCCTGACGGCGCAGGAAATCGCGGCACCACCGTCGCCTGAAAAAACCGAGCTCGCAGCCAAGGTCGAGCCGATGGAATTCGCGCTGGCCATGGATCTCTATCAGGCGAGGAAATATGCAGAGGCTCGGGAAAAATTCGCTGCGATCAAAGAGTCGTTCAAATCCCGGGCGACCGCGCCTGACAACCCATCCACCCTCGCCGGATTTTATGAAATGGAGTGTTTCCGCAAGCTTGGCGATCTCGATGCGCTGGCCGCCGCCTCGCGGGCTTTCGTGAAAACCCCGCTCACCCGGAAGCACCAACTCCGGCAGCTCGATCTCTATCCACTCTGGCTTCTCGTGAGGGACAAAGACTGGCCGCGGCTGGAGGCAGCCGCCCAAAATCTAACTGCCGGGCGTTTGCCCGGCGACCAGCGCGCCCAAGTCGCCTATTGCCACGCACTCGCGCTCGATGCCTTGGGCCGCACCGGCGAAGCGATCGCCGCCTATCAGACTGCCATCACGGCGGATGCCGGTGGCTCCGAGGAGATCACCCGGCAAGCCGTGCTGCGGATCCTCCAAATCCACCGATCCGACGCCGATGTGCAGGCTGCGATGAAAAATCCACCGGGCGATGAAAACCCCGCCGCCCGCCGCCATCTGGCGGAGGCTGCGGCACTTGCCGCGCTGTTCGAGCTTTCACTGGGTGGTGATACTCCGCTGCCCGCGGAGTTCCGAGTTTTCCTAACATTCAAAGACGTGCATTGAAACCGGGCGGCACCTATTTGATTTGACCGTT
>JBBECN010000217.1:0-2192 GCA_040881795.1 Akkermansiaceae bacterium
CCGATGCCCATGACGAACAACGCGAAGGCAAACACCAGCCCGTGGGTGACGATCCGCGCCACCCGCCGTGCCGACGGATCGATGCGGTCGACCAGCAGATCCACCCCCAGATGTTTGTCATCGAGGTAGGCGATGGCCCCGCCGAGGAAGGAAATCCAGACGAGCAGGAAGCGTGCGAGTTCTTCCGTCCAGCGGACTTGATCACCGAGAACCTTACGACTGAAAACTCCTAACAAGACATCGGCGGTCAGGACGAGGAAGACTGCGATCGATACCCAGCCGAGTGAGATCGCGGTGATGCGTTTGATTTGATTCCACATAAATCAGTTAGCAGCGCGGATGTTTTCGATCAGGGGGCGGGTCGTCGCATTCGTGTATTTTTCGACGATGGACGCGGAGGCCGCACGGAAGGATTCAGGGTCGGGCTCGATGATGTTGACGCCTTCCTTGCGCAGTAGGGCGAGGGAGTTTTCGGTCTCCACTTTCCAGAGTTCGCGCTGGAACTTGCCGGCATCATTCACCGAGCTGCTCAGCCATTCCCGCTCTTGGGCATCGAGCGAATCCCAGAGCGTGCTGCTGGCAAGGATCACATCCGGAATGCGCGTGTGGTGGTCGAGCACGTAGTTCTTGCAGATTTCATAATGGCGGCTCGACACGAAACTCGGCGCATTGTTTTCCGCGCCGTCCACAGTCCCTTGTTTGAGGGCTGTGTAGAGCTCGCCGAAGGAAATCGGTGTCGGCGATCCACCCATCGCCTGGACCATGTCCATGGCCACCTGGTCCGCCATCACGCGGATTTTTTTGCCCTTGAGATCAGCCGCGGTGGTGACCGGTTTCACGGTGTAGAAACTCCGGCTGCCGCTGTCGAAATAACCGAGTCCCTGCAATCCGCTCGGTGATCCGTCGCCGCGGGTTTTTACCACGTCGAGCATTTCCGCGCCGACCGGACCGTCCAGCACCTGCCAGTAATGCGCCTCGTCACGGAAGAGATAGGGCAGGCCGAAAATCTGATAGGACGGGACAAAGTTGCCGATCGCCGCTGCGCTCACTTTGGTGATGTCGAGCGTGCCGGCCTGGACTTTTTCAAGGCACTGGGTCTCGGTTCCGAGCTGCTCGCTGGGGAAGATATTGATTTTCAATTTCCCGCCCGAGCGTTCTTCCGCCAGCCGTTTGAGCTCCTCCAGCCCTTTGTGGACCGGGTGGCTGACCGGCAGCGAGTGGGCGATTTTCAGGACGCGCACACCGGCAGTGGCTTGCAATTTCGAGCCGCCGAGCCAGGAGAACAAGCCGCCTGCGGCGACGACGCCAATTAGAATACCGATAATGAGGAAGGACGTGGATTTGCTCACCGTTGAATGGATTTGATGGAAATTTAGGCGACGTACGCTTGTCGCTTGGCGGCAGATTGTCCGCCCCCGAACGCACTGACAAGCAGCAAAATGCTGGCAACCCGTCCATCAATCCTGACGAGAGTGGCGAACCACGATCAACCCTGCAACGTCCGCAAGGCACCGCGCACCAGCGCTTCGGTCGGGGCCGCCGGATCCCCATCGAGCACCTTCCGCACCGCCTTGCGCGCGTCCACCTGCTTGTATCCCAGCGCGATGAGCGCCAGCTCCGCGTCCGCCGCCGAGGCGCTCACTTGGCCTGCCGCCGCGTCCTGCCAGGTTTCGGTCACCCCTACCTTGTCCTTGAGCTCGAGCACGATGCGCTCCGCGGTTTTTTTCCCCACGCCCTTCAATTTGGAAAGTCCCGCGACGTCTCCCGCCACTACGGCCTGCTTGAAGCGCGTCACATCCATCCCGCTGAGCACCGAGACCGCCATCGTCGGACCCACGCCGCTCACCCGGTCGATGAGCAGCAGGAAAACGTCCCGCTCCTCCTCGCTCGCGAAGCCGAACAACTTCTGCCCGAGCTGGCTGAAATGCAGATGCGTCCGCAAATCCACCTCCAGCCCTTCCGCCGCGTGCAGCCGGTCGAAGGTGGAAAGCGGAATGAAAACCTCATAACCCACCCCGTGCACATCCACCACCAAGCGGTTCGGATACGCCTCGATCACCTTGCCTCGCAGTCTCGCTATCATGTCGGCGAGCTTGGACACGGCGGCGACTGCGTCAATGCCAGTCTCCCTCGGAGCGCGGACTTTGATGCGCTGTGGATCCTGCTTTGGCGATTTCCGCAATTCAGGGAGC
>JBBECN010000218.1:0-14004 GCA_040881795.1 Akkermansiaceae bacterium
CCCAACTTGCGGCCGGGCATGCCCTTGAGCGCCTTGGCCGGATCGAAGCCCTCCGGTTCCGTCCACTCGACCAAAGTTTTACCATTCACCTTCAAAGTGATCGTTTTGCCCTTCACCGTGATGAGGTAGTCGAACCACTCGCCGTCAGTGTTCGGAGCCTTCTCGGCCACGTGATTTTCCAAGCTGCCCGGCGGCGACTCTTGTCCGGGAGCCAGCACGAGGACATCCGACACCCCGTAGAGGCTGCCGGTTTTCCGCGGATCCTTGTGCGAGGCGTTCACCTGGCATTCATAGCCTTTCGACGGCCAGCCCTTTTCCTCAAACACCGTATGGAAATACACCCCGCCGTTGGCCTGCGGCAGCGTCTTCACCTTGAGCCTCAGCTCGAAGTCCTTGAACTCCGCCTTGCCGTCCTCGCCCACGTAGAAAATGTGCGCACGTCCGCCGCTCACCTTCAGCGCCCCGTCTTCAATCGTGAAGCAGCCCGGCATCTCCTCGTTCGACTTCCAACCGGTGAGATCCTTGCCGTTGAAAATGGAGACAAATCCGTCTTCAGCCATCGCGGAAGACGCCAAAATACCAAGGGCCACAGCCATCAAATAAGTAAATCGTTTCATCGGGTTGATGAAAGCGCGGGTTTCCGCGCGTGTCCAGCCGGGATTGTGCGGACCTTCACGCCAGCCGGACTCTGGGCCAAAAACGTGTACCGACGATACCACCGACGATTAGAAACATTGAGACCGCCGGAACGCAAAACAAACCGAACCTGGTAGCAGAGGGCGGATTTGAACCGCCGACCAAAGGCTTATGAGTCCTCTGCTCTACCACTGAGCTACTCTGCCAGGTTTTCCGAGGCAAATACCCCGTCAAGAGGCGAGGTGGTTACCGTTCGCCCAGCGGATTGTCCACCGGAATTTTCGAAATCACCGCAAGTTTCTCTGATGCCGTGCCAATGCCAGCCCGGTCGGCGATTTTTTATTTTTCCGGATCACCGCCGGCGGACCTGCCGCGACGAGGCTTCCGCCATGCACACCTCCGCCGGGTCCGAGTTCGATCAGCCAATCCGAGGCGGCGATCACATCGAGATGATGCTCGACGACCAGCACGCTATGCCCGGCATCCCGCAGCCGCATGAATGCCGCTAGCAGCCGCTCCACATCGCCGAAATGCAGCCCGGTGGTCGGCTCGTCGAAAAGATAAAACGTGTGCGGTGCCTGGGGTCGCGCCAGTTCGACCGCCAGCTTCAGCCGCTGCGCCTCGCCGCCGGAGAGCGTGTTCGCGGCTTGCCCGAGTTTCAAATACCCGAGTCCGAGCTCTTCGAGGATGTTGAGGATGTGAAAAATCTTCGGGATGGGCCGGAAAAACACCGCAGCATCGCTCACCGCCATTTCCAAGACATCCGCGATCGACCGGCCTTTGTAAGTCACTTCCAGCGTCTCCCGGTTGAACCGCCGCCCGCCACACGCCGGGCAAGCCACCCACGCATCCGGCAGGAAATGCATCTCGATCTTCAACCGCCCATTCCCCTGGCAGCGCTCGCAGCGCCCGCCGGCCGCATTGAAACTGAAACGGCTTGCGCCATAGCCGCGCTGCTTTGAAAGCTTCAGCTTGGTGAAAAGATCGCGGATCTGGTCAAACACGCCGGTGAACGTCGCCGGATTCGAGCGCGGGCTGCGGCCGATCGCCGATTGATCCGCGACCACGCATTTTTCGATCAACTCCAGTCCCTCGATCCGATCAAACTTCCCGGGTGTCTCGCCCGAGCCGTTGAAATGCCGGGCCAGCGCCCGCCGCAGAATGGAATCCGCCAGCGTCGATTTTCCGCTGCCACTGGGCCCACTCAGACACACCAGCCGTCCTAACGGAATCGCCACATCCAGGTTCTTCAAATTGTGTTCGCGCGCGCCCCGGATCACCAACTCGCCTTGCCCCGCCCGTGGCGACGGTTTCCAACCGCCATGCCCCATCGCCCCCCGCAGCCACTCCCCCGTCGGCGACACAATCTCCAGCGGCGGCCCCTCCGCCAACACATAACCACCCGCCGCCCCGGCTCCCGGGCCCAGATCGATCACCCAGTCCGCCGCCCGGATGATTTCCTCGTCATGCTCCACCACCACCACCGTGTTGCCCAAATTCCGCAGGCGTGTTAGAGCGCCGATCAAGCGCCCCGTATCCGCCGCGTGCAGCCCGATGCTGGGTTCATCCAAAACGTAAATCACCCCTGACAAGCCCGCGCCCAACTGCGTCGCCAACCGGATCCGCTGCGCCTCGCCGCCTGATAGAGTACCACTGGTCCGCGCCAATGTTAGATAATCCAAACCCACCTCTTCGAGAAACGCCAACCGTGTCCGCACGTCGCCTGCAAGCCGCTTGCAAACCTCCGCCTTCGAAGCGTCCGGCTTGAATCCCTCGATCCACCGCATCGCGTCCGCCACCCCCAGCGCACAAAAATCCTGAATGCCAAGCCACGAACCTTCGGTTTTGATCGGGGATCGGGGATCGGAAATCGGAGATGAAAATGCTTCCTCCGCGCCCCTCTGCGACCTCCGCGCCTCAGCGGTTAACTCCTTCCCTCCCCCTTGAATCTTCACCGCTAGCCACTCCGGCCTCAACCGCTTTCCGCCGCACACCGCGCAGGGCCGATGCGCCATGAACTTCGCCAGCTTGCGCCGCGTGATCTCCGACTTCGCCTCGCGATACCGCTTCAACGTCAACTCCGCATCCGCCCCGTCCTCCAGCAACTCCGGATCGCAGAACATCTCCGTGCCCAGCCCCTCGCACGCCTCACAGGCGCCGAGGTGCGAGTTGAACGAAAAATGTTTGGGTGAAAGATCCTCCACCATGAAACCCGTCCGCGGATTCCGATACGACGTTTGGAAAACCAAATCCCGCCACGCATCCGCCCCCGGCGACTGGACCGCAGCCCGCGCCTCCGCCCCGCACAACCGCAGTGCCGTCTCCACCGAATCCGCCAGTCGCGATTCCACACCCGGCCGGATCACAAACCGGTCCACCACGATCTCCACCGCCCCCGGTGATTCCCCCCATGCCTTTGCCGCCTCATCGATTTCCAACACCTCCCCATCCACCCGCACCCGGATGTAGCCCTGCCGTTGCAAGTCTCCTAACAACCTCTCCGGCTCGCTCAACTCCTCCTTGGGCAGCGGGGCTAACAAAACCACCTTGGTCCCCTCGTCCATCGCCGCCAGCGCATTCACGATGTCCGCCGCGCTCATCCGCTCCAGCCGCTCGCCCGTCACCGGATCATGCGGAATCCCCGCCGCCGCCCACAGCACCCGCAGGTAGTCGTAAATCTCCGTCGCCGTCGCCACCGTCGAGCGCGGGTTGAGCCCGCCGCCCCGCTGTTCGATCGCGATCGCCGGACTCAACCCCTCGATCGCATCCACATCCGGCTTCTCCAGTTGATCCAAAAACTGCCGCGCATACACCGACAGCGACTCCACATACCGCCGCTGCCCCTCCGCATAAAGCGTATCAAATGCCAGCGACGATTTCCCCGATCCGCTCGGTCCGGTGATGACCACGAGTTTCCCCCGCGGGATGTCCACGTCGATGTTCTTCAGATGATGTTGCCGTGCGCCACGGATTCGGATCGCGTCCACACGCCCACAACAATCCGCCGGGCGGAAACTTCCAAGTCCCAAACTGGAGTGCGGAATCCAGAGCCTGCGTTAGCGGGCATGCCACTCCAAGGCGAAGCCCACACCGGCCGGCCCCCAACGCTCCCGCCTCGCCGGACGAGAACTTCGAAACCCTCTCACGAAGCGGTCGGCAATGAGGCGAAGCCATGAAACGCCGTTCCGATCGGCAGGGACTGACCTCCGGGCGGTCCGGCGCGATCGGCAGGGACTGACCTCCGGGCGGTCCGGCGAATGGGTGGCGACTGCCACGCCCATGAAATGCCCGAGGTCCACGCATGGGCATTTCAATCTCACCTCATTCACTGGACCGCCCGGAGGATCGGTCCCTGCCTTGATGGTGCCTACCCACCAACCACGTGATTCGGCAAGGCGGTTCCCAAGCCCCGCTTCGCACAAACGCCTTCGCGAGCGCCGTTTCGATCGGCAGGGACTGACCTCCGGGCGGTCCGGCGCGATCGGCAGGGACTGACCTCCGGGCGGTCCGGCGAATGTGCGGTGACTGCCACGCCCATGAAATGCCCGTGGTCCACGCATGGGCATTTCAATCTCACCTCATTCCGAGGACCTCAGCCATGGGCAAGATTACGGCGGCGTCACTGTGATCAATCCGTTCTTATAAACCCCCCAAGCTTCGCACCTCACCCTTGGACGGCGGCAGCCTGCTGCAGCTTTCCCGGCAGAACCCTTGAAAACCAGCTCACTCCTGAACCCTAGGGACTCGGGGCTTGACCCTGCTCCCGTTGCGCCGCTTGGTGCGTGCCCTGATGTTTTCAAATCTATTTCAAAAGAAGCGCGGGACTTGGAAGGACGACTCGCTGGCCGGCCTGACGACGGCGTTGGCGCTGGTGCCGGGGTCGATCGCGTTTGCGTTCGTGGCGGGCGTCCCGCCGATCTCGGGGCTGTATGCCGGATTCATCGTCTGCCTGATCACGGCAGCGTTCGGCGGGCGGCCGGGGATGATTTCCTCGGCGGCTGGTTCGCTGGCGCGCTGGTGATGGTGGCGCTGGTGGCGCTGATCGAAACCTTGATGACCTTGCAATTGATCGATGAACTCACCGAAAGCCGCGGCAAGGGAAACCGCGAGGCGCTGGCGCTGGGCGCGACGAACATCGTGGCCGCATGCTTGAGCGTGCGGGATTTTTGGTGAAAGTGGCGGTGGCCGAGGACGTTCCGATTTATCTGGTGGCCCGGATCCCGGGCCAGGCTCCGTGATCGACGAAGTTTGATGAAAAACGCGGACAGGCGGGAATGACATGGCAATGCGGCAATGCGTCCGACTTTTTCAAAAATCTCCAACGTCGATCCCCGCATTCGCCAAAAAAACAATTCTTGCCAACCCCCGTTTCGACGAGTAAAGACATGGCGTTCATTTTGCAAATTCGCAGATGGGCGCGCTTCGTCTGGTCTCTTACGCCATGGTCTCAGGAAGTGTTGAATGTGATGGCGTGCTAAGAATAGACAAAAATGGACATCTACGTGGGCAACCTGCCCTACACCGCTACTGAAGAAGACGTTACTGGCCTCTTCGCCGCTTATGGACCTGTTGAACGGGTCAAAATCATCACCGACCGCGAAACCGGCAGATCCAAGGGATTTGCTTTCGTGACTCTCGGCGACCAGAGCCAATTGAACGCTTCCATTGAAGCACTCAACGGCTACGACTATCAGGGCCGCGCGCTTCGCGTGAATGCTTCTGAGCCTAAAGAAGCCAAGCCCGGCGGCTTCCGTCCTAGCGGCGGCGGTGGTGGCGGCGGCTACGGCGGCGAGCGCCGTGGTGGTAGCGGCGGCGGTTACGGCGGCGGCGGCGGAGATCGTCGTGGCGGTGGTGGCGGCGGCGGCTACAAAGGTGGCGGCGGTGGCGGCGGCTATAAAGGCGGCGGCGGCGGCGGTGGCTACAAAGGTGGCGGCGGCGGCGGCGACTGGTAAGCCAGCAACCCCAAACTAGCTTTTTTCAAAAACACCCGGTCTTCTTCAACGGAGACCGGGTGTTTCTTTTGGGATCCATCAGTTCACCTTCAGGACTCCACGTGACAGCGCATCACCCGCGGCGTGATGCAGGTGAAAATTTCCCAAACGATGGTGTCGGCTTTTTTAGCGATTTCATCCACCGCGATGTGGGGTCCGAACATTTCGACTTCGTCGCCCTCCATCACATCGTCCGCGCCGGTGACATCGACCATCGTTTGATCCATCGTGATGCGCCCGAGAATCGGAAATCGGCGGCCGCGGAGCCAG
Organism: Akkermansiaceae bacterium; assembly: GCA_040881795.1. Taxonomy (GTDB): domain Bacteria; phylum Verrucomicrobiota; class Verrucomicrobiia; order Verrucomicrobiales; family Akkermansiaceae; genus Luteolibacter. The sequence goes on from JBBECN010000218.1 coordinate 5,898, forward strand.
ACTTCCGCCCCTTTGCCGGAAACATGCCGCGGATAACCATCGCCGTAACCGATGCCAACGGTCGCGACGCGGGTGGGCTTGGTGGTGACAAATTGGCGGCCGTAGGAAACCCCATGGCCGGCAGGAAGCGTGCGGACCAACGTGACCCGCGATTTCAAGGTCATCACCGTCCGCAGTTTTTCCTGAAACCCCGGCAGCGGCGAAACCCCGTAAAGCATCAGCCCGGGGCGGCTGAGATTGCAAACCCCCTGATCGTAGCCGAGCAGGCCGGCGCTATTGGAAAGGTGAATCCATTTGAAACGGCCCAGCCCGCCCAAGCCATCGATGATGGCCCGGAACCTCGCGAACTGGCGGTTCGTGAACTCCTCGTCCTCATCCGCCGAGGGCAGATGCGAACCAATCCCCTCGATCTCCAGATTTTCCAAGCACTCCAATTTTGCCATCGATTCGAGCAACTCATCCGCGACGAATCCACCGCGCCCCATGCCGGTGTCCACCGCGATGTGCGCCTTCAACCGCTTGCCGCAGCGGGCGGCGAGGCGGTTGAATTGCGCCGCCTCCTCCAGCGAGGAAATGCACGGCGTCCAATCCCGGGCGACGATTTCCTCACGCTCTTCGGCCCAAGTGGCACCTAACAAATAAATGCGGGTCGCGACGCCCGCGTTCCGGATGCGGCGCGCCTCACCGACATTGGCGACGCCGAAAAAATCGATCACCTCCCCCTCCAAGCCTCTGGCGATTTCTTCCAATCCGTGGCCGTAAGCACCGGCTTTCACCACCGCCATCAGCCCGCCCTTGAAGGCATCGCGGGCGACCGCGAGATTACTTTTCATCGCGCCAAGATCGATTTCCGCCCAGGCGCGCGGCGGGGAAACAGGAAACGCATCGTTCACAGCGGCGAGACTAGGCGCCGCCGCCAAACTGGCAAGAGCGGCGAAGCAAAGATTACCGACTTGCTCAAACCCGCCGGGCCGCTTTGTTTGCGGGAGATGAATTTCCCGGCATTTTTCAACAGCTTGACGGCATTCCTCGCGGCCGGGCTGATCGCCTCCGGCGAGGTGCCGATGCGCCTGATTTCCGCGCCCGCGCTTTCACCGGATGGCAAGGCCATGGTCTTCGAGTGGTGCGGCGATCTCTGGACGGCCGCCACGGCGGGCGGCGAAGCCATCCGCGTGGTCGATGATCCGGCGCGCGACGCCTATCCGCAATTCACTCCGGATGGAAAACGCATCGTCTTTTCCTCGGAACGGACGGGTTCACTCCAACTGTTTTCCATCGCCGCAACCGGCGGCGAAACCATCCAGCACACGGTTCACACCGAGGGCAACGAGCTGGAATGCCTGTCGCCGGATGGCGGCCGAGCGGTTGTTAGAGGAACCCGCGAACGCAGCGGATTCCGTGAAACCCGGCTGATGGAAATTTCCCTAACCGATGATCGGCGCGAGTTGAGGCTGTTTGATGCGAAGGCGCATTCCGCATCGTGGTCGCCGGATGGCGGCCGCATCTTATTCCGCCGTGGCGGCGAGCAGCTCTATCGGAAAGGATTCCAAGGATCGCGGGCGTCACAAATCTGGGAATATGACATCGCCGCAAAGACCTTTGAGGCCAGAATCGTCGAAACGACCGAAACCCGCTCACCCGTCTGGAATGCGGATGGAAAAAGCTTCCACTACATTTCTGCTAGAAACGGTGCCGCCAACGTCTGGCTGAATGCGGGAGGCACGTCCACTCAGGTCACCCGCTTCGAAGGCGATGGAGTGATCTCGCTCGCACAATCCGCAGACAGGTCGACCATGATCCTGCGGCGCGGCTTCGATGTCTATCAGCTCGTTGCCGGCGGCACGCCACAGCGCATCGACCTCTGGACCCGGGAAAAACTGCCGGATATATCCCGCCATGAATCCAAAATCAGCGGAACCTCGGATGTCGATTTCACCCGCGGCTTGGATGAGGTGGTCTTCGCCGCAGCTGGCGACATTTGGCATCAGAAACAATGCCTGATCGAAACTCCGGAGGCGGAAAGTGATGTCCACTTTTCACCGGATCACGAGTGGCTGTATTTCCTTCGCGACGACGGAGTGACCGCCCATTATTTCCGCGCCCGCTTCTTGAAGGGCAAGCTGGGTGACCCACAGCCCGTCACCCGGGGCCCCCGCTCGAAAAGCCGCTTCAAACAAAGCGCCGACGGCTCGAAAATCGCATGGGCGGAAGCCACCGGCGATGTGTTCACGGCGGATGCGGATGGTGCCAACCCGCGCCGGATCTTCGCCTGCTGGGACATGCCAACCTTCGATTTTTCGCCCGACGGCCGCTGGCTGGCCATCGCCGCTAAGGATGCGAATTCCAATCGAGACATTTGGCTTGCCGCCGCCGATGCTAGCAGTGAGCCGCTCAATCTCACGAAAATCCCCGGCTTCGAAGGCTCACCCCGCTGGTCGCCGGACGGAAAGTGGCTGGCTCACACATCGCGCAAAGACGCCACGGCGGAGCTCGAACTGCGGATGATTCCCATTGGGAAAAACGGACCAACCCCGGGAAAAGCGGTCACGGTTTCCACCAAAGGCATCGAACCCACGCGCCTGATCTGGGCGGCGGATTCAAAGGCGATTCTGTTTCAAAGCTCCAACTCCAAAAATCCGAATCTGTATTCCGTGGAGCCCACCGGAAAAAACATGAAGACCGTGATCGCCCAGCGCGGAATCCCGATTCGCATGACTCCCGACGGCACCCTGCTCTGGCGGGTCGATCGCAACCCCGCCGTGCTGAAGAAGGGCAAACTCACCCGATTTCCGGTTTCTCTAACCACATCCCAATCGCGTGAGGCGATGAACACCCTCGGCTTCCGGCGGATCTGGCGGACACTTGGCGAAAGGTTCTACGATCCGACGATGAATGGCACCGAGTGGAATTCGATGTTGGATGAATACCAACCGCTGGCGGCGGGCGCGCGGGACTCAAGGCAGTTCGACCGCGTCGTCAGCCAATTGTTTGGCGAACTGAACGCATCCCATCTATCATTTTTGAGAACGCCCTGGCCGGGGGAAACGGTGAAGGTGCCGCGTGAGGAAAAAACCGCGCATCCCGGCATGGAATTCAAGGATGCGCGGGCGGACGGACCTTTGGTGATCGCAAGGGTGATCGCCGGCTCTCCGGTCGCGAAGTGGGTCGAACCGGGAGAAACCGTGGTGCGGATCGGTGGCGGCGAGGTGACGAATTTCACGCCCCTGCACCGGCTTTTCAAGGGTGCGGTGGACCGGCCGCTGCCCGCCGTGATCCGCGACAAGTCAGGCCGCGAGCGGGTGATCGAGCTGCGCTGCATTTCCTACGCGCGCGCCCGATCGCTGGATGCGGAACAATCCCAAGCCATCCCTAACAGCCGGATGCCGGATGGCATTTCCTATCTTGCCGTTCCTAACATGAACCGGGAGACATTTGATCGAATCGAGCGCGAAGTTTATCAAGCATCGCTGAAATCCGAAGGCATGATCCTCGATCTTCGCAACAACGGCGGCGGTCGTGAAGCGGATCGACTGCTCGCGCTATTTTGTCAACCGACCCACTCGTTCACCCTCCCGCGCGGCGGGCCGGCCGGCTATCCTTATGACCGGCTCGCGCATGCGGCGTGGAACAAACCGCTGGTGGTCCTTTGCAACGAAGGAACATTTTCCAACTCCGAGATTTTCTGCCATGCCATCCTCGAAACCAAGCGCGCACCCGTGGTCGGCGTGGCCACGGCGGGCGGCGTGATTTCCGCAGTGAAGGCGAAGATCCCCGACGTGGGCGAGTTGCAGGTGCCATTCCGCGGCTGGTTCCATGCGAGGACCGGTGCCAACCTGGATCTCAACGGCGCGCAACCGGATTTCCCGGTCAACCTAACACCTGCGAATCAGGATGCCGGTCGCGACCCGCAGTTGGAGAAAGCACTGGAGGTGATCCGCGAGGAAATGCGCAAGGCAGGAAGCCCGGTTAGACCAATCTTCAGACAGTGAGCTTCGCCTGCTCCCACGCGTCCTCCATCTGCGCGGAAGTCGCCGCCTCAAGCGTGAGCCCGGATGATGTTAGAACGCGCTCCATTTCACCGAAGCGTTTCTCAAACTTGTTGTTCGCAGACGCCATCACCACCTCGGGATCGACCTTCCGAAAGCGCGCCAGATTGACGATGGAAAACATCAGGTCACCCATTTCTTCGGAAACCGCGGCCATGTCCTGAGCGTCGATCGCGGATTGCAGTTCGAGCAGCTCCTCGCGGATTTTGGCGACGACGCCAAGTTCCAGAGGCCAGTCGAAGCCGACCTTCGCCGCCTTTTTCTGCAGCTTCGAAGCACGAATCAACGCGGGCAGCCCTTTGCCAACGCCGTGCAGATAGGATTTTTCGCCATCCCCTTTTTCGGCGCGTTTGATTTCATCCCACTGTTGGAGAACCGCGTCGGTGGTCGCCGCATTGCTCTCGCCGAAAACATGGGGATGGCGGCGCACCAGCTTTTCACTGATGCCGCGGGCCACGTCGTCCAGGTTGAAACGCCCCGATTCCTCGGCGATCTCGCTGTGAAAAACCACCTGCAACAACAAATCGCCAAGCTCCTCCTTGAGATGCTCGTAATCGCGGCGGTGGATGGTATCGACCGTTTCGTAGGCCTCCTCGATGAGATTCGGAATGAGTGACTCGTGCGTCTGCTCCGCATCCCACGGGCACCCGCCGGGTGCGCGCAGGCGGTGCATGATGGCGCGCAGGCGGGCGAGTTGTTGCCCGGCATCGCGGGAGTCGATCATTTCAGCGTCGGTCATCGTCAGGGGTCTTTGGTGTTAGAAGCATTCTGGAGGGTCGCCCGCTCGTCATCGGTGAGGCTTTGGAAACCTTGGGCGGAGATTTTATCCAATATTCGGTCCACTTCGGCGAGCCGTTCTTTTTCCAAGGCGCTGCGCGGCCGGATTTTCGCCTCACTCGTCCGGGAAAACGCCTTGGGCCGGAAAATCTCGACGCCCGTTTGATGGCCTAACAAATTCGGGTAACGCACCAGAATGAAACCCAGAATCGCCCCACCGAGGTGACCGGCCTCGCCCCCTTCGTTGCCGCCGAGTTTCAGCAAAATCGCTCCCGTCGCGATCGCCAGCAGGGCGATGGCGAGTTGCCGCATCGAAAGCTCGATGGGAGGAAAAAGCAACGACACCCGCAGGTTCGGCGCGACCACCGCCACGCCGATGAAGATTCCGTAAAGCCCGGCGGATGCGCCCACCAGACCGGCCTGATAGCCCACGTTTGGCAAAACATTCAGGAACACCAGCAGCGTGTAGAACACCGCACCGGCGGACCCGCAAAGAAGATAGAACAGAATGAACTTTTTCGACCCCCACCAACGTTCCATCCAAGGTCCGAAGAAGAACAATCCAATGCAGTTGAAAAGCACATGGCCGAACGAGCCGTGGATGAACTGGAAGGTGATGAACTCCCAGATCCTTCCTTCAAAAATTCCCGACTGGATCGCAAACGCGCCGAAGGTCCGAATCGGCCCATTGCGCAAATCCCCCTTTAAAAACGTATCCAAGAGATAAATCCCAATGTTGAGGATCAGCAGCCACTTCACCACCGGCGTGAGTTGCGCCATGAAGCCCCCACCCGCGCGGCTTTCTTCTCGGTGATAATCTCGGTCGGCCATGCCCATCTGGCTTTTGGGTTACCACGGCAATGCACCCACCGCAAGGCCGGGTGAAAATTCCGTCACCTCGAATCGCTTCGCGCCGGGCGATTTTCCCGCTTTCCTGCCGGTGTTGGTTCGCGTCAACAGGGCGGCGGCGGCCCGGCCTGCGCGGGTTCGAAAATGCCCCGGATTTTCCCATTGCCGTCCGCCGGGGTTTCCCGCCACCCTCCCGACTGCTATGACCAAATTCGGAAAATTCGTCTTCACCCTGGTGGTTCTTCTGCTCGCTGGATTCGCTGTGATGCGGATGCTGGGGAAAAAGGACGAATCCCCCACCCGCAGCTCGGAAACCGCCTCATCCAACGCCACCTCCAGCGAGGAGGGCAGCGCGGGTGATTTCGATTTCATCGCTCCCGGCAAGGCCCCGCAGCTTCCATCGCCGCGACCCTACTCGCCGCAGGACAACACCGTCGTCATCAACCTCTCCGAATACGCCGGCTATGCCGGAATCATCCTCGCCAATGGCGGCCTGGAGCCAAACGACAACTCATGGTTCACCCGCAACGGCGGCTTCAAACTGAAAATCACCCTCAGCGAAGAGGACTCATGGGCGGATCTCCAGGATGGGAAAATCGCCGCATCGGCCACCACCGTCGATGTGCTGTCAAACTACGGCCGCCAATGGCAGTGCGTCGTGCCCGCCCAAGTCGCTTGGTCGCGCGGCGCGGATGGCATCATCGTCCGCAAGGAAATCAAGCGGGTCAACGACCTCAAGGGCAAGACCATCGCCACCGCCCCCTTCAGCGAAGCCGAGTTTTTCATCCGCTACCTCGCCCAGGAAGCCGGGCTTCAAGTAAAACGCCTCGATGGCCCGGAACAACCGCGTGATCCCGAATCGGTCAATCTGGTGTTCCTCGAAGACGCTTTCACAGCCGGCGACGCATTCCTTGCCGATCTCAATTCCGGTGGCCGCCAGATCGACGGCTGCGTCACCTGGGCCCCCAAAACCACCGAAGTCGTGGAAGCCTCAAAAGGCGCCGCCCGCCAGCTCATCGACAACCGCAACCTGCTCGTCATCGCCGACATCCTCGTTTTCAACAAAGCATTCGCCGAGGCGAGTCCCGCCATCGTCGCCTCGCTCGTGGAAGGCATGCTGCTCCACAACGACCTGATCCGCGCCAACCCCGAGCCGCACCTCAAGACCATCGCCAACGCCTTCAAAGCCTACGAATGGACCGTCGAGGATGCGCGTGAGGAGCTTTCCAAAGTCCACCTCTCCAACCTCCCGGAAAACCTCGCTTTCTTCCGCGGTGCCATCGACGAGGCCGGCTCCTTCGCCTCCGTTTTCCAAACGGCGAACCTCGCCTACGGATCCGAGCTCCAGCCATCGCCCGTTTCCGCCTCGTTTTTCGCCGACACCAAGGCCCTGCAAGCCATCGAGGCCGGCGGGAAACTTGCCGCACAGGTCGCCTCGATCAAGCCGATCAAAACCACCGACCAGGCCCCCATCGAGCAAGACCCGCTGCTCACCCGCGACATCCGCTTCTACTTCCTGCCTAACAGCGCCAATCTCGACATGGCCAAGCCCGAAAACCACGAATTCCTCGCCAACGTCAACCACCTGCTAGGCGTTTCCCCCGGCTCGATGGTTCTGCTGCGCGGCCACGTCGATGACCTGCAGAAGGAAAGTTTCCGCAAAAGCGGTGGTGAGGGACTGCTCCGCAAAATGGCGCTCAAAGCCCTCGAACTCTCGAACCAACGCGCCGAAGAAGTGAAACGCCGCATCATCGCCAAATACCCCGCCATCACCGCCGACCGCCTCGAAGTCGTCGGCCGCGGATGGGAAGAACCCGCCGGCAAAAACCCCGATCTCAACCGCCGCGTCGAAATCCAGTGGTTCACGGTGGAGTGAACGAAGTGGCAAGTGATCAGGGAGCAGAAGTGTAAGAGGCGGTCTTAAAAATCAAGAAAAGAGGAAATGAACCACAGATGAAGACCGGAAATGTGGCATTCTTCAGCATTTCATCACTCTTCCATCTGCGTGCATCCTGTTCATCTGTGGTTAAAACACTCTTCCCCTTTTTGCTGATCGCATTTTTCACGCCGACTCTAAGAAGATTGCCGGAAGCCGCCATTCCTCGTTCAATTCCCCGTCCTCTCCACTGCTCACTTCTTCTCTGATCACTGATCACTCGACACTCTACCCCATGTCCGGCATTGATAACCTCGCGTCCTTCGCCAAAAGCCCGCATCACGCGTGGCTGGCGCTGCTGACCGTCGGTCTCGGCTTGGCCACTCTGAGCGGGATCGGCATCGTCGCCGGTGCCGCAGCCTATGCGCTCGGCTGGATCTATCTGCCGGACTCACCGCTCTTCAAACGCTGGCTCGCCCTCCGCGAAAAAGGCGATGAAAGCGGGAAACTCCGCGACTTCCTTTTCCGTCGCCGCCAGATTTACGACACCCTCCGCGAG
>JBBECN010000219.1:0-13905 GCA_040881795.1 Akkermansiaceae bacterium
TTCGACCTCGCCCACTGGCAGAAAGTCGCCGCCGAGAAATACCCCGGCGGCCTGCCCAAGCCGTATTCCAGCGACCCGACGCAATGGCTGTTCAACGGCCACCCGCAGGGATCGGATCAGCCGCTGCACGTCGCCGTCGCGCGGTTGCTCGGCTACCACTGGCCGCGCCAGACCGGATCGAGTTTCCCCGATTGCCCGGCGCTCGATGCGGACGGGCTGGAGCGCTTCGCCGACGAGGACGGCATCGTCTGCCTCTCCGCCACCAAGGGCGAAGCCCCCGCCGCCGAGCGCCTGCGCGCCCTGCTCGCCCACGCCCTCGGCAAGCCCGATCTTCCCGCCCTCCTCGCCAGCGCCGGGTTGAAAGGCAGCAAATCGGAAACCCTCGACGACTGGCTGCGCGACGAGTTCTTCGAGCAGCACTGCGCCCTCTTCCACCACCGCCCCTTCATCTGGCACCTTTGGGACGGCCACAAGAGCGGCTTCAGCGCCCTGGTGAACTACCACCAGCTCACCCACGCCAAGCTGGAAAACCTCACCTACGCCTACCTCGGCGATTGGATCCGCCGCCAGCAAGCCGCCGTGGATGCCGGGGAGTCCGGCAGCGACGCCCGCCTCCAAGCCGCCAAACTCCTCCAAACCCGCCTCAAGCTCATCCTCGAAGGCGAGCCACCCTACGACCTCTTCGTCCGCTGGAAGCCGCTCGCAAAACAAGCCATCGGCTGGCACCCCGACCTCAACGACGGCGTCCGCATGAACATCCGCCCCTTCCTCGCCACCGACATCCCCGGCGGCAAAAAAGGAGCCGGCCTCCTCCGCACCAAGCCCAACATCAAATGGGAAAAAGACCGAGGCAAAGAACCCCACCGCGACAAGTCCGAATACCCCTGGTTCTGGAAAGGCCCCACCTTCACCGGCGACCGCGTGAATGACGTGAATCTGACGAGGGAACAGAAAGAGGGGGCGAAGAAATGAACTGTGAAGATCCCACCCATCCGTTTCTGGTAGATGTCGTTGCGGCGCTGAATCCCTTGGGTATCGTGCCGGTGGACACCACTCGAATCGGTGGTAGCGAGAAGGTGAATTTTGTCTGGAATCCTCGGCTGGAGTTCGGGCTTTTGAATTACGACGAGGCATCGGCGAGTTGGGGTTTGTCCAATCCGTCGCCACATGACGGAGATCTTTGGATCTGTCTGTCGAGTGACCAACGACTTGGAATCTCGGATTTTGGGTGGGGCGGTGAGCCTAACGTGAAGTGTAAATTGCGATCTTCGGGCGAACTGCCGGAGCTGCTTGATTTCATGATGACCACTCGCGTCGAGAAGATCGGAACATCAGCCAAGGTGGCGCGATCATTGGCCTCACTCCTTGAGGGTGCTTTCCTGCTGATTCCGAATCGCCAGAAAGAGCAGTATGAACTTCTTCATTTTCACGGGCCGGGCCTCGCAAAGGACCACCCGGAGATGATGGAATGGATGGAGGGCTGGCTGCGCGACAAGTGGTGGTGTGCGAGTGACTCAGGCTTTGATGATTTGGAAGACTTTTTAGAGAAGGGCAACCTGCGTGGAACGCTTCCGGAACTAGGCCAGATTCAGCCGGGAGACATCCTCTTCGACCAAAGGGGCCGCATCCGTCAGCCCTGGACAATCACCGACGATGAACCTGGTGAATTTGGTTTATTCCCGCTCATTGCCCTTCGCCTTAAAAAGGAGGTTTCGATCATGTGGTTCAGTGACTATCTCGATCATGCGAGTGAATCTGAGAATCTCATCACCCGTTTTCTTCACGATTGGCAGTCGATCCCCGCATCGTTCAAGAACGTGATGATTGAGATGCCTTCTACCAAGCGGGACCAGATCGCCCACTCCATCGAACTCCGTTGCGCCCGACTTCATTATCAGGAAGCCATCGAGAGACTCTCGTCTCTGCGGGAGCCGTTCAAGGAAATTACGCCGCTCTATCAAAAGCGGACGAAGGCCGTGGAGGCGGTCCACGGGGAATCCTTGGACGACATCCAAGCCATCCAGCAGCCGCTGCCTTTTTTTATCGAATATCCCTTCCGCCATTTCAGGAAGGAAGACGACCACATTCAGAAAATCCGTGCCGGGCAGCGCTTGCTAGGAGTGCTCGCCAAGGTTCCTCTATTTCTAGTCGTTGAGGAACTTCTCTCTGTGGGACATCAACTTGGAACGAGAATGCTCAAAACACTGGAAGAGCGTGCACCCTCCGATGGGACACTGGTGGCGTTGCAAAAGCTCATTGCTGACGAACTCGGCAAGTTGGACGACTCACCACTGATGATGTTTCCGCGTCTGCAAAAGATGATGGAAGACACCGTGCATCTCGACGCCATGGTGGCGGCGCGCAACCGACTGCATCACGAACCCTTTGATGAGGATGGTTTCCTTCAAACAATATCGGAACATGCTCCCCAAGTGGTGGATGCCTTGCGCGGCGCGCTCCACGGCTGCCGTTTCATCGTGCCGCTCCATGGCAAGGTCATAAATGGCGAGAAGATCATCATCGCGGAGGACGCGTGCAGTTCCGACGCCCATTTCAGAACGGTTGAACTCATGGTTTCCCTGCCACTTGAGAGTTTCCCCAGCGGCGAGCTGATGGTCTGGAGCGCAAAGCCGGAACGCGCCATGCCGCTGGGGAAACTGCTAACCTCCAAACTCGTCACCCGCCAGTCCCGGGACTTCGGCATCTTCGATAGGATGCAGAAAAACGAGCGCCATTTCACGTTCCTGCGCTCGGAATAAAAAACTTAGTCGGAACCAGTACAAAAAAGTGTAACAATCCAATCAAAGAAAATATCCATGAATAGCTTTGAAAATAATCAATTTCCGTCCGGTGATGCTGAATTTGATCAGGGGGTTTTTGATGACCTGGCTATCGTTGGAATGTCATACCTCAATGATGGTATTGAAGATCTCGACTCTTTTGCAAATGCTCTCGTGAATGAGTTCGGTGAAGATTTTCATCCATTTGCAAAGCGAGTATTCAAAGTATCTTGCTTGGCTTACAACGAACTGCTTTCCGCGGATCTCGAAATGATCCCGCTAGATCTTGCTGATAATATCGAATCTTCGACCTCAGTAGTTCCCGGTAGAATTGTTTATAATATGGTGAGAATGTTTATTGAACAGGGATATAGCTTCAATGTTGCGCTCGATTTTTCTGTAATATTAGTTCAGGAAAAGATCCCGTCAGCTAATCATTCAGATATTTTAGAAGCATTTAATAAATTCGGTAGAATTATTTACCCAGCTGAAGCTAATGATACTAAAGAAAATAAAAATATCGAAGAACTGGCACGATTATTGATGGAATCATTAGGCTTCGACAACGAGATTCAGGAGATTGAGAAGTCAGCTCCACCGCAGAAGTAACGAAAAAAGCAAGTAGCCCATGTTCCGATTCATTCACGCCGCCGATCCCCACCTCGACAGTCCGCTCCGCGGATTGGAGGCGCGTGATGGTGCGCCCGCGCAACTGCTCCGGGGAGCCACCCGCAGGGCGTTTGAGAACCTGGTGAGCCTGGCCATCGACGAGAAGGTCAATTTCCTCCTGATCGCGGGCGATCTGTATGATGGGGATTGGAAAGACTACAACACGGGATTGTTTTTCCGGGGCCAGATGGCCCGGCTCAACAAGCAGGGGATTCCTGTTTTTCTCATCACGGGCAATCACGATGCCGCGTCGGTCATTACCAAGAAACTAACACTGCCGGATAATGTGCAGGTGTTTTCGACTCGGACGGCGGAATCGAAGGAAGTGCCCGGCGTCCCTGCGGTTGTCCACGGGCGCGGCTTCCCGCACCGCGCGGTGCCTGAGAATTTGGCGCAGGACTATCCGGCGGCCGTTGCAGGGAAATTCAACGTCGGACTGCTTCACACCAGCTTGAATGGGCGGCCCGGCCACGATACCTATGCCCCATGCTCGGTGCAGGATTTACAGTCTAAGGGATATGGATACTGGGCGTTGGGACACATTCATCAGCCCGAGGTGATCAGCGAGGAGCCATGGATCGTATTCGCTGGCAACTGCCAGGGCCGTCACGCACGTGAGACCGGCCCGCGTGGCTGCTACCTTGTGACCGTCAACGATCATCTCGATGTCGAATCGGCGGAGTGGCGTGACCTGGATGTGGTGCGATGGGATGCAGTCGCGGTGGATCTATCTGGCCTGGGAGAGGAACAGGAAGTCTGGCGGCGGATCCGCGATGGCTTGTCCGATGCCATCGACCGCGCTGACGGGCGCTTGCTGGCGGCAAGGCTCGTGCTGACCGGAGCCAGTCCGCTGCATGGAATTCTGCTGAGGGAGACCGGACGCTTCCGGGCGGAGACAGCGGCCATGGTCCAGGATTTCGGTGAGGATGCTATCTGGATCGAGCAAATCAAGGTGGCCACCTCGCCCGTCTATGATCTGGGCGAGTTGGCGGAGCGGGACGCCCTCACCAAGACCGTTCTGGAATCCTTGGAGCCGGCCACTCAGCAAGTGAACTCTCTGCCTAATGACATCACGGAAATGCTCGATGTGCTGCCGCCCGAGCTGCGGGCTGAGATCGAGGCTGATTGGAGTCCATCGCAGCGACCGGCACTCTTGGAAGAGGTGCGTTCCATCATTCTGGAAACCCTTCGCACGAAAGGAGACATCACCCTATGAGATTCCACCGATTGCAGATTCCGGCCTTTGGTCCTTTTACCAATCTGGATCTCGCGTTTCCTCCGCAAGAACACGACCTGCATGTGTTTTATGGCAAGAACGAAGCAGGCAAGAGTTCCCTGCTGCGGGCCATACGGGACTTGTTGTATGGTATCCACGGGCAGTCCCCGGACAATTTCCTGCACGAATACAAGAACCTGCGCTTGGCGGGTGAGATCACGAACCGGGCCGGCGCTCGGTTGAGCTTCCAGCGTCGCAAGGGCAACAAGAACACGCTGCTGGGCGAGAGCGGTAATCCCTTGGCGGACAGCGCCCTTCTGCCATTTCTGGGAAATGTCGAGCAGGGCTTCTTCTCCACGATGTTCGGCTTGGGCGGCAGTGAGTTACGTGACGGTGCCCGCCAGATTCTCGGGGGCGATGGGGACATCGGCAAAGCGCTGTTTTCCGCCAGCCTGGGAGGGACTCCCGTCCAGCGTGTGCTGGATGCCCTAGAGGCGGAATCCGAGCAATTCTTCAAAGGACGCGCCACCTCGAATGTGTCTATCCGGCCTGCGGCAAAACGCTATCTCGATCTGTTGAAACAGAGTCGGGAGGCGGTAGTCGCGGCGGAGGTTTGGGATGAGTTGAATCGAAATCTGGAAACCAGCAATTCGCGGAAAGTTGAGTTGGAAGAGGAGATTGCCGTGTGCGAAATCGCCATCTCGTGGATGACCCGTTGTGAGGATGCCCTGCCATCCGTTAGCCGTTTCAACGAAGAGCAGCGATTACTCCGCGAACTGCCTGCGCTTCCAAATGTAGCCAGTGACTTTATGGAACGCGCCAAGACGGCCCGCGACGACGCCAGCGAGGCTTCCCGCAAGGTCGCCGAGTTATCCGCACAGATCACCCGGGATGAAATGCGATTGGACAAGTGCGCGACATCTCCGGCTGTGCTGGCAAAGGAGGATGAACTGGATGGCCTTCATCAAGACTTGGGAGCCTATCGCTCGCGGAAGGAATCCTTGTCGAATCTGCAAAGCAAACTGGCCGGCATCGAACCGGCACTGCACAGTGGAATGCAGAGCTTGGAAATCCATGGGGATTTTGAAGTTCTGCAAGGTTTGCGCCTAGGCAGTGCTGCGCGTCTCGGTTTGGAGTCAGCGGCGCAGGCGTTGATCGACGCGCAAAACCGTCATGCGGCGAGTGTGCGAAAGGCGGAGGAACTGACTTCGGCGATCGAGAGGCACGAGAGCGAATTGCAGTCGCTACCAGAATCCGATCTGGAGCCGCTCAGAGCGGCATTGTCACTTGCCGCAGAGGCGACGGAATCCCACAAAACCTTGGAAGCCACCCGTAACTCGGTGGAGAGCCTGACCCGCAAAGTTCAGGAAGAGCACGCTGTAGTGCATGGCGCCCCCCAAGATTTGGAAGCCAGTTCGCGGCTCCAGGTTCCAGCGAAGGCGTCACTGCGCAAGTTCCGTGATCGTTTCGATGAGTTGGATCGTGATCTGAAAGCCGCTGCGAAAATTATTCGCGACGAGAACGCTAAGATCACCAAGTTGAAGGAAGATTTGACCCGCCTTGAGCGGCGAGGTGAATTGCCAACGGAGGATTCGCTCAGAAAGGCTCGGGATCATCGTGACCACGGCTGGAATCTGGTGCTCCAGGATTGGAAAGGCGGAGGCGCGGAAGAGCAACTCGATCCGGAGCGACCCCTCGTAGAGGCGTTTCCTCTATCCATTCAGGCAGCAGACTTTATCACCGATCAACTCCGCCTTGACGCGGATGCAGTGGCGCAGGCCGAGGAAAAGCGGATGCAGATTCAAGCCAGCCAGAATCTGATCATAGAGACTCAAGCGGGAGCGAATCTGCTACATTCTGCGAAGGCGGAATGTCTGGTGTCGTGGGAAGATGAATGGTCTCCAGCTGCCATTCAACCGCGCTTGCCGGACGAGATGGAGGAGTGGCGCGAAAACTGGATTCAGTTCCGGGACACCCTCGGCAAATTGCGCGACGCAGAAGTTGCCATGCTTTCCAAATCCGATCAGATCCAAAAAGCAGTGGACGCCCTGAAGGCTGCTTTGGGAACCTCAGAGGCAAAGACTTATTCCGTGCTTCATGCAGCTACGAAAACATCCCTTCAGCAAAGTGAGGAGGCGATCGGGCGTCGCAAGCTGATCGCCGAGCAGATGGAAGACCTTCGGGATGAGCTGAAGGGTTTGAGCAAAAAAAAGTCGGAGATTTTCTTGGAGATCGAGACCTCGAAAGCGGACTGGCAGTCCCGTAGTCAGTCTGCCGGTTTGGCAGCCGATACGCCCCCCGATACCGGGCTGGTATTGCTTCAGGAACGGGCGCAACTCATCGCAAAATTCGACCAATGGAAGGAATGCTCAGGCGAAGCCAATAAGATCTCTGAACGGATCGTTGACTATGAGAAGAAGGTGAGCGAGCGGTCGACCACCTTGGGCGTGGAGGCAGCAACGACTGAGGCCCGGGAAGCAGTTCTCTGGAAGATGCTTTCAGTAGCGCGGACAGCGCAGACCGAGCATGATCAAATCGCCTCTCAGATCGCAGATGCGAAGAGCGACCTGGCCCAGGCGGAGCAGGAAGAATCCAAGGCATCTGAAATCCTGCACGGGTTGATGACCCTCGCGAAGCTCAGCGCCGTTGAGGAGCTTGAACCGTTGCTGGCCGCGCTGGAGAGAAAAACTGCGATCCAGGAACGACTCGACAACATCCGTGACACCTTGGGAGGTTTGGCAAGGGGGCAGAGCGTGGAGGAATTCGTCCGCCTCATCCAAGCAGAGAACGCGGATGATCTCTCTCAACGGAAAGAGCGGATGGCATCGAGCCTGTCGGGAAAAAAATCAGACCTCCAAGGCGTCCAGGCCGAATTGAACGATTTTAACAGGCAGCGCGATGAGATGGCAAAAGCCGGAGACGCGGCGGCCGACTTGCGACAGCAGGCGGAATCCGAATTGGCAACATTGAGGCGGGATGCCGCCCAATTCATGCGGTTGCGTTTGGCCGCGCACTTTTTGCGCAGCCAGATCGAAAAATTCCGGGAACAGAATCAGGCACCTTTATTGGAAAAGTCCGGACAGGTGTTCCGTCAAATTACCGGAGGCGCTTTTGAGGGGCTTTCCGCGGAGTTCAATGACCAGGACATTCCCGTGCTGGTAGGCAGCAAAGCGAACGGCGTGAACGTGCCCATTGAAGGTATGAGTGATGGCACGCGTGATCAACTTTACCTCGCCCTCCGCCTCGCGGCACTGGAGCGCCATTTGGACGAACACGAACCCATGCCTCTCATTCTCGATGATCTTCTAATCACCTTCGACAATGATCGGACCAGGGCCATCCTGCCCCAACTTTCGGAGCTATCGAAACGCACGCAGGTTTTTCTGTTCACACACCATGAACATTTGGTCGATCTTTGCAGGGAGACGCTTGGGGCAGAGGCGTTCCAACTTCATCATCTAACTGGAAAGATTTGATTATGCCGACGAAGAAAAAAGTAACGAACACGGCCAAGGTAGCGGCAACCAAGCAAGTCCCAGCAGGAGCAAAGAAGAAGCCGGGACTGATATTGTCACAGGGTTCGGCCTCCCCGCCGACCAAGCCCGGCGCGAAGGGACTGCTTGCCGACGTGCGCGAGATGATTCTCACCACCCGCCAGACGGTGTCGCAGGGCGTTAACTCCGCGCTGGTGCTGCTCTACTGGAACATCGGCCAACGCATCCGCATGGACATTCTCAAGGAGAAGCGGGCGGAATACGGGGAGAGGATTTTCTACGCACTGAGTGCAAAATTGGCGGCCGAGTTTGGGCGCGGCTTCGGTCAGCGGAATTTGGCCCGTATGGTCGAGTTTGCCGAGGTTTTCCCTGATCCAAAGATTTTGTCATCACTGATGACAAAATTGGGATGGACGCATTTTATCCACATCATCCGGCTCGATGATCCTCTCAAACGCGACTTCTACGCGGAGATGTGCCGGATGGAAAAATGGAACACGCGCACGCTGCATCAGAAGATCCAGTCCATGCTCTACGAGCGGACAGCGCTCTCGAAGAAACCGGACAAGCTGATCGCCAGCGAGCTGAAGAAGCTCCGGGAAGACGACAAGCTCACGCCCGATCTGGTGTTCCGTGATCCCTACATGCTGGATTTCTTGGGACTCAAAGACACCTACGCGGAGAAGGATCTGGAAGCGGCGATCCTGCGCGAGATCGAGGCGTTCATCCTCGAACTTGGCGTCGGCTTCGCATTCGTGGATCGCCAGAAGCGGATGCAGATCGATGGGCGGGATTACTATCTCGATTTGTTGTTTTACCACCGGAAGCTCAAGCGCCTGGTGGCGATTGATTTGAAAATCGGCGACTTCGAGGCGGCGGATAAAGGACAGATGGAACTCTATCTGAATTGGCTGAAACGCCATGAAGCGGAGCCGGATGAAGCCGCGCCCATGGGAATGATTCTCTGCGCCGGCAAGTCGGCGGAGCATGTGGAACTGCTGGAGGTGGAGAAATCCGGCATCCATGTGGCGACCTATTGGACCAAGGTCTTGCCGAAGAAGCAGTTGATGAAGAAGCTGCATCAGGCGGTGACGCGGGCCAGGCAGCGGCTGGAAAACCAAGAACATGGAAACGGATGAGTGAAAATCTAGCAGACAAACTGGCCGACACATTGAGAGCCGCCGCCCACGCCTTTGCTCCGGGTGATCAGGTGGCCCCTTGTGCCGTGCTCTGGCCGGATCCCGAGAACTTGTGGGAGGGAGTGATACCGCAGTTGCAGGAGCTGGTGCCGGAGTTGTTCGTTCTGGGAGACTACGCGGCGGCCAATCGCACCGGTCCGGCGTTGTGGCTGCGCTGCATCGAAGCGCGTTCCGTGGACGGCGCACCACCCGCAGGAACGGCACCAGTGTTTTACCTGCCCGGCATTAGCCGGGAAAAACTGCGAGCAGCCGAGGATTGCCCGCAGGAACTCGCCGCGCTGGTGGAACTCCAGTATCGTGGCGTGGTCTGGCTGCATGTGAATGGCAAGGAGTGGACCCCCAACGGATTCCTCGTTTCCAAGCACGGGGGCCTTGATCTCGATGTTGCCAAAGACCAGGCGACACTCGATGCGCTCGCCGGTGCGCTGCCCACGCTGATGGACATCCCCATTTCCCAGCTACTCGGCCGGCGGCTAGATGCGGATTTTCTCAATGGGATGGTGGCACCGGATGCCACCGGCCTATTGCTGCGCTGGTTGAGTGATCCTGACGCATTCAAGCAGCGCCACTCTGAGGCGGAATGGAAGGCCTTCCGCCAGCAGTGCAAAACCGACTTCCACTTCGACCCGGTCAAGGAAGGCCCCCTCAAGGCGGCGCAGTTGCTGGCAGGGCGTGACAATTCGTGGAGCAAGGTCTGGCAGCGCTTTACAGAGACCCCGACGAACTATCCGGGAACCGTGGAATGGTTAAAGCGGGCCGCCCCCAAGGAGGCCTCGATGTTTGACACCGCAGAAATCTGGCCGGATCTCAACGAACGCGAAGAGCGCGCACTGCAACAGGCGCTCACCAAGTTGGTAGACCGTCCACAGCACGAAGCGATCAAAGGAATCGCCGAACTCGAAGAACTTCATGCGCTGCGCCGCCGCTACCCGTGGCAGAAGCTAGGGCTGAGTCCACTGGCGACCGCGCTCGAACCACTCGCGAAACTGGCCCATGCCTGCCAGACCGTCCCGGGTGCGCCGACTCCTGAAACCTATGCGGCAAACTACGCCAGCACCGGCTGGCAGGTGGACGCCGCGGCTCTCGCTGCCATGGCTGCTTGCGGAACCCATGAGCAGCATGGCGCATTGCTCGGGGCATTGCGTGCGGTTTATCTTCCGTGGCTGGAAAGCACCGCGCGCCAGCTGCAGCAGTTGATTCGCGCACACGGGGAGACTGTCGCGAAACGTTTCAAGCCTCTGGAAACTGCCCCGGGACGCTTGGTGCTGTTTGCTGACGGCCTGCGCATGGACGTCGCCCAACAACTGGCGGCGAAACTTACAGCGGCCGGCATCGAGTCCTCGCATGACTGGGAATGGTCCACCGTCCCATCCGTCACCGCCACCGCCAAGCCGGCGGCATCGCCGATCGCGAACATGGTGCAGGGAGCGGATGTGGGTGACGCATTCACCACGCGTCTAATCAGCAACGGACAGGCCCTGACGCAGGATCGCTTCGTCACCGCGCTCGGCGAAGGTGGTTGGCAGGTTCTCAAGTCCGAGGAAACCGGCGATCCGTCCGGGTCGGCTTGGACGGAAGCCGGCGCTCTGGATAAACGCGGCCACAATGAGGGTTGGAAATTGGCCCGGAGTGTGGAAACGGAAGTGCGCGATCTTACCAGCCGCATTGGGGCGCTGCTCAAGGCCGGTTGGACGGAAGTGATCGTCGTCACGGATCACGGCTGGCTCCTGCTGCCCGGGGGGCTTCCCAAGGTGGAACTCAAGGTGGGGCTCGCAGACCATCGCTGGGGACGCTGCGCCGCGATGAAGGCGGATTCACAAACCGACGTGCCAATGCTCAAGTGGCACTGGACCGAAGAGGTCGTTATCGCCAGTCCTCCTGGCGTCGGGTGTTTCCGTGCGTCGATGGAATACACCCACGGCGGCATTTCCCTCCAGGAAATGGTCACGCCCGTCGTGCGCATTTGCCGAGTTGGTCCTACTGGGAGTGCGGCCAGACTGCTGGAGGGGAAGTGGACCGGAGCCAAGTGCCGGGTGTCTGCAAGTGGCGACGTGGCCGGCCATCACGTGGATGTGCGCACCCTGCTGTCTGACAAGGACACCTCATTGCTGGCAAACGGACACGCCGTGAAAATTACCGCTGATGGCAAAGTGGTGATCTTCCTCGAGGACGACGCGGACATCGGTCGACAAGCTGAAATCGTTCTGCTGGATCCGTCAGAAAAGGTGATTGATTCGCTGCCCACCACCCTTGGAGAATAAATTTATGAACGAACCGCTAGATGCCATCGACCAAATCGCCACGAAAGCCTTCGAGGGCTACGTGGTCCGCAAAGATCTCGTGCGGAAATTCAAAGGACAATATCCTGTTCCGACCTATGTCGCTGAATTTTTGCTAGGCCGCTACTGTTCCTCGGTGGATGAGGAGGAAATCGCCGAAGGGCTCAAAATTGTCGAGCGGC
Source organism: Akkermansiaceae bacterium (assembly GCA_040881795.1). Lineage (GTDB taxonomy): Bacteria > Verrucomicrobiota > Verrucomicrobiia > Verrucomicrobiales > Akkermansiaceae > Luteolibacter. The sequence goes on from JBBECN010000219.1 coordinate 11,820, forward strand.
AGCTGGGCGAGAAGACGATTCGTGCAGGCGAGCACGAATTGTTCAAGGCACGCGCCAAGGAAAAAGGGCACGTGAAGTTGATCGACATCATCACCGCCCGGCTGGATTCGACGACCGACTCTTTCCTTGCCACTTTGCCGAGCTTGCAGCTGAAGGATGTGAGAATCAGCGAAGCGATGGTGCATGCCAACGAGCGCATGCTCACCGGCGGCTTCTACGCTGAGGTCGAACTGGCCTACGATCCGACGATTGCTCAGGAAAAAAACGGGCGGCCGTTCGGCATTGAAACCCTGCGGGAGATTCAGCTCTCGAAACGCGAGGTGCTCCCGACGCTCTACGTCGGCCGGGAAGCCTTCTCTACGGAGGAATGGAAGGACTTCCTGATCCGGAGCATCGGCATGGAGCCCGAAAAGCTCAGCCCGCGCGGCCGGGATATGATTCTCCTGCGCATGGTTCCGTTCGTGGAGCGTAACTATAACGTGGTGGAGCTGGGGCCTCGCGGCACCGGAAAGAGCCACCTCTTCCAGCAGATTTCGCCCTACGCGCATCTCGTTTCTGGAGGTAAATCCTCAGTGGCGCGCATGTTTGTCAATAACGGCAACGGTCAGCGTGGATTGGTCTGCCAGTATGACGTGGTCTGCTTTGATGAGATTTCCGGAGTTTCCTTCGACCAGAAGGATGGCGTCAATATCATGAAGGGCTACATGGAGTCCGGTGAGTTCAGCCGCGGTAAAGAAAGTATCCGCGCGGATGGAGGAATGGTCATGGTCGGCAACTTCGACGTGGACGTCCAACACCAGCAGCGGGTCGGGCATCTGTTCGGTCCGATGCCGGCCGAGATGCGCGATGACACCGCGTTCATGGACCGGATCCACGCCTACCTACCCGGCTGGGACGTGCCCAAAGTCAGTCGCGAAATTCTCACCGATCACTTCGGACTGGTCAGCGACTATCTATCTGAATGCTGGAACCAACTTAGACGCCAGAGCCGCCAGAGCGTGCTGCAAGGGCGGGTACATCTGGGTGGCGCACTGAGCGGGCGTGACACAACTGGTGTCATGAAAACCGTGAGCGGACTGATTAAACTCGTTTCGCCGAACCCGGAGGTGCCGGTGCCGGACGAGGTACTGGAATGGGCGCTGCGGATCGGCCTGGAGTGCCGCCGCCGGGTGAAGGAACAGCAGAAACGCATCGGTTCCGCCGAGTTTCGAAACACCCAGTTCAGCTACACCCTCGGCGAGGAAGGCGTAGAGAAGTTTGTGTCTACCCCCGAGCTTTACAGCGAAGACAGCATTGGCAGCGACCCGCTTCCACCGGGGCAAGTCTGGGTCATGTCGCCAGGTGGTGGTGACGAGAACCCCGGCTTGTATCGCGTGGACATCACGGAAGGGCCCGGCAGCGGTGTGAAAATCCTGAACCAGCCTGCGCCTCCACCCTTCAAAGAGAGCGTGCGCTGTGCCGAGCAGAACCTCTATGTTCGTGCCAAGGAACTTGTCGGAGACCGGGATCCGCGCCAACACGAATTCTCTTTGCAGCTCAGGGCCTTCGACAGCGCAAAGAGCGGTGCCGGTGTCGGGGTAGGGGTGCTGCTGGCTCTCTGTTCTTCACTCCTCCAGAAAAGCCTCAAGGGCGGTCTGATGGTCTCGGGCGGTCTGAACCTGGGAGGTTCCATCGAAACGATCTTCAATCCGGTATCCGCCGTTGAAAGCGCTGTGGAGAAAGGAGCCCAGAGTATCCTCATGCCTATCAGCAGCCGCCGGCAACTGAACGAGTTGCCGGACGAAATGGCCGCCAAGATCACGATTCTTTACTACCTTGATGCCCGCGATGCCCTGATGAAGGCGCTGGTGGATTAAGGTGTCTGCACCACCTATTCCGGCACTCCCCCTGGACCGGAGACGCGCTCAAGAAAATCTAATCATCATAAAAGCCATGAGAACCAAACCGTTTCGCCTGCTCGCGTTTGCATTGTTAGCCCTCCTGCCCTCATGCTCAAAAAAGCCAGTCGATGTGACGGGGCAGATCTTTGTAGGTAAGCGTCCTAAATTCATCTCTCGGCGTTGCTCCGCGAGGGGCGGTGGGGAGG
>JBBECN010000220.1:0-13810 GCA_040881795.1 Akkermansiaceae bacterium
CGCGAGTGATCTGCGCGGTGTTTTTGACCGACTTGATGCGCCGGCGGATGTCGCGAAGGTTTGCCATTGAAGTAGTTAAAAGTTATAAGTTAGGAGTTATTGAGGGCGGGGTACTTGCGTGAAGTGAGTCTTTTACGAATAACTTTTAACAAATAACCCTTAACGATCACTTCCAACTCTTCTTGAAGTCCTCGATGCCTTGGCTGACCGCTTCGACCATGGCCTTGTCCTTTTTGAGGTCGGGCTTTTCGTTGCGGATCTTGTCGAGCAGTTCGCCCTTGCGGGTGTTGAAGAAATCACCGAGCGCGGCTTGGAAGCGCTTCACATCAGCCACAGCAACATCGTCGAAGTAACCGTTCTGCATCGCAAACAGATAGATGGACTCCATCTCCATGGCGAGCGGGCTGTATTGGTTTTGCTTGAAGAGCTCGACGATGCGGGCGCCGCGATCGAGTTTCTTCTTGGTGGACGCATCGAGGTCGGAGCCGAACTGGGCGAAGGCCTGAAGTTCGCGATACTGCGCGAGGTCGAGCTTGGTGGTTCCGGCGACGGACTTGATGGTCTTGGTTTGGCAGGCAGAGCCCACGCGGGACACCGAAAGGCCGACGGAAATCGCGGGGCGGATGCCCTGATAGAAAAGGTCGGTTTCCAGATAGATCTGACCGTCAGTGATGGAAATCACGTTGGTCGGGATGTAGGCGGAGACATCGCCGGCCTGCGTTTCGATGATCGGCAGGGCGGTGAGCGAGCCACCACCCGCGGCTTCGGAAAGGCGGGCGGAACGCTCGAGCAACCGGCTGTGGAGATAGAAGACGTCACCTGGGTAAGCTTCGCGGCCGGATGGGCGGCGGAGAATCAGCGACACCTGGCGGTAGGCGACGGCGTGCTTGGAAAGGTCGTCAAACACGATCAAGCAGTCCTTGCCCTGGTCCATGAAATACTCGGCGATGGCGCAACCGGCGTATGGCGCGAGATACTGCATCGCGGCGGCGTCCGAAGCGGAGGCGGAAACGATGGTGGTGTATTCCATGGCACCGGCGTCATCGAGGATCTTCTGAATCCGGGCGACGTTGGAGAGTTTCTGGCCGATGGCGACGTAGATGCAATACATCGGCTTGTGGTTCTGGAGCTTGCCGTTTTCCGCCGCCTTGTTTTGCTGGGCTTGGGAAATGATGGTGTCCACAGCGATGGTGGTCTTGCCGGTGGAGCGGTCGCCGATGATGAGTTCGCGCTGGCCGCGGCCGACGGGGATCATCGCGTCGATGGACATGATGCCGGTCTGGACCGGGACGGAAACCGATTTGCGCTTGATGATGCCCGGCGCGATTTTTTCCATCGAATAGTAAGCGGCGGCGGCGATGTCGCCCTTGCCGTCGATCGGAGCGCCGAGGGCGTTGACCACGCGGCCGAGCACAGCCTCGCCGACAGGAACGGAAAGCAATTTGCCAGTGGTGCGGCATTCGGCACCTTCTTTGACTGCGGCGTAATCACCGAGCAGCACGACGCCGACTTCGCTTTCCTCAAGGTTGAGCGCCATTCCGGTGACACCGCCACCGAACTCGATCATTTCATTGAGCATGACGTCGGAAAGGCCTTCGACCTTGGCCACGCCGTCACCGACTTGGCGGACGATGCCGATGTTGGTTTTTTCGACGGATGAAGTGATGCCGGCGATTTGTTGTTCGAGTTCCTGAAGGATGCTGCTCATAAGAAAAGTTTGCTAGGGATCAGTGTTCGGTTTTCAGCAAGATGAAAAATTAGAATGCGGCGGCGAGACGGTCGAGGCGGCCTTGGACGGAGCCATCGAAAACATCATTGCCGACGCGGATGCGGAGGCCGCCGAGAAGGGCTGGGGTGATCTGGTATTGGACGACCAAGTCGGGGCCGTATTGTTGGGTCAGACCGGCAACCACTCGCTGGCGGGTGGCTTCGTCGAGTTCGACGGCGCTTTCGACAGTTACCTGGCGGCGCTCGATTTCGAGGCGGGTCAGGCGTTGAAGGGCTGAGAGGATCGCGCGGTAATCGCGCGGCTTCGAATCGACCAGACTGGTGATGATGGTGCGCAGCTTCGTCTCGTCAAAACGTCCACCGGTTTGGCAGAGCCCGAAAAGGCGGCGGGCGGTGGCGGCTGCGACTTTGGAAATCTTCATGGTGGCGTAGCGGACGAGAAAATTTCGAATCAGCCTTCGACGGTGGCAAGCGCATCTTCGTTGATGCGCTTTTGGTCGTCCGCATTGAGAACCTTGCCGGTGACTTGGGAGGTGGTGGCTGCGACGAGGCGGCCGAATTCCCGCTTCAGCTCGGAGGAGAGGCGCTCACGGTCCGCCTTGGCGGCGGCTTCCGCCTTCGCCAGGATGAGTTGCGCCTGGGCGATGGCTTCCTGGGCTTTTTGCTCGGTGAAGGAGGCGGCTCCGGCCTTCGCTTCGTTGATCATACGGACGGCTTCGTCATTCGCCTTGGCGATGGCGGCGGCGGTCGTTTGCTCGGACTCGGCGAGTTGTTTTTCGATCAACTTGAGTTTCGACTCGCCTTCCGCGATGCGCGAACGGCGTTGTTCGAGCATCGCCTGGATCGGTCCAAAGGCGAATTTCTTGAGCAGGAAAGCCACGATCAGAAAGCTGACGCACTGTGAGATGAACAGCGGCCAATGCACTTTGAACGTTTTCATGATTTCACCCACCACGCCTTCAGATTCGATGGCGGGGGTGGCGGCAAGAATTTCGAAGATCGAGATCATCGGGGTAAAAGCGGTGTGGAAATGCAGGTGAAAACGTGGATGCGGAAAAGGAAAAATCGCGGAGGCTTGGATTGTGCCAAACCTCCGCGGGAAGGCGGCTTACTTGGCAAGGAAGATCGCGAAGAACACGATCCCTTCGATCAGAGCGGCAAAAATGATCGAGAGGGTCAGGATGTTACCAGCGGCACCTGGGTTGCGGCCGGTGGCTTCAGCAGCCTTGGAGCCGAGCAGTCCGATACCGATGGCGGCACCAAGTGCGGCGGCGGCGACAGCGAAGTGCCAGGTGTTGAAGGTGTTGACAGTTTGCGCGAGGAATTCGAGTGGCATGGTGGTGTGTTTGTTTTGGTTGGTGTTTGCCAGTCCCCACGGTCATTGCCATGGTCAGACTGGAAAAATTTTGAAATTCAGTGGCCGTGTTCTTTTTCTTCGTCGTGGTGTTCGTCACCATGATCGCAGATCAGCTTGAGGAAAACAGAGGTCAGAAGCATGAAGACCAACGCTTGCACTAAGCCCACGAGCAGCTCGAGGAAATAAAAGGGAAGCGGTGGCAGCCAAGCGAGGTAGGTCTTGTCACCGACGAGCAACATCATGTTTTCCAAAATGTTCTCCCCTGCGAAAATGTTCCCGTAAAGACGGAAGGACAGCGCAACCGGGCGGAACAGAATGGATACGACTTCGAGAATTCCGACGAAGGCGAATACAAAGAGCATCAGGACCGCCATGATTCCCTTGAACGCGCCCTTGGGAGCGAAGATGTGGGCGAGGAATCCTTTCATGCCGTTTTCGGTGATCGCCCAGTAAAACCACAGCAGCGCAAAGGTGAATGCCATCGCGGCCGTCATGTTGAGGTCGGCGTTTCCACCGCGCAGCCATGGACGAAATGTGTCATGAGGATCCACGCCGGAACCCGAAAGCTGCCAACCAAAAGTGCCGACACCCGGAATCAGCCCGAACCAGTTGGTGAAAAGAATCAGCACGAAAATCGTGGCGAAAAACCAAAACGTCCGCTTCACCAAATGCTTGCCGAGGATGTTTTCGAGGAAGCCGTAAAGGCTCTCGACGATCCACTCGACGAAGTTTTGCAATCCGCTGGGCACCAGTTTGAGATCCCGCGTCGCAAGCTGCGCGACGATGATGATGAAAGCCGCCACGATCCACACCATCAACATCGAGTTGGTGACCACAAACGGACCGATGTGGAAAATTTCCTCAGCATACGCCGGAAGGTGGTCGTGACCACCCTCCGCAGCAAAGCCGGAAACCATTCCCAAAAGCCAAATAATCGATGTGGTGAGGAGAAAACGCATGCAGGAAACCCACTGACGTGGGGCGCGGGGTCTTTAATGGATCGTCACCAATCTCCGCAAGATCTATTTGTGAAAAATTTCACAAGCCCTATGAATCGACTCATTTCCAGCGACTTACAACGGCTGCCGACTGCCATGGAAGGCCACTTCCGCATCGGTGTGGTAAAGCAATCGGTCACCTCGCAAGCCACCCGTCGCCACCACCCTAAAACCACAATCCAGCGCTTGATTCAGAAACTCCTCCGCCGGCAAACAGAGCCTGCCACCCACCTCCTCCAGATGGAAACCAATCGGGCCGATCCCGTGAAATCCCCGATAAATCACCTCCGTGCATGCCAGCCGATCCGCCGTCCGGAAATCAAACAGGAAATCGTAAGGCTTCCCCACGTGCCGCATCGCCCGCGAGATCGCATCAACCACCTGCCCGGCCTCCAGTGGCGGCCGCATCACCACAAACGCATCCACCTGTAACGTTTCCCCAGCCGGCCGCAACCGCACGCCGTCCTTTTTCGATTCTAGAAACCATCCGTCCGCCGCCACTCCGGGCGGCAGCTCGATCCCCCGCGCCTCCAAATCCGCCGCCGTTCCCAGATAAAGAGCCGCGTGCGGCCAAAATCCGGGGAGAAACCAATTGCTCAGCGCATCATCGTGCCGCGTCACGAAGACATCCCCTGGCTTTGCCCGCTTCAGAATACCCCCCACCAAGCTGGGAGAAATCCGCTTGGGCGCGTCCGCCAGCTTGATTCCCGGCTGCCGCAAATCCGCAATCGCCCGACCCGAAACCTCGAACATTCCAAACATCACTTTCTTCCACGCCGAGCGATGCCGCCTCAAAAATGAAAACCACCGGTAAGCAAACAAACGCTTCAGCGCCGCCCGTCGCCGCCGCTCGATAAACGGCTCCTCCCCAGTCAACAAATCCACCAAATCGACCATGCCTGGGTCATCCTTCAGGGAGCGGATCTCCTCCCGGTTCCCGAAATAAAATTCCGCAGCCATTAAAAATCGCCTGAGATTCGCCGGTAGCGATATCGCCCGATAAAGTGCGGTGAAGGTTTTTCTTGGAACTCCGGACCGCTCGTCCGCCTCATCCAGCTTACTCCAAACCACCGGCCGCTCCGCCGCCAAATCCACCACAAACCGATTCGCCCTCATCAGCAGACACGCCGCCGCAAATGCCGTTGCAAAAACCGGCAGCCGCTCGCGCCACTCGATCACCCCCGTCCCCGCCAACCGGGCCAACTCATCCAGCACCTCTAACAATGCAGAACGCGTCACCAGATAGCTGTGATATTTACGCCGGATCAACTCCTCCTCATCCGGCAGGAAATAACCCCGTGCGCACGCCGCGTCCGCGCGCTCAAGGTCTTGGGCGAGCGCTTCAATATCCGGCAGGGCATTCGCCGCAGCCATCACCGCCGCGACCGCACGGGCCAATTCCAACCGTGTCCCCTCACCCGCTTCTTTCATTCCTCTCGTTCTGAATCACCCGCTCGCGGCCGTCAATCCCCCACGACCCGAGCCGCCAATCTAACAAATCCTAACCACTGCCCGCACCATCCCGCAAGCCGCCCTCCGCACCTTGGATTTCCCGGGCTACTGCCTCGAATGCGAACCGAAAGTCAAGCAACCACTCGAAAAATCCCTTTATTTTCAATAGATTTTCTCTTGCCAATGCCCGAGTGCATTCTCACAAACGTCTCTGCCATGAACAAAGCTGAACTCATTGATGCCATCCAAGCCGCCCTCGGAAAAGACGCTACCAAGCGCGCTGCCGACGAGGCCCTCGAAGCCGTTCTCTCTTCCATCGCCGCTGGCGTAAAGAAGGACCAGAAAGTCCAAATCATCGGTTTCGGAACTTTCGAAGTTAAAAACCGCGCCGCTCGTCTGGGCCGCAACCCGAAAACCGGAGAATCCATGAAGATCGCCGCCTCCAAGTCGGTCGGCTTCAAGCCTTCCTCCGTCCTCAAGGGCAGCGTCTGATTGCATCGGAGGCGGTGACGCCTCCATCCTCACATCATCAAAAAACCAAAAGACCCCGGCCCTCAGGCCGGGGTTTTCTATTCCGCAAACCCCTTTCATACCCGCCCTCTCGACTCGCGAAACAAGTGGTGAAAAATTTTCCACCCCCCATGGGCCGTGCATGCAGTGTGGACATTGCACCGTCCATCCACTAGCTCCCGCCCGGATCAGCCACCTTCCAGCCCCATGAAACCAAGAATCACCCTCGCAGAAACCCTGCTTCCGGATGGCAACATCCTCGCCCTCCAGGAACACGACGGCCGGAAATTCCTTCTCGTCCACGGCCAGCAAATCTGCGGCCCCGCCACTCGCGCCGCCGAAGAAGAACTCGCCCGCCTCGCTTGCGCACCGTTCCGCCCCGCCCGCCAACCCAAGATCTTCTTCATGGGCCTCGGCCTCGGCCACGCCCTCGCCGCCGTCGCCAAAGAACTCCCGCAGAAACGCGCCACCTTCATCGTCGCCGAACCAATGGCCGCGATTCCCGAGTGGCACCGCAGCTTTATGCCAGACAGCCCACTCCTCACCGATGCGCGCGTGCTGTTGGAAAACGACTGCGGCCCATCCGCTCTCACCCGCCAGGAAGGCTCACTCCACGCCATTTTACTTCATCTCGACGCCTCACCCACCGGCCCGCGCAATCGCACTTGGGTGGACGAGCGCCGCTGGGTCTCCGCCGCCTACGAAGGCCTCCAACAAGGTGGACTGCTCGCCATCGCCGGCTCACGCCACGTCGCCACCCTCACCCGCCGCCTCCAAGGATCCGGTTTCGAAGTCGCCGAATTCACTGTCCCGTCCTCGCCCAACGCCAAGCGCCCGCGCTTCCTGCCCATCTGGCTCGCGCGGAAAGGCAAAGCTGCCGATTGATTTTTTGTCGACCGCGTGTTTCAGTGCTTCTGCCTATGGCCCGCATCACCCCTCTCCACCTGATCCCCGCGTTGATCGCAGCTGCTTCACACGCCGGTGAAATCACCATCGAGCAACGTCCGTTTTCCGTTGGGAAAACCTTCGCCGCCGCCGTCCTGCCCGGCGCCGATTGCCTGCTGCTCAAGCTCCATCCGGATGTCTGGGCGGATTTCAAAATCCTCGAGATCGCCACTCACGGTGCCAAAGTCTCCAAAGGCGATGTCCTGATCCGCTTCGATGCCGAGGCCATCGACCAAAAAATCGCCGACGCCCGCAACACCCTCGCCACCGGAACCTTCGCCCTCGCCCAAGCGGAACTCGATCTCAAGCTCCTCCAACAAACGGCCCCTAACAAGTTAGAATCCGTGCGCCGTGCTGCGGAAATCGCCAAGGAGGAAAACTCCTACTTCACCCAGACGCGCCGCAAAGCCGCCGAGGACAGCGCCGCCCAAAGCCTCAAGCGCAGCAAACAAATCCTCGCCAACCAGTCCGAAGAACTCAAGCAGCTCACCAAGATGTACGAGGCCGACGACATCACCGAAAACACCGAGGAAATCATCCTCGTCCGCCAACAAGACGCCGTCGCCGCTGCCGAATTCGCTCTCCGCATGGAGATGTTGGACCACAAGCGCACCTTGGAAGTCCTGCTCCCGCGCGAGGCCAAAACCCTCGCCGATAACGAGCGCGACACCACCATCAGCCAGCTCAAAGCCGAGGCCGACATCCCCCGCTCCATCGAGCTGAAAAAAATCGAGCTCGAAACTCTCAAAACCGCCAACACCCGCGAAAAAGAGATCCTCGCCGACCTCGAATCCGACCGCACCCACTTCGAAGTCAAAGCCCCGGCCGACGGCTGGTTCTATCATGGCCCCATCGAAAACGGCAAATGGACGCCCGGCGAAATCATCAAAACCCTCATTCCCCGCGGCCAAGTCCCGGTGCATCGCGCCTACGCCAGTTTCGTCCCCGATACCGCGAAGCTCAGCCTTGTTTCTTTCCTCGATGTAGCCACCCACCGCGCCCTCAAGCCAGACCTGAGTGGTTCCGCCACTCTCGCCGGCCGCGAGGACCTCGAAATTCCCGTCAAACTCGTCAAACTCACCGCCGCTCCCGAGCCGGATGGCACCTACCGCGCCGATTTTTCCGTCACCTGGCCTGAGGAAATCACCCCGGCCATCGCCTCCGCCGCCGAGATTCACCTGATTGCCTATCAGAAGCCCACCGCCATCTCCGTGCCTAACAAAGCCCTCGCCTTTGATGCCAACGGCTGGACCGTCGAGGTCAAACTCGCCGATGGCAAATCCGAGCGCCGCCCGGTCAAACGCGGCCTCGTCTCCAAGGAAGACACCGAGATCCTTTCCGGCCTCGAAGTCGGACAGGTTGTGCTCTTGCCGGACAAGTGAAACCAAGACACAAGACACAAGACACAAGACTTGAAGACTTAAGAGAAGAGAAGACCCATCCTATGCACTTTCTCCGCTCATCTCTTCTCTATCTTGTGTCTTATGTCTTATCGTCTTGCGTCTTTGCCGCCACGCCGGCGGAGATCACCACCGCCATCACCCGCGGCGTCGATTTTCTGTTAGGTCACCAGAATCCCAACGGCTCGTGGGGTGGACCCACCCTCACCAAGGGACTCAACATCTACGCCCCGCTTCCCGGGGCCCATCATGCGTTCCGCGCCGGCGCTTCCGGACTTGCCCTCTGCGGCATGATCGATGCCGCCGACGCGCGCCCGCAAGTCACCGCCGCCATTGAAAAAGCCGCCGCCTGGACCACAGCGGAAATGCCGAAACTCCGCCGCGCCGACCTCACCACCACCTACAACGTCTGGGGCCACGCCTACGGCCTGCGTGCCATTTCACGCCTCCATCAGCGCGAAACCGATCCCGCGGAAAAAGCCGCTTGGGCCGCCCTCGCCCAAGAGCAAGTGAACCTCGCCAACCGCTACGAAGACATCAACGGCGGCTGGGGATATCTCGATCTCTTCGACGAAGTCGCCACCCAAAAGCCATCCGGCCTTCCCACCGCCTTCACCACCGCCACGGTTCTGTTAGCCATGGAGCAGGCCCGCGCCACCATCGGCGTGAAGCTCGATGAAAAACTCGTCAAACACGCCATCGCCGGTATCAACATCCAACGCACCCCGGATTTTTCCTACACCTACTCATTCCCCCACCGGATGCGCCCGCGCCTCGAAATCAACCGCCCCGCCGGCTCCCTCGCCCGCTCCCAAGCCTGCAACGCCGCACTGCGCGTCTTCGGCGAAAAGGCCGTCACCGACGAAGTTCTCACCACCTGGGCCGACCGATTTCTCGCCCGCGAGGGATTTCTCAACAACGTCCGCAAGCGTCCGGTCCCGCATGAAGGCGCCTTCAAAATCGCCGGTTATTTCTACTACTACGGCATCTATTATTTCACCGAGTCCGTAAAACTCCTGCCCCCGGAAACCCACGCCGACTATGCCGGGAAACTCGCCGCTATTTTGTTAGATCGACAGGAAAAAGATGGTTCCTGGTGGGACTATCCGCTCTACAACTACCATTCATCCTACGGCACCGGCTACGCCCTCATGGCCCTCGCTTGGTGCCGCGAGGTCCTCGCCACCCCCGCCCGCCCCTGAGCAAGATCGGGGCAGAAACGGGCTTTCGCCCCCCTCCGCCGCAAAATTCTCCTCATGGGTAACCGCAAGCCACCTGCAAAAGTGGCTGTGGCGTCTCGCGGCAGGCCGTGGGGGTGGTGTCTCGCAGCCACCCCCACTCATTCATCATCTCCCTCATCCACATTCCTCACTCCCACCCATCCAAAAATCCTCTGAGAATCATCTTCGCACGGAAGTCATGGGACCAGCCAAACACAGCGACACGGAAATCCCTGCCACTCGGTAGCGGTGTATGAACAATACGACACAAATCCAAGCCAATGTGCTCATCCTCAAGCAGATTCTCAACCTCATTCCTCGCAGAATGATCAACGGCCTCGCCCTTGAGACCAGCGTAGAAGCCAATTCCCGCTCCTCTAGCTGAGCCATCCTTCCGCGATGCTTAACGCCCAACTCTCGCACGCCATGGGAGTCAACGACGTGTGCGACTGGCGGCGGCTCAAGTCCGCCGCTCTCGAACGATTCGGTGTCACACCCCGCCATCCAGGAACGGCCGTTTCAATGCCAACAAGGCACTGGAACCGGGGCGGGTGCAGCACATCCGGAAGACGCGGAAGGATCCGTTGCAGGAGATCTGGCCGAAGGCACTCTTAATGCTCCAAGAGGCTCCGGAGTTGGAGGCGGAGACGCTTTTTGAGCATTTGGTATCTGCCGCCGTTGCGAGTGGGCCGCCGGGCATGGACGTTGCCCTCCTTTGGAGGGGTCATCGGCCAATGGCAGAATCTCGGATTGGCCGATGGATGCGAGGCGTTTGCGCGGCCTCCTAGAACGGAGACGGTAGGTCAGCCCGTCGATGCCTTGCCCATTGAAGCGGCTCCAGAGGAACGTAAGCACTCAAAGGATGGGCAGCGGGCGGCAGTCTTGGCACTTACTTGCTGACCCCTCCCTCAAGGAAGCCCGCGCGGTAGAAGCGGTTCACCGCCCCGTCCATCGGCAGAACGACTTCCGTTTCGTTGCCAGTCGCTTGGATCGGCTCACCGAGCGCTTGCCAGTCGCCAAGATTGGCGGAGGCTTCGATCTGGTAGAGATTGCCGGCACGGCTGGGCCACGAGAGGCGGATGCTCGCTGCGGCGGGCTTTGCCATGCTCATGCGGAACAGTGACTGCGGGTCTTTCGGATCGAGACCGAGCTGGTGGGCCAAGCCGTCGGAGATGCCATCTCCTGTGCTGTCGGCGGCCGCTGGATCGGTTTGGAACAACTCGACTTCATCCGCATCGATCAGGCCGTCGCCGTCGGTATCGAAAGGGGCGATTTCCGCAGAGGAGGTGATGCTGTAGCGCCCCTCGTTCGCCGAATAGCTGGAAATGGCCAGTCCGGTGGGGCCGCTGCCGCGGAAGCGCAGGGTGAAGAGCACCCCGGTGCCGCGGATGCCGGAACTACCGGCCACCACCACCCGCGGGCGACCGGGTGTGGCGGTGTTCAGGGCGTCGAAGAAGCCGGTCAGCAGACTGCCGGGCACCACGCTCTCGAGCGTCACTTCCGGCCGGTGCGCCAGCACCAGGTCCAAGCCCTCGATCATGGGCTCGCTGCTCGTCATGAGCACCCGCGCCACAATCTCGTCGGTACCGTCCACCGGCATCTCATGGAGGACCACCGTTCCTCCGCTGGAATTGGTGTTGTTGATCTCCGTGCTGTTCCAGTTTCCCGAGGCATCCCCAAGGAGAATCGCGGTGAAATCCTGATTGGCCAGGTTCTCGGCAAAGTTCGGGTAGCTGCGGCTCGCCGGCGTGAAGCTCCACGTCTCCCCGGCACCTGAGAAAGGCACATCGATCAACCCCACCGCCTTCTGCAGGACCAGATAGGCGTCCATCGCGTTGATCTGGCCGCTGCGGTTCACATCGGCCGCGACAGTGGCGCTGCCGGTGAGCAGAGCGATGCCGGCCGAGTGCTTGAGGATCAGACTGGCGTCAAAGGCGCTGATGCCGGAGCTGTCGCCCATCTTGGAGGCGGTGACTGTGTAGGCTCCTGCTTCGATGTTCTGGAGCGCGTAGGCTCCCAGCCCATCGGTGGTCTGAGACTGGTTGGCTCCCCCACTGAGGCTCAGCTTCACCCCGGGCGCTGCCTGACCGCCATTCCAGAACCGGACTGTGCCGCTCAGCGCGTAGGTGGCATCGATGGTGAACGAACCATTTCGCTCCTGCACGGCGATGGCACCATCGTTGAGCGAAAACGACTGCAACGTCAGCGGTGTGGTGGCACTGGGCTCGCCGATCGCCTGAAACTCGAGGATCGCCAGTGCCCCGGACCCGGCGGCGGTGCCCCCGCCACTGGCCATCGAGAGAATCACCTCTCCCGCCGTGGTGGTATTCGAGGCAACCACCCAGTTGGGAGTCAGCCCACCCGGTTTGACGGTCACCAGTCGCAGCACCGCAGCATCATACGTGACCACCACGTCCACCGAGGCCAGTCCCACTGCATTGGCGATCAGGAGCGGTGCCTCGACGAAGCTGTTGCGGCCGCCTGTCAGGATGGGGAGACCCAATTCCACCGCGTTGCTCTCGTAGCGGAAGCCCTTGAGCGAGGTGCCCGCTCCGCCGTCGGAGTTAGTCACCGTTACATCCACTGCGGTCGGGAAATACGGTGGAGCTACGCAGGTGAGCTGGTTGGCGCTCTGGACCACCACGCCGGTCCCCTCCAGCGTGCCAAAGTGGACTCGCGCCCCTGGCTTGAAGTTACTCCCAGCGATGGTCACTGCCGTGCCTCCGGTGGAAGGACCGTTGTTCGGGCTGATCGCGGTGATCACCGGGCGGTCCACCACCTCGATCACATGCGGCGCTTCCGAGCGGCCGGAGCGGGTGGTGCTGAGGCCGTCGCTCGCCTCGATGTAGTAGTCCACCCCCGGTGCCACCACCTCGGAGGCGAGCAGCGTGGCGCTGTAGCGGGCGCCCGTGGTCTTTACCATGGTGCGCTGGGTGTAGGTGGAGGTGCCGGTCTTGCGGAAGAACAACTTCACTCCGCTCACTCCCACGTTGTCCGTGACATCCGCCCGGATCGTGAGCGAGAGGTTCGGCATCGCCTCGCGGAGCGGCGTGTGGGAGACCACCGGCGGGATGGTGTCCAGCGGCGTCGCGCTCGCGGTGTTCGAGGGATTGGACTCAGCGAAGTCGGTCTTCACCACCGTGAAGTGGTAGTAGTAGGCTTGGCCCGGCTGCACGTCTGTATCCACAAACTCCTTCTGCTCGCGCGGGATCAGGGTGGCGTTCATCCGGGTGAAGGTGCCGGTGGGCGTGCTGCTGCGGTACAGATTGTAGCCCGCCATCAGCTCGAAGTCGTCTTGGAACCAACTCAGCTCGACCCGCCCCTCGCCACCGGTGGACTGGAGATTCATGGCGTTCACCCCCGTGGTGGAAACCTCGAAGGCGAAGCGCTCGGAGTCGTCTCCGGTGACCAACCAGGCATCGTCCGCCGCCACGGCACCCGCTACGCGGATCGATTGCCGGCCATCGCCGGTGAGCGGCGTGATCCGGGCGCTGCCCTTCCAAGTCCGCGCGTCGGTCCACCCGCTGCCCTCCAGCGGCCGCACCCGGAAGTCCGTCCACGGCTCGGCCGGGCCGAAGGAAACCTGAGGCTGCACGCCCGGGTCCATGTTTCGGTTGAAAGTCACCGTGAAGATCACCTCCCCCGGGCCGACTTCCTGCGCGTTGATCAACTCGGCCGTGCCGACTTTCACGTCCACCACGAAGGGATAGGTCGTCTCCGACGGCGTCTCCAAGATCGGCTCATACACGATTCGTGGCAGATTGAAGTTGTCGTTGAAGTCGATGATCGAGGCATCGATGATCGTCCGGGAAGTGGTTCCCCAGTAGTTGTGGGAAAGCAGGAAGAAGCGGTCGCGATCCGGGGTGGATGCGTCAGGCGGGCCGCTTTTAAACTTCATCCACTTGGCTGAACTCGGGTCCGCTCGGTTGTCGAGGATGGCATTGGAATGGAAGCTGCGTGTAGCGAGCTTGCCTTCTTCGGTCAGCAGGAATGCTTCAAGTGCTGATTTTAACTGTTGTGCATTCCAAGTTCCCTCGATGATCGCCGGGTAATCAGAAGCCCCATACGTAGTTGTATCCCATAAATTAGAAAATTGTACAAAATTTTGATCAGATCTTGGTTCTTGACCCCAATTTGAATAATCCAATCACAGCCGTCCCATAGCCTCTCCAGAGCGGTCTGGAAGCCTTGAGTTCTCGT
>JBBECN010000221.1:0-2158 GCA_040881795.1 Akkermansiaceae bacterium
TCAGCGTGGACGGGGTGGACACTGCCACCCTGACCCCGCCGGCAGCCGATGCCGAAACCTTCCGGAAGGAATTCTTCCTCCTGCTCAACCTCGCCATGGGCGGTGTTTACAATGGCGGAACGATCGATTCGTCCCTCACCCGCGCCACCTTCGAGGTGGATTATGTGCGCGTCTACCAAGATGTGCTCAGCGATCCCCAGACCGACACCACACCGCCGGTTGTCACCTTAAGCGGCGCGAGTTCCGTGACCAGCCTCTGGGGTTCGGTTTACACCGATGCCGGTGCGACCGCCTTCGACGAGGGTGACAACGCGAGCGTATCCGTGACGACCAACAACCCGGTGGACCCCTCGGTGCCCGGAACCTACCTCGTCACTTACAGCGCCGTCGATAGCAAGGGCAATTCTGCGTCCGTCAACCGCTCGGTGGTTGTGGCTATGGCCGGTGATGGCACGGAAAAAGGGGCTGACGGTTTGGCCGACATCACCCGCTACTCCTTCGGTGGCACCGGCCCGGACCGGCTCCCCCGCGAGCTCATGCCGGTCAGCGGAATAACCACCATCGGCGGCATCCGCCAGCTCGCGCTCACCTACTACACCAGGACCAACGCCAACGTGGTCAATGTCCCCGAAGTGTCCACCAACTTGGGTTCCGCTGGTTGGAGCACGGCCGATGTCACCGTGACCACCTTGGGCACCATCCCGGCCAATGGCACAGTCCTCGAACAACGCAGGGCGACGACCCCGGCGACGGGCGGCAAGAAGTTCCTGCGCCTCGAAACCACCTTCACGCCTTGATCCCGCAAAGCACAGCCCGGAGGGCCAAGGGAATGCCGGATTCCGGCGAAGCCCCTGACCATTTCGCGGCTGTCGTGGGTCGGGATGGGGTCTTGGGCGTGGTGGATGTGCTTTCTGCATCCTCTGCGCCCTGCCTCTCCACCAAATCGGGGGAACTTCGCCTGCCCAGTGTCTTTTCATTTGAGTCAATTCGCAGGCGAGGCGCTGCCCATAAAAAAGTTGTGCTCGGTGAAAAACAACTCTAGATTACACCCAGAATGAGTCCTCGCCACCACCCCAGCGCTTTCACTCTCATCGAGTTGCTTGTAGTTATCGCCATCATTGCCCTCTTGGCCTCGCTGGCTGTGCCGGCAGTCAATGGTGCACTCAAGAGAGGCCAAAGCGCCGCCTGCCTGTCCAACCTCCGCCAAATCGGTCTGGCGACGATTAATTACGCCCTCAACAACGACATGGTTCTGCCCCCCTCGGGCAGCGGGGGAAGTCCCGAGTGGGCCAAACTCATTGCTCAAAGCGCCGGAATTAGCGCTTCCAAGGGGAAAAGCATTTTTGTTTGCCCGGGTTGCGAAATTCCGGTGCAGAGCGGCACCAGTGAGCAGGTTGCGGTGACTTACGGCATGCACGGAGGTCTCATGCCGAAGGACGGCGAACCCATGGCGCTGGATCTGGTGAGGAATGCCTCAAATCTCATTCTTTGCGCGGACATGTGCCAAAACCCGGGCAACAAAGGTTGGTCCCCCTACGCGATCGAAAACCCCCGTGAATTCAAAGGCGGGGGCGGGGGACGCGGCGGCACATCTACACCTTCCGAAACGCCAATCCGCACTAGCGTAGACATGGACACCGGGAACAACGCGTGGATCCGCTACCGCCACAATGGAAGTGCCAACGTGGTGATGGGCGATGGCAGTGCGCGATCCTTCAAGAAGGACACGATTACAGCTGCCAACGCAACCGTGATAAAGTAGAATCCGGCCGCTGTCGGCGACTTGATTTCCGCAAGGGTGACCTTGCCACGGCCCCACGCCATCGTGGGAATAGCAGCTTTCCCCCCGACTTGGTAATGGGCACGCGCTGGCCGGCAGTCTACATCGGCGTTTACGCGGATTTTTTCCCCGGCCTCCTTGCCAACGCGACAATCCGTTCGTTGCTCTTGGTCTGCGGCGCGGATCGATCGAAAGACTTTGGGACGCCTGGCGCTGTCACCGGACACACCTTGCCGCTTGTCTTCCCCGGCACCGTTAAGGTTTAGTTCCCTTTCACCATGTTCGCCGGCACCTACACCGCTCTCATCACACCCTTCCGCCAAGGCCAAGTCGACCACGACGGCTTCCGCCAACTGATCGAAGCCCAAATCGCCGGCG
>JBBECN010000222.1:0-13615 GCA_040881795.1 Akkermansiaceae bacterium
GTCCCGGGGCGATGGTGCCGGTGGTGGTGGCGTTGCCGACGAGGGTTCCGTTTCCGCGCAGCGTCTGGGTGGCGGTGAAGGCGTATCCGGGAGCGGCGTGGTAAGTTACATCGAGGATTGCGGCGGCACCGATGGTGACGACGGCGGATTGGCTGATGGTTCCGGTGAGGAGGGTCGTTCCGTCATTGAAGCTGGTGTTGCCGGAATAGTCGTTGGTCCCGGCGAGCGTGAGCGTTCCGGAACCGTCCTTGCTGACAGCCAAATTTTTCGAAGGCGAGTCATTTCCGCCGTTGAGGAGGTTTCCGGTTACGTTGATGTTTCCGGCACCGGCGAAGCTGACGAGGCGTGCGCCGAAGGTGCTGGTGTAGGAGGAGGTGATGGTGCCACCCAGGCTGAGGGTTCCCGAGTCGCTGACAAAACCATAACTTCCGCCGCCTTCGCTGATGGTGACATTGCCATTCCAGGTGTTGTTCCCCGAGATGCTGCGGATGATGTAGCCGGATGAGGTGGCGTTCTGGCGGCCCTGAGTGGTGATGGACTGTGAGAAAGTCACGCCGCCTTCGAGCTGCAGGCCTGAGGTTCCACCTCCACTGCCTGCAAGGTTGATGGCAGTGACGTTCCCCAATGCGTTGCTACTTACCAGCCGGATGTAGCCGCGGTTGGCGGTGCCACTGACAAAAGCCAGGGTCGTTCCGGAGCCGAAGCTGTTGGGGCCGGAGAGGGTCAGGGTTCCGCTGCCGTCCTTGATGAGGGTAGCGGCTCCGGAGATCGGACCTGAGTGAGTGATGGAGGTGCCTGCGTCCAAGTTCACCGTCAGATTGGCGTCGAGAACCAAGGGGCCCGAAAGATCGTAGGAAAATGCGTTGCCCGAGCGAAGGGTCGCGGTGCCAGCCACGGTGAGCGGCTCGGTGACGGGTGCGGTGTGGGAACCGTTCAGGAGATACAAGGTGCCGCCGAAGAGCGTGGTGCCGGCAGCAGTGGTTCCTAGGCCGCTGACGTTGTTCAGGAACACGGTGCCGGCCTCGATTTCCGTCACTCCATCGTAGGTGTTAGTGCCGGGGAGCCCCAAGGCTCCCAGCCCGGTCTTGACGAGACTTCCGCTGCCGGTGAGCGGACCGCTGATGATGACGGTGCCTGCACCGTTGCCGGTCGAATTGGCGACATCGATGATTCCCATGCCGGTCAGGTTTCCACCGGTGAAGGTGGTGCTGTAGCCGTTGGTGTTGTTGATCGAGCGAGTGGTGGTGAGGGTGGCGTTGTTGAGGTCGAGAGTCCCCGCCGCGACGGTGGCGTTGCCAGTCACGATCGGCGCTCCGGCGAGATCGAGCGTGGAGTTGGCGGTTACGGTTAGATTACTGGTGAACGCGGCTTCGTTGACGGCAAGCCCGGATGCGGCGAAGGCGAGCCCTGTGCCCGTGGGGCTGGAGCCGATCCGAACAAATTCGACCGCGCTGAGTATCTTGGTCGGGTCGATATGCTGGGTATAATGATGCATGTGCATCAGGGTGTTCGGATCAAAGGTAGCGCCATCCGTGGCGACCACTCCACCCGAGAACGCGGTGTTGGCGTTGGAAGTGAGGGCGTTGGGCATCGATGGAATATTCTGGCCAGTGCCGGTCGTCGTGTTGTCGTTCCAGCGGGTTCTTACAAACATGCCGCCGATGTCGCCGCGTGAGGAGACCAGGAGATCCAACGAGGCATAGCGCATCTGGTCGGCAGTCTGCAGAGTGAGGGCGCGCCATAGGTTGCCCTCATTGGAGTTAACGTTTGCCGCGTCTTTACCGTTCACCGCGACTTGGAAGGCGACCTCCGGTTTGAGGACACTGGTGATCAAGCCATCGGTTGGCACAGCGAGATCGATCACGTTCTGCGGTTGACTTTGATTGATCGCACGTTGCTGGGAGTAGAAGTAGTTTCCGGAAACGAGTGCGAAATGGTTGTTGATATTATTGGTGTCGGCATCGCCGAGAATGTGGCCGCGTTCGTTGCCGAACGCGGTGATCGTAGTCGTCCGTTGCGCACCGATCCTGAGCGTGCCGCCATTGAGCACGACGGGTGCGCCGAAAATATTACCGCCAAGCATGAGCAAACCGTTGTTGACGATGATGGACGGTGGGTTTGCACCTGGATCTGCCGCGCCCTGGAAAATCAAAGTTCCGGCATCGACGACCACGTCGTCGTCGATGAGTTGGTCGATGGTAACTACCAAGGTGCCTGGGCCCGTTTTGGTCAAGCCTTCGCCGATATCGAGCACGGTTGCGAGCCTCTGGGTGGTTCCAGCGGGGACGTCGAAGGTCGTGGCTTGGACGGTGAGGGTGAAGCTGGTGGCGAGCAGGCCGCAGAAGGCATTGGCCAGCAGAGGGTTAAATGATGTGGATTTCATGGTAGGTTTATGGGTTGGAAGGTTGTGATCCGCGTGGAATCTACGAGGAATTCACTCAATGATCGAAGACCATCTGCGGGCGACAACCGCACTTCATGTTTAATTTATCGGCGGACGGAGAGACGCGCATCCCCCCAAACGGGTGGAAATTCGCGTAACGGGATGAGCCGGGCTTGCAGGATGACCGGAGTTTGCGATGGTGGGGGATGGGAAGCATCGGGAGCCGTGCTCTGCTCGCAAGTCTTTGGGTGGCTGCGGTTTCTCTGGTCCACGGCCAATCGGGGACGGGCCAGTTCCTGTATGCGGCCTGGCTGACCAGCGAAGGCATGCCGCACAACTCGGTAACCTCGGCGTTTCAGGGGACAGATGGCTACCTGTGGATCGGCACGGGCAAGGGAGTCAGTCGTTTCGATGGGGTGAGATTTGAGAACTTCAGCGTGAGCGAGGGATTGCCAGACAACAACGTGCTTTCGATGATGGAAGACAGGCGGGGGCGGATGTGGGCGGGCACGGAAAGGGGCGTGGCGCTGAGAGAAGCGGGCAAATGGCGACACCCGGGGAAAGGTTGGCCGGCGACCCTGATCTGGAGTCTGGCCCAAGCTGGTGATGGCGCGGTGTGGGCGGGAACCGAGAAAGGGGCCTTGCGCTGGAATGGCGGCCAGTCGCCACCGGAAGCGGTGACGGTGACGGCGGGCCATCCCGAAGTCCGCAGCTTGCTGGCCGATGGCGCGAGCGGTGCGATGTGGATTCTGCATCGCACCGAGCTTTTCCGCTGGGAGGACGGGCAGTTGGAAAGGTTCCCACAACTTGAAGCGCTGGCGGACGGGCGTGAGTTGTGGCGGATCCAACGGGACCGGGAAGGTGCGATGTGGATCGGTGGGGACGGATTTCTTGCGAAACGAGGGAACTCCCGGAGCGAGTGGGTTGAAATGACGAGCGCCATGCCCGACGCGGAGGGCATCCACATCGACATGCTGTCGGCCACCGATGGCACCTTGTGGGTGGCTACCCGCAACCGCGGCTTGAGGTTTCTGCGCGACGGGGTGTGGAAACGTTTCGGGGTGGAAGAGGGGCTCTCCCATGATGATGTGCGGAGCATTTCCGAGGACACCGAGGGCAACCTCTGGGTGAGCACCAACGGCGGCGGGCTGAATCGCGTGGTGGAGCAGCAAATCGAGGTGTTCGGGCGCGGGCGCGGTTTGGGCCGCCATGTGACGACGGCGCTGGCACTCGATAAGGATGGAGTCACGTGGGCGGGTAGTGACGGGGCCGGGGTTCTGAAGTTGAAGGGGAACGACTTCGAGCCCGGCCTGCCCGATGGTTTGCTGCCAACGGGCTATGTGTGGTCGTTGCTGGCGGCGGACGACGGAGCTCTGTGGGTGGGCACTTTTCGCGATGGCGTGATGCGATGGAAGGACGGTAAGGCGGAATGGATCACGGTACGGGATGGGCTGACCCGCAACTGGGTTCCGAGCCTGATGGAAGACCGCCGCGGACGGGTTTGGATCGGCACCCGCCATGGCGGAGTTCATCGATGGGAAAACGGAACCCTGAAGACCCTGCGAGGCAGCCCGGATGAGGAAGGGGTTGCCATCAACCAAATGCTGGAAGACCGGGATGGCACCGTGTGGGCAGCCACGGGTGGCGATGGCTTGTATGCTTGGAAGAGCGGGGATTTCCAAAGGGAGGGCGGCGCTGAGGGCCTGCCTAACGATTGGGTGGCAGCTCTCCACGAGGATTCACAAGGACGGCTGTGGATTGGAACAGGTGGCGGTGGGTTGGCCCTTCGCGAGGCAGGCCGCTTCCGAATCTGGACTCAGTACCAGGGACTTCTCAGCAACTCGATCCAACAGATCCAGAGTGACGCGCATGGGTGTTTGTGGCTCGGCACGGACTCCGGTTTGCAGCGGGTGGTAATCGCAGAACTTTTCGAAGTGATGGACGGGCGGAGAGACACGGTGGCAGGTGTTGCTTTTAGTCGCGCGGATGGACTGCCAACTCCGCAATTCACCGGTGGCCATGGAAACCTTAGTTTGCGCGACCCAAGTGGCGCGCTGTGGTTTTCACTGGCTTCCGGGGCGGTCCGGGTGCAACCGGAATTCACCCGCAAGGATCCGATAGCCATTCGGGTAAGCATCGAAAGCGCGAGTTCCGAGCGCGGGGAATTGTGGAACTTCGAGACGCCGGGAGCGGCGGCGCGGCGCGACGATGTCGGATTTCCACCCGGAACCGGGACGGTGCGCCTGCGTTTCACCGCCAACCTATTGCGCGCGCCTGAAAAATTGCGGTTCCGGCACCGGCTTATCGGTCTCGAACAGGATTGGCAGGATTCGAGCAACGAACGGGTTGTATCCTATTCGTCATTGTCCCCCGGCGACTATCAGTTTGAGGTCATGGCGGTGGGTCGGGACGGCAGGTGGCAATCGGATGCCACTGCCATCGGGTTTCACATCCAGCCGTTTTTCTGGCAAACCATGGCCTTCCGCGTCGTGATGATCATGATCGGCCTTGGCGCACTCACCGCTGCGGTGCGCTGGTGGTCACTGCGGCGAATCCGCCGCAAAATGCAACTCCTCACCCAGGAGCGGCGGGTGGAAAAAGAACGCTCACGGATTGCCCGGGACTTGCACGACGATCTTGGTGCCAGTCTGACCGAGATCAATTTCCTCGGCACACTGGCAGCGGACTCGCTGGAGAAGGGAACCACCAAGAACCGCATTGAGGGCGTCGTGGAAAGGGCCCAGCGCATGGCAAAATCGCTGGATGAAATCGTATGGACCGTCAATCCGGCCAACGACACGCTGGCCTCCACCGCCAATTATCTATGTTCGAGAACGCAAGAGAGTCTTGAGGTGCTCGGGATGAGGTGCTGGCTGGAAGTTTCCGACAATCTGCCGGAAATGCCATTGGACAGCGAGTTAAGACACCATTTGTTGATGGTGGTCAACGAGGCGATTCATAATGTATTGAAACACTCCGGGGCGCGCGAGGCGCGGTTGTTTCTCGGAAACGAGGGAACATCCCTGGTTGTCCGGGTCGAGGACAACGGTTGCGGGTTCGGTCCAGACGAGGTGCCGCCCGGGCGCAACGGCTTGGCAAACCTGCGCCGCAGGATGGAGGCGGTCGGCGGCAAATGCACGATCACCAGCGCTGTGGGCCACGGAACCCGGGTGCGCTTCGATGTCCCGCTCCGCCACCCCGCCCCCCCCCGAAAGGGGTGATTCTCCGGCGATCCGGCTTTTGCACTGGAACCGGATGCCTGGATCGGCTGAAATCCAGCAATCCGGGACGTTTCCGGGAAACCGCCATGCCAAGCATCGCCATCGTGGAAGACAATCAAGTCGTGCGCGCCGGACTCGAGGAGTTGGTCAACTCGCTTCCGGACTGCGAATGCGTGGGTGCTTTCGACACCGGCGAGGAAGCCCTGAGGTTCATTCCCCGGCTCAAGCCCGACTTGGTGATGATGGACATTCATTTGCCCAATCTATCAGGAATCGAGTGCACACTGAAGCTCAAGGAAACCATGCCCGATCTGGCGATACTCATTCTCACAGTTTACGAGGATGAGGAAAAAATCTTCCAAGCGCTTCAAGCCGGAGCAAGTGGCTACATCCTGAAACGCAGCCGGCCCAGCGAGGTGGTGCGGGCGGTGCGGGAGATGTTGGATGGCGGCGCGCCGATGACTTCGACGATCGCCCGCAAGGTGGTCGCCTCGTTCTGCAAAGTGCCTCCAAGCAACGATGCCGGGGCTGCCAGACTTTCGCGCAGGGAAACCGAGGTTCTCCAAAACCTATCCAGAGGAGCATCTAACAAAGTGATTGCCGACGAATTGAGCATCACCGTGGAGACGGTTCGTTGGCACTTAAAGCAAATCTATGAAAAGCTCCACGTTCACGGAAGAACCGAGGCGGCTTTGAAATTCCTGAACTTACAAGGAAAACATTGAATTCCGACTGCCGTTTCTGACCGATCAGCGATTGGCTGGAAGGCGGCGTCACACCCGCACGCATTGATCAAATCATCAAAGCGACCCCGGAATGATCCATCATACGCCAGTCAGGAATCCCTAGCTGGGTTCGGGGAACTTGCGGGGGCTGGATCCGCCTCAGAATGTTGCGGGGTTGCGTATTTCAGATAGATATTGCCACGATGTCGGGTGACGGGGGATTCCCGCACGCTTTCAGGGCCGAGCTGATGGATCGAGCGGAACTTGGTGCCAATGGCGGGAATGGTGTGAAGGAACGAGATATCACCTTCCGGAAATGCTGCGGTGGCGCGCTTCGGCTCATGACCGGGGTGCGGAGTATGGATGCGGGCGAATAAACCGGAGGTGTCTGTTAGAAATTTCAGGGTTCCTTTGCGAGTGATCAGATCGAGCCGGAACATGTCGGCGAAGCAGCCCTTGAACTCCGGCTCGGCCCAACTGCGGCCGGGGACGGGATCGTTGTGAAGCCCGCTAAATGTGCCGAAGATGGGACCCTGCATGCGGTTTTCCCAAACACGATGGGGCCCCCGGCCGATCCAGTGTTTGCCGAGCGTTTCGGCTTCCGGATGATCGAAAGTGATGCCGGCGAAATCACTGGAACCGCTGGCATCCATCTGCCATTCGAGTTCAAGCCAGCCGGATGGATGGACGGTCCAGCGGAATGATGCATGGGCGTGCCGCGCTTGGATTGCGTGCGCATTGCCACTGGCTTCGTGGCTGACGCGCACTGCGGATTTTTCCCCATCTGGGATGCGGGTTGGTTCCGGAACAAAGCGCGGCCCGTTGACCAACGCGGCCTGGTGGCCACCACGATGGAGGCTTGCGAGACGTCCGGTCGACAGATCGAAGCAAGCGGTGACCGGCCCGGCGACAACTGTCAGTTCACCGTCGCGCTCGCTAGTGAGCACACTCCCCTCGCCCACTTTGAGGCGTGCATCCCGGTATTGCTGCGGCCCGCGCAGTGGCTGCGACCAAGTAAACAAGGCGGCTCCAACCGGATCGATGGCGGTGACGAGCAGGACATCACATTCCCGCCATTTCCGAGGCAACTCGATGCGGATTTCGCCTGCCGCGCCGGGTGGAAGATCCGGTCCTGGGAGTGCGCCGCGGTATTTCACATGATGCGGCGTTCCCCCTGCGGTGCCCGGCTCTGGGAAATCCGCCAACTGCCATTCGAAGCGGCACTGGTTGAGATTATTGAAAAGGTATTCATTGGCCACCGGAATCCGCCCGTCGAAGTCCGGGCCGGGCGCTTCGAGGCTTAGCTGCACTGGCGACCAAAGCTCGCGGATGGTGTCATGACTTCCGGATTTCTCACGATAGGGCCCGACGATCCCGTCCGGCGCATGGTTGCCATCGGCATCCAACCGGCCATCTTGATCGGTGCGGACCACCGCCTCATCGGTGAGCGCCCAGATAAAGCCGCCAGCACCGACCGATGAGGCTTTGATCGCCTGCCAATAGTCCGCCAACCCGGCACCCGCACCACCATCGTAAAGGCCGTGGAGGAACTCGGTGGGCATATAGATTGTATTGCCGGCCAGGCGCTTGAGGTGGTCCTGATAGGTCGGGTAATGCGCAGTGTCCACACCCTTGAACACCGATGGCGAAACCCATGAGGGAGTCGGGTGGATCACATGACGCTTCTGCGGATCCAGTCGTGCATAGTCATCCACCAGATCAGAGTTATGGCCGCCCTCATTGCCGTTGGACCAGATGATGATCGACGGGTGGTTCACATCGCGACGGATCATGCTGGTGACGAGTTTGCGGCCCACCTCGGTATCGTAGGCATCATGCCAACCGGTAAGTTCATTGATGACCAGCAGGCCGAGTTCGTCACAGGCATCGAGGAAATGCTTGTCCGGCGGGTAATGGGCCATGCGCACGGCATTCATGTTCATCCCCTTGATCAACCGTGCGTCGTCATAGCTAATTTTGCGACTGAGCGCGCGGCCGGTATCCGGCCAGAAGCAATGGCGATTCACCCCTTTAAAGCGAATCTTGCGGTCATTCAGATAGAATCCGTCGCCCGGCCGCATTTCGATGGTGCGGAAGCCGAAGCGCTCGGTTTTCTCATGGAGGATCTCCGCGCCTTTCATCAGCCGGATGCGGGCGTGATGGAGATTCGGCGATTCATGCGACCAGGGGCGCACCCCGGCGGCGCGGGTGGTCAATTCCGCGGTCTCAGTCCCTGGCTCCAGCTTGTGCCGAATGGCGGGCGCCACCGGCAAACCTTGATCATCTAACATTTCCAACACCACCGCATCCGCGCCGGGTGGTCCGGCGTGGTGGACGCGGGCGGAAAACGTGCCGTCGGCCCGGGCATCGATGGCCACCGAGTGGATGTGCCGGTGAGGCCGCGCCATCAAGAAGACTGGCCGGAAAATCCCTCCAAACACCCAGAAGTCCGCCAAACGTTCCGCGCGCTCGACCGATTCGTTTGCCGAGACTTTGCTGACCGTGACTTCCAGCAGGTTTTCCCCGCCCAATTCGACCAGGTCCGTGATATCATGTTCGAATTGATAGAACCCGCCCTGATGAAGCGGACCGGCGGGGCGGCCGTTGACCTTCACTTCGGTATCGGTCATCGCTCCTTCGAAAACGATCAGCACCTGGCGGTCGCTCCATTCGGCGGGCACATCGAATCGATGGCGGTATTTCCCCTGCTCGTCGGCTTTGGGGCGATCGTGACCATAGTTATAGGAACCGAAACCATGGAACTCCCAGTTTGATGGCACTGGAATCGTCGTCCACTCACCGCTGCGACGGCCTTTGGTGCAAAAGAATTCCCAATCGACCGGATCATCGCTACCAGTCCCGGAAAGGTAGCGGATCTCGCTGACCGAAGGGGACGAAGCAGCGCTGGGAACAGTGAAGGATGCGGCGAAAAGAACAGGAGCGAGCAGGGCGCGAAGACAGCGGAGTGGCATGGGATGTTAGGCGGGTGAAGAAGCAGGCGGTGATCACGGTTGCGTCTGAACGTCCTGTGGCACCGGCCAGTAGCGGCTGGGTTTGCGGCTGGAAACGAGCAAAGCGGCCATGCGGGCGGCGGTTTCGGGTTCTGAAGCGGTCAGGTCGAGAGCTTCTCCGGCGTCGCGCCCAAGGTGGTAGAGTTCCATGGCTTTACCGTGGCGGCGGATTGCTTTCCATGGACCAAGACGCACTGCCTGATCGAATCCGCCTTCGTGGAACTCCCAGATCATCGGGCGTTCGCCCAGCTCCGGTTGCAGCTCGCCACGCAGTGTCGGCAGTATATTCAAGCCGTCCAGATCCTCGGGTAGTGACGAGGGCGGTAAACCGGCAATTGCGGCAAAGGTCGGCACGATGTCCGGAAAATACCATGATACGTCCGAGTCTCGGCCTGCCGGGATACCGGGGCCGGCTACGATCATCGGCACGCGGATGCCACCCTCATACAAGTCCCGTTTTTTCCCGCGATACGGATGGGACGAATCAAAGACACCCTCCCAGCGGCGGGCCGCGCCGTTATCGGAAGTGAAGAAGATCATTGTGTTTTTGGCAATGCCGAGTTCCGCAAGCAAATCGAGCAGGCGGCCGACGTCGCGGTCCAGGCGGGTGATCATCGCAGCGTGGATTTTTGCCTCTAGCGGCCATACCTCATCGACATAACTTCCCAGCGACGGAATTTCGTAACGGCTGTGGGGAATCTGATAAGGAAGATAGAGAAAAAACGGTTTGTCTCCGGCAGCTGCATCGCGAACGAAGTCAACTGCGAAATCCGTATGCAGATCGTGCGAGTAGGCCTCGCGGCGGCCATTCTGGTTTTCCGCAAGGTCGATGCGGCGACCATTTTTCCATTGGAATTCCGGATAATAGTCGTGGGCGTGCTGCTGGTTGAGGAATCCGAACCATTCGTCGAATCCCTTGAGATTCGGTTCGCCGGTGCTGCCAGCTTCACCGAGACCCCACTTGCCAGTCATTGCGGTGGTGTAGCCACCCGCCCGGAGCACTTCGCCAACGGTGACTTCATCCTTGGCGAGCGCGAGACGGCGTGCGCCGTGCATGTCCCGGACGCCGCCTTCGGCCGGAAAGTTTCCACGGATTCGGGTATGGCCACTGTGTTTACCGGTCATCAGTGTGGCCCGCGCGGGTGCGCAGACGCTTGAGCCTGAATACACCGCCGTGAACCGGGTGCCAGACGCGGCCAGCGCGTCGATTCTCGGAGTCCTGATTTTCTTCTGCCCGTAGCAGGCAAGGTCATGGTAACCAAGATCATCGGCCATGATGAACACCAGATTCGGCGGTGGGGGTGATGCCGGCGGTTCGGCACATGATCGGTCAATCAAGGCGAAACCGAACATGAATGCAGGGATGCTTCGGATGAATGCAGGAATCATTGGTTTTGTAGGATTTTGGATCTGGCAAACAAACGGCCTAACGAGTCCGGAAAGGTATAGGAAATGATCGTGTCGTCGTTCACATCCGGCACCGCGGCCGTCCACAAACCTTTGGCGAGAGGGGTGGAAATCTCGATGGCATAGGAAACATTGCCGTTTGCAACCACCTCCGGTCGTTTGGTGAAGGACAGCGTGCCGTCGGTGAGCGTGGCAACGGTCAGCGTGCGGTCTTGGATTTCGAGCGCATTGGCGCTTGCGCTTCCCCACGCAATCCGGGCGGACAGGCAGAACACGACCAATCGCCCCGGCCGGGGCCGGGGCATGGTGGACGATGATAAAGGCGACAGCATGAGAAGGTTGAAGGGGAGAATACAGCATCCCTGTCCGGATTCAGCCACCCAAAGGGGTGGAAATGCGCCTATGAAACGCAGGCATCCCGGTTTGACGACCGGACGATGAGCCTTCGCTTGTCCGGCCCGGTGTTCGGTTCAAGAGCGAGCGACCAGAATCCCTCGGCGGCGGAGAGGGCGCGTTGCTGGATGAACTGCTCCATCACGTCGGTGCGCCAGACGCGCAGGGAGCCGGGATCGAAGCCGCCGGCGTTCCGGATTTCGAGGGTTTGCGGAGCGCTGGCACCGGTGGTTTCGACGACCAGCGACACGTCGTTTCCATCCGGGACAAGGCCACCATCCGCTTGATGAGGGTCATCAAGATCCGTGATGAGAACAACCCTCGCCTTTATTTCCCTAAACGTTTCAAGACTTCAAGAATAGGAAACTATTGACAAAGTGGCCGAAAAATGGCCGAAAGTCACTCGTGAGACACAACAATTGAAGCCTCACAGGCCGCCTAAGTTGTTAATGTGCAACATGGTGCGCGCGACAGGACTCGAACCTGAACAGGGTTGCCCCTACTAGAACCTGAAAGAATCAGGGACTCCGCAACTAGTTGAACTTCAATTCTCCAATTTTTCGCAATTCGCGAAATCACTTGAAATACCCGCCATTCTGGAAACTTTTGGACACACCAGCCCAGCCTAGATCATGGCCAAAAGAAATCAGATCGAGCCATTTTTCGATGAATCCCGCAACCGTTGGAAGGTAAATGTCCCGGCATCCATGACTCCGGGAAAAAAGAAGCTCCGTTTATGGTTCAAGACGAGAGACCTTGCGCGGGAGTATATCAGTAAGATCTCCGACGAATCGTCCCCAACTACCTTCCCGCGCACCCCATCTGCAACAGCTACCCATTCGCGTCAGGTTAAGGCCAGGATGCCTGATTCTACGGGGGATTTCCGGGTTCGCTTGTCCCGCTCGACGTGTCTCGGATCGGGATCGAAGGCGGCGACTTCGGCGAGGGTGCTGGCTTTGATCAGGCGCACTGCCAGCAGATCATATAGCTTCTCATAACTCAGTCTCGCACGGCCGACCCTGCTTCCGATCTTCTGCGCGATTCTCATTCCGAGTTGGTGGGCAATCATCCCTGCTAACACCAACGCCTGCAGGTGATGTTCGCCGCTCTTGCGGTTGAGGGCTTTGCCGAGGTTGAGCGCTTGCTTCCATGCCCGGAACTGGATTTCCACCGCCCAACGGGCCCGGTAGATCGCGGCGAGTTGGCTCACGTCCGCCTGCTCTCGGCTCAGATTCGTCAGCATGAGGTGCCATCCGTCGCGCATGAGACCTTTCGGACAGGGCTTCTTGCCGCAACCCCGTGCTTTCCTGCGACGTGCGGCCCGCCGGGTCGCGGTGACTTCCGGGGCCGCTCGCATGGCGACGAGGCGACACTTTTTGCCTTGTTCTCCGACGATGACATCAAGGTCGATGATGTCTCCCCGGAAGCTTTTAAGATACCTCTCCAGGCTGCGCCCATCGGCTAACATGACGCCGGTGGTCAACGGCAGGCGGGTGAGCCACCAGGCCTCCCGCAGCTCAATGGCGGTGAACTCGCCGAGGCTGAAGTAACCCATGTCGCGCAACACAAGATCGCCACGCCGGACTTCAATGATGAACTCCTTGCCGATGGTTTTGTCCTGCTCGGTGGCGGCTTGCAGGCTATGGGAAACGATGGATCCTGTTAGCAAGTCGAAGGCCAGATCGATCTTCAACCCGGCGGTCTTTCCATGGTGGTTGCCGTGTGCGGGAAAGGCGTCGGCATTGGACTTTGGCATGACATGGCCGGAAGCGTCTTCAATGAGAATGCGTTGGATTGCGCTATCTTCAATCGCAGTGGCGGCGGTGCTGTAGCGTTGTTGCATGAGATCACAAAGAACAGCCATGAGGAAAGCCGTGGAGCGGATGTCGAAGCGTTGGTGAAGGGATTGGCGCGCCATGCTGGGATAGTTCCTGTCCTTGAGATCGCCTGCAATCTGGTTCAACGAGGCCAGTCCGGTGACCACGGAGCTGAGCAGGGATTGAAGGAAACCGGCGGCGGTGAATTTGCGGGAATTGCGGATGATCAACCGGGTTTGGCTTGCGATCAGATCAAGGTCGGGCAGGCTCGGCCACGAGCGGCCGGCGGGTAAGGCTTTTGACATACCGAGCTTGCCCGCTCGCTCACCTTGTCAATCTTTTGATCGAATTATTTTCGCATAAATCGCTGAAAATTAGTCGCTTATACGCTAAGCTGACGCGAATGAACAGCTACCGTAAAGCCTGCGGCACCGAAGAGTTTCAATGGATTCTCAAACTGGGTGTCTGGCTCCGAACCCAGATTGAAAAGGAAACCGTGCAGGGACAGCTGGCTGCAAAGGCATTTTGCTCGAAGGATCGGATCCGCGCCCGTCGCCGGGTTCAACAGGAACCGTAAGCGCCCGCATTGTTTCAAACTGGGTTATCAAATGAATTCTCAAGAAGTGATCCTCGTCATTGGAGCAGCTGGAGGGACAAT
>JBBECN010000223.1:0-13571 GCA_040881795.1 Akkermansiaceae bacterium
TGAGCCTCCTCAAAAATCCCCCTCATGAAATCAACTAGCCAGACAACCGCCCTGGGACATCCGCCAGGGTGATTGGCAGGCAGTGCTACGCGGCAATCACCCTGCTGCTGCGTAGATCGGTCGATGCTTGAGGTTGCAATCCATCTGTTTTGACGCAAAACTTGCTCCATCGATATGGCCGCCCCAACTCCAGATGACTTGCTTTTGCTCATTCGCTGCCCTTCTTGCAGCCAAAGATTCAAAGTGGCAGAGGATTTGCGGGAGAAAACGGTGGAGTGTGGCGCATGCGAAAACCGTTTCCGCATCAATGACGAGGTGATTGTCCGTGGGCGGAAATTTTATCCCGGTGAGCACAAAAATCCGGCGTTGAATCGGTTTCAGCGGGTTCCGCTGGGGACGGGTGCGGCCATGCCCGGACAGCAGAGCGTGCGCTACGGTGAGTTGCCCGATCCAGCGGTGCTTGAGCCGGCCTCGCCGTTGCGGATTTTGGCTGGATTGGTGGGAGGGGCGGGAATGGCGTTCATGGCGCTGCTGCTTATGTTCGGCGCAGGCCGGGGCGGAATGCTCGATGGAATGCCATTTGAAAACCGGATGGTGATGGCGGGGTTCGCCTGTGTGATGGGCATCGGGCTGTTGATTTACGCAAATCCACGGGCGCGCGGAAAGGCGTTGATTGTGTCACTGCTGCTGAGCCTTGGACTGCTCGCGATCCCATTCAAATTCACCGCCGGCTCGCAACCGCTGGCAGTGAACACGGCATCGGCGACGACTGAACCGGTCGAGCCGGATGCCCCAGAAAATCTGCCCGCCACCGAAGACGAAGCGACGGTGGCATTGCGCAATCGGATCGGGACGAATCCCTTGGAAAAGGAAATCAATCGATTGGCCCGCGAGGGAAGTACCAAGCAGGCGGTGGGCCTTTGGCTGCGGGGCCTCGGCGAAATGAACCGCATTCTCATCCGTGACTACATCTTCCGCACCACCAATGCCGACCCGTCTTCGGCGAATTATTACCCGCGCGGCGATGGGGATTTCCTCATGGTGATCACCGGAGCCAAGCAGAATTTACCCGAACTTGCCGAGGTGGTCTCGCTGCTGGGCCACATCGAAAAAATCCATATGGATATTTCGGTGATCGAGGTGCGCGTAAAGAATGAAAATTTTACGGAAGGGCCGATTGAAAAGCTCACCCAAAAGGATGACCCCGCGTTCTATGACCTGAACAAACGCGAACTCGAAAGCATTGACTTGGAGCGGGTGCGGCGGGCGGTCATGCGCCTTTCCGAGGCCGAGCCCAAAGTTTACCGCAGTGATATCAGCCGCAAACTGATCAGCCTGTTGGTCGAGCAGGGAATTGATTTCAAGGGTAATATCTGCCGGGCCTTGACCACATGGTCGGATCAACCCGGCCCGGCCAGCGAGGCGGCGATCAAAGCCTTGAAGGAGCTGATGGAAAATGGAACTCCCGTGCCGCAGGAGATGATCGCGCTGATCGTGAAGGAAAAAAACGTCGCTGTGATTCCCTTCCTGGATCAATTATGGTTCAAGGATTCAACCGCTTGGGAAACTTTGTATGGCGACCTTGGCCCGCCGATCGAAGCCACCGTGCTGCGTTATTTTCCGACCAGTGAAGGATCGATTCGCCATTCCATCGTGCGCCTGCTGGGGCGGGTGGGCGGCCAGCCGAGCCTGCAGATTCTGAGGGCCTCCGGCGACGTCGCGGATCCCGAGCTTAAGGTGTTGCTTGAAAATTCCCGAAGGACGATCGAAGAGCGACTGGCTCGCTAACTTGGGGAAATTAGGGTCGATCGCCAGCACGAGTTTTGAGCGGGCGCTTAGCATTCATCTTCCGGAGGCCGATTTTAAAAGTTGGCCCACTGACTGCTTAAGTCTATTTCATAAATCCATGGAAATGTTCAAGGGCTACGATCCCGGTAAGTTTTATGATGAGATGTTTGACCAAGACGGCTCTGTCCGCGGTCATTGCGCTCCACTCCTTCAGAAATTCGGTAAGCTGGACCAACGTGATTTCCTCACGCGGAAGGCGAACTCCGAACTTTATTTCCTCCGCCAGGGGATCACCTTCAACGTTTATCACGACGATCGGGGCACCGAGCGAATTTTCCCGTTCGACCCGATCCCGCGGGTGATGCCCGCCGACGAGTGGGAGCACTTGGAGGCGGGATTGACGCAGCGGATCGTCGCGCTGAATTTGTTCCTTCACGATATTTACCACGACCAGCAGATCCTGAAGGACGAAGTCATCCCGCGTTTCTACATCGAGCAGGCGAAGCACTACCGTCCCGAATTCCGCGGGGTGGATGTGCCGGCGGACATTTACATTCACATCTGTGGCAGTGATTTGATTCGCGGGGGCGACGGCAAATATTACGTGCTCGAGGACAATGGCCGCTGCCCGTCCGGCGCATCCTACCTGCTGGAAAATCGCAACGCGCTGAAGCGGGCGTTCCCTGGGATTTTTGAAACGATGGGCGTCAGGCCGGTGGATTCCTACCCGCGCGAGCTGCTCAACATGCTCCACCACATTTCGCCTCGCCGCGAGGGTGATCCTGTGTGCGTGTTACTCACGCCCGGCTGCCACAACAGCGCCTACTTCGAGCATTGTTATCTCGCCCGTGAAATGGGCATCGACATCGTGGAGGGCAAGGACCTCGTGGTGGTGGATAAATTCGTCTACATGCGCACGACCCGGGGTCTGCTGCGGGTGGATGTGATCTACCGCCGCATCGACGACGATTTCATTGATCCCGTGGTGTTCCGCAAGGATTCCGTGCTCGGCGTGCCGGGGCTGATGAACGCCTACCGGGCGGGCAATGTAGCTCTCGCAAATGCCGTGGGCACTGGGGTGGCGGACGACAAGGTGATTTATTACTTTGTTCCCAAGATGATCGAATATTACCTCGGTCAGGAGCCAATTTTGCCGAATGTGCCGACCTATCTGGCCTCCGAGGAAGCGGACATGAAATACATTCTCAGCCATTTGCCGGAGTTGGTGGTCAAGGCGGCCAATGAGTCCGGCGGCTACGGCATGCTGATGGGGCCGACCGCGAGCAAGGATGAGATCGCGACTTTCCGCGAGCGGATTATCGCAGACCCCCGCAACTACATCGCGCAACCGGTGATATCCCTCTCACGCTCGCCTACCTGGTGCGAAGGGGCGATGGAGGGCCGCCACATTGATCTGCGGCCATACATCATCTACGGCGAAGAGGTGAAAATCGTGCCCGGAGGCTTGACACGCGTGGCTCTAACCAAAGATTCCCTGATTGTGAATTCCTCGCAGGGCGGCGGCAGCAAGGATACCTGGGTGCTCCGTGACTAATCAACCATTATGCTTTCCCGAGTCGCCAACACACTTTATTGGATGGTCCGCTACGTCGAGCGGGCCGATAACCTCGCCCGATTGATCGATGTCAATCAGCAGCTCCTGCTCGACTACGAAAAACTCGACAGCGAGCGGCTGAAGGGCTTTTGGCAGCCGATCATTCTCAGCACCGGGGACGAGGAAGCCTTCAGCAAGCTTTACGATGAGACTGGCAGCGACGAGGTGATCCGCTTTCTAACGGACGACCCGCGCAATCCGAACAGCATCGCCTCGTGCATCGCCCTGGCCCGTGAGAACGCCCGGACGGTGAGAGACCAGTTGTCCGACGAACTGTGGGAGGAACTCAACGCCCTCTATCTTTTTTCCCGCAGCGATGAAGGCTCGCGTTTGGCGAAATACGATCCCCAGCGCTTTTATGAAAACGTGCGAAGATCCGCGGTGACCTTCCTCGGGGTCGCCGCTTCCACCACCTCGCGCAATGAAGCGTGGGAATTCATGGACCTGGGCAGGCATTTGGAAAGAGCTGACAAAACCACTCGTTTCCTCGATGTTTCCAGTTTTCTGCCGGACAGCGATGACAGCTTGGAGTCCGTCTCGCAGGAGACCTTGCATTGGACGGCGATCCTGCGCTCCTGCGGCGCAATGGGGGCCTTTCGCGCCTCACAGCGCGAAATCACGGCGGAGAGCGTTCTCGACTTCCTGATCTACGGAAAGGACTTCCCGCGCTCGGTCCGGTATTGCATCGAGAAGGTGGACATCAGCCTGCATTTGATTTCCGGCACCCCGCGCGGGGGATTTTCCAACGAGGCCGAACGCGAGGCTGGACGCTTGCTCGCGGAATTGAATTTCGGATCGACCGAGGATGTCTTCAAAAAGGGCCTGCATGATTATCTGGACGAACTCCAAGGCCGCTTCAATCACATCGGCGCGGAGATTTTTGAAACCTACGTGCTGATGCCGGAGCGCATTCAACTCACGCCCGCCGCCCCGGTTCCATCTTTGTCCGCTGCCGCCGCCTGGCAGTTGGAGCAACAACAGCAGCAACAACAGTGAGCATTTCCGAAGGGTCGGTAACGCCGACAATCGGCATGAAGCTTTCGGTCTGCCACCGGACGACGTTTAACTACGCCGGGCCCGTGAGCCAGAGTGTGAACACGCTGCATCTGGAGCCGCGGACGTTTCCCTATCAGAAAACGATCAGCGCGCTGATCCGCGTGATGCCCGCCACCCGGGTCCGCCGGTTCACCGATCTTTTTCAAAACATCACCCATCACTTTGAACTGCAAGCGGCGCACCACCGGCTCGAAATCGAAAGCCGGATCAAAGTCCACAATCTGCCGCTGGATATTTCCGCGCAAAGCAAGCAGGCGACGCTGGAGGCCCTTGATGACCCGTCAATCCGCGAACTGACCTGGCAGTATCTTCAGGAGAGCCGCTGGGTCTCACGCCACCCCGAAGTTTGGCGGCAGGCGGTCGATCTAACCCGCCCGCATGCCTCCATCTTTGATCAGGCATTCGCCCTGATGTCATGGGTCCATCAGGAATTTCGCTATCAACCCGGATCGACCAACGTCAACACGCACCTCGAAGACGCGTTTGCGATGAGGTGCGGGGTTTGCCAGGATTTCACACATGTGTTGTTAGGCCTTTGCCGCGCGGTCGGCATTCCGGCGCGTTATGCCTCGGGTTACCTCTACAATGGCCCGCGGGATTCGCTGGTCGGCGCCCAAGCGTCGCACGCTTGGTGCGAGGTTTATCTTCCTGCTGCGGGCTGGATCGGATTTGATCCCACCAACAACACGCTCGCCGACGAGCGCTACGTCAAGGTGGCCGTTGGGCGCGACTACGAAGACGTCACGCCGGTGCGCGGTAATTACAACGGCACCGGGCACTGCCGCATGGAAGTGCAGGTGGAGGTCACTAAAATCTAGTTAGAAAGGCTTCCGCAGGCCCAGCCACGCGGCACCCACTGCAGCCGCGATGCAAAGCACCAGCACCACATATGCCGGGAGGACCTTGCGCTTCGCCAGCGCAGGGGCGACGCCGATGAAGAGCCAAAGGCCGATCTTGATCATCCACCAGGATTGGTCCATCGGCGGCTTCTTCAACATCGCGAAGCCGACGAGCAGGATCAGCAAAAGCGAAATCCCGTGGAGAATCGAAGCACCCTTTTTGCCGGATCCGGCGAGCAGCGTGGCTCCGAGTGAAGTGAAGAGTGCGAAGGTGCCGGCGAGATGCAGTGTTTTGAGTAGGGCGGGATCCATTGGAAGTTAGGTTATGGCGCAGTTTCTCCACAAACCCGGTAGAATCAAGAAACTTTGTGATTTGCGGTCCAGCGCTGGTTCGTCGCTGGAATCGTGCTAATTTGTGCCATCATGAAACGCCGCATTGCCTGGTCGCTTGCCATTTTTTCCGGACTTTACCTGCTCATTGCCGGCCCAATTCCCGATCCAATTCCATTCATCGACGAAGCAACTGCCCTGCTTATATTTTTCAAATCGACGGCCTACCTCGGTTACGACGTGCGCCGCTGGATCCCATTTATCGGGAAAACGAGGGGCCGTCGATCATCGGAAACCCGCGGTAAATCGCACGTGACCATCGACGTTTGAAATTTTGAAATCCCCTTGCAAGATCGGGGGAATTCGAGGCGTAATCGATCAAACTTATGGCTGAACCCCAGACTTCCTCTCGCCGCCCGAAAAGCCCGTGGGCGCTCACTTTTTTCGGACTTCTGGCCATCGCAGGCCTGATTGCAATGCCCTTGCTGGCAGGGACTCCGGACCCGGATAAAATGCCGGACATGGTTCGTTTCCTCGGGCGCTTTCACCCGGTTTTGCTGCACCTTCCCATCGGAGTTTTTGCGTTGATTCTGATTCAAGAACTGAGTGCGATTTTCGCCAAACGCAGCTCCGAGTCGAGAGACACCCCGGCGTTTCCCATGTTCTTCGGCGCGGCAAGTGCGATCCTCGCAGTGATCGCGGGATTCCTGCTCTATCAGGGCGAGGACTATGGCGACAGCGAGGTGGTTACCCGGCATCTGTGGGCTGGCTTGATCTTCGCTGTGATCGCGGTTTTCACCTTCATGGTGAAAGCTTGGACAGTCGCCCGCGCGGGCAATCCGGCGTTCTACCGGCTGCTGCTTTTCGGCAGCGTCGGCATCATGGGTTTTGCAAGCCACGATGGTGCGTCGATCACTCATGGCGACGGTTATTTGACCCAATATGCGCCGGATCCGGTGCGCAAGGCCATCGGCCTTAAGGCCAAGGAATCGAAGTCGGAGGCTCCCGCCAAGCCGCCGGCAGAGCAGTTGGTCTATGCGGACATTGTTGCGCCGATTCTCGAACGTCGCTGCGTCCAATGCCACAAGGAGGGCAAAGCCAAGGGCAAGCTGCGGATGGATACTTTTGAAATGCTCGTCAAGGGCGGCAAGGAGGGCCCCGCGTTCGAACCCGGAGACGCCGCCAAAAGCAACATCATCGTGCGGATCGACCTGCCAATGGATGACGAGGAGCACATGCCGCCGGAAGGAAAAACGGATATCGAGGACCATGAAGTCGCCGTCTTGAAATGGTGGATCGATCAAGGTGGCGATGACAAACTTGTCCTTGGCGGACTTGAAATCCCCGCTCCGATCCAAGAGGCGATCGCCAAACTGTTGCCTGCCGCCAAGGCTGGAGCCGCGGTGGATTCGGATACCGCGGTCGCCGAGGTGAAGCCCGCAGGTCCAGATGAAGCGCTCAAATATTCTGTCGCCGCCTTCGCCAAAGAATTCCCGGGAGCTCTCAGTTTCGAATCCCAACAATCTTCGGGCCTCACCTTTACCGCGGTTTCCCTGCGGGGCAACCTCGACGATACCGGATTCAACAAACTGGAAAAATTGCTGCCGCATCTTGTCACGATTGATCTCTCCGCCACCAAAATCACCGACCAATCGGTGGCCAAGCTCACGTCCGCCGGACAGCTCCGGATGATCCGCCTTGCCGAAACCGGAATCACCGATGCCTCCATGGACCTGTTGTTGAAGATCCCGAGCTTGGAGTCTATCAACCTCTACGGCACCAAAGTGACCGATGCCGGAGTCAGCAAACTTGGTGCCATGCCCAACCTCAAACGACTCTACCTCTGGCAGACCGCCGTCACCCCGGAAGCGACCAAGGCGCTCAAGGAGAAGCTCCCAAGCTGCGAGATTGTCACCGGTATCGACGCTTGAGAGGCGAATCGGCGATCACGGTGAATCCTCCACCCTTCCGGCCACTAAGACCTCTAGGGGGTGACTCTACGCAGCAACCCTGCGCTCACGAAGCGCATTGAGCGTGAACGGAAAATGTTTTCAAAAAGAGATTGCCAACCGCGAAGGGAGTTCCTAGCGTCCCGCCCTCCAAGGGCAGGTGTCAGAGTGGTCGAATGAGCACGCTTGGAAAGCGTGTGTAGCAGCAATGTTACCGAGGGTTCGAATCCCTCCCTGTCCGCCATTTTTTTAGAGGGCTTCATTTTGGGTCATCATAGTCCATTCGGGCGCGTTCTCGGCTACGAGAAAAGGGCAAGTGCCCCAAATTGCCCCATGGATACCGCCCACTCCGGCGGAATCATCATACCGCCTTCCAGCGAAGGCGCCACTAGAGACATCCTTGTTCGTCGGCCCACCCTTTTCGCCTGACCATCCTGTCGAAAGATCGCGTCGATACTCACAGACTGGTCACCTCCCGATTGTTCAAATCGAATCTGATCCATCAGTCATAGTAATTGGTAAACGGCTCACCTTTGTCCGCAGCAAAGGGGCTACACGCATCACTTCTCCGCTCTTTGGCGCTTCAGGTGTTTTTTATGCACTTACCTCAGGCGTCTCTGCGTCAGCGATCCTCTTCAAAAGGTCTTGGGCGAAATCAGCCGCTTCATTTTCTTCGACTAATGTCACGACCCCGGAAGCGTGTAAGAGATCTTTGGCCTTCCCATAGGCGGCACACTGGTCGCCGTCAGGGGCGGCGAGAAGCAGGTGGATCTTCGGCTTCTCAGGGGATTGCGCAAGGAACCGCGTGAGACTTTCCCACTGGTGCGCCTTGTGGCGGATGTTTTCAGAGCGTTTGAGGTCGAAGGAAAGTGGTTGATAGACGTTCCACACTCCATTCTTCCATGCCTGCGGAAATACATGCGTGGCGAACGGAGTCGTGATTTCGTGCTCGCTAATAAAGGGTTTCACGATCGGCGATTCGAAGGCGCGGCTGTAAAACTCACGATAGATCGTCGCATCATCGCGACGGGCTTCGTCCACGGAATCATAGTGGCGGGCGACCGCCTCTTGAAAGAGCGCTTCCAATTCCGCAGAAGGTGACTTCGTCATGCCACCGCCCGAGAGGCTCCATTGGAGCGCGGCGTCATCGTGGGGAATCACCTGGTGCGCCAGATCCCGCGCGCTTTGCGGGGATTCTTTGAAGGGTAGCACCTCCTGGGGATCGGCCAGACGGACTGCGAGTTTATCAAATTGCGTCTCGATCCGGGCGATCAGGTTCCGGTAATCCTGCTGCTGGAAGCCGCGGAAAAAGTGGCTGAGACGCCGGAATTTCTGAGATGCCCGGAATCCGAGAAACCGGCTCTCCGGTGCCCACAGCAGCACGCCCACGTTCGCGAACTCGCCGGAAAGCGGTTCGTGCACGTAGCGCAGAAAACAGAAGCTGTAGGGTTGGAGATTCATGTGACTTAAAATGGTGACGGCCAAATTTTTTCACGGTCAAACCGCGTTTCGATGGGAATCGGCCGGACTCCGAATCTAGCTTTGATGAGCTCAGCGGTTTTACTCCGGATCTCGGCATTGGAGACCCAGACATATCGTCCATACTTTTGATCCATCGTCGGGAGCATTTTTTCGAAACAATCCTTCAAGATCTCAACTGGAACCAGCAGGCGTCCGTCGAATTCATTGGCTTCACGTTCGAAGTCGTATTTCCGACCGTCGTGCTGGTTGAGCCAATCCAGAAAGTGCTCGTTCGTCTCAAGGGTCACCGCCTTAAATGCCTCGCGGTGGAGAAATAAGTGATCCAGCTCGTGGGCGATTGAAAAACGCAGGCGGTTCAACTGCGCCCCACGCACCATATCGATCCGATCGAAAATCTCTCCGTCGATGTAGAAACCGGAAAAGTCGGCGAAGATGGCCGCATCCGCTCCAAAATCGTCTTTGAGACGATCATAGGGAATGAGGTCCAGCCGGAGATCCAGTTCGACGAAGGAAATCAGATCCAACGGGATCTTGTCGGCCTTAAGGGTTTCGAACTTAGCCCGCAGTTCCTCGGCTTTATCCCAAACTTGTTCGTTCGTCATGGACTCAGGTTTCTGCTCAAGGTTGGTGGAGTTTCCTCACTCCTTGGAGGAGCTTTTCGAAGTCTTCCGGAGTGTATTCCTGCCCGCGGATCGCGCGGAAGAATGCGGGCATCTTGTTCAAAATTTCCTCGTCGCGCAGGTCGGCGGGTATTTGTCCGCGAGCGATGGCGGCGAAGTCTCCTAGCGCCGCCCGTTCTTCCGGGTTCAGCCCGAGCACATCGGAAACACGGACGAGAAATCCCGCTTCATCCGGCGGAGGAAGGACTCCCCGTTCGATTTTGCTCCAGTTGCTTGGATCAATGGCGGCGTCTCGGCAGAAACTCCGCAGCGTCATGCCTGCCGCGATTCTGCGGTCTTTGGCGTAGTCTCCGAATTTTTGTGGGGTGTTGCTCATCATCGGTCGTGGGTTCGTGGCAAACTACTTGAGTGTGGTTTTTTCATAACCACATTTTCGACTTTGCAAAGTCCGGGCAAATCAGCGCACCGTGAGTTGACCGTTTATGAGCATGGGGAGCAGGGAGCGCCGACGTCCCCGTCGGCTTGGCGAATGAGAAAGCCAACGGGGGAGCCGTAAACGACACTTCGTTGTCACATCATTCACATGCCAACGAGGACGTTGGCGTTCCCAGGGTGGAGAATTCACCGCACCGTGACCTGGCCGTTCATGAGTATGGGGAGCAGCCAGTCGCGGAGGGAAGTAGATGAAGATTTTTAACCACGGATTTCACGGAGAGCACGGATGAAGAGGAGAGGTTTTGGTTTTGGAGACTTCGATGCCGAAGGCATTTTCATCCCTCTTAAAATCTGTGTTTATCCGTGTCATCCGTGGTTCAATTCTTCTGTTTTTTAACTCCTTTCCACAAGGCAGCGAAAGGGAAAATAGGGAACAGGATTTCACCTCAAATAATAACAAAAAGCAAAAGTTACATATCTGGTAACTTTTTGGTTGACGACGGCCGGTGGATGAGGCAAGGTTCACGTCCATGAAGGTCACCGGACTAACAGATGGGTTGAGAGGTAATGCCAGACGGCTCTGTGGGGCGGATTTCTGCGCATGGATCACGGAGGCGGAATACGGCACCTGGGGCAGTTGGGAGGAACTCCAAAAACATTACCCCAAGGCCTGCCGGACGAGCGAGGACGAGACGCACTTTCCGCTCGCCGTGGATGGGACCGGAGTCCGAGTCGTCGTCATTTTCCACCAGCAGCTGATGATCCTGTGCTGCATCGCCCCGTCACCGATGACTTCCAGGACGGCCGCGTTCCACCGAATTTCCCACCCCCCAAAGATACGAAAAACAAGCGAACCAACACTATGAAATTACTCAAAACTCCCGAGCAACACGCCGCAGCGCTTGAGCGCATCCGGCAGCTTGCCACGCGAGGCGAGCAACTGACCGAATCCCAACAGGACGAACTGGAAGTCCTGATTGCCCTGAGCCAGAAATATGAAAAGGAAACCCAAGCCATCACACCGCCCACCCCGCTCGAAGCCATCCGGTTCCGCATGAACCAGATGGGCTACAAACAGAAAGACCTCGCCGGACTGGTGGGCGGTGCGAGCCGGGCCTCCGAAATCATGACCGGCAAACGCGGACTCACC
The DNA here is from genome assembly GCA_040881795.1 of Akkermansiaceae bacterium. Taxonomy (GTDB): domain Bacteria; phylum Verrucomicrobiota; class Verrucomicrobiia; order Verrucomicrobiales; family Akkermansiaceae; genus Luteolibacter. Next base: position 11,265 of record JBBECN010000223.1, read on the forward strand.
ACCGAGATGATCCGCCGCCTGCGGGACGAGTGGGGCATCCCCGCCGACTCGCTGCTGGGCGGCCAAACGCCCGACCCCGAACCATCCGCGCCGGCTACCGGCGCGGATGGCGCGTACGATCCCAAGAACTATCCGATGAAGCAGATGTATGGCCGCGATTATTTCCCAAAGTATTCCAACGACTGGAAAAGCCACCGCAAGGATCCTGCGACGCTGTTGCAGGACCTCTACCAACGCGGCTCCGGCGTGCGGCGGGAACTCGTCCGCTGCCGCCAAGGTGGCAGCGAGAAGTCGAAAATCAACCCGCACGCGCTGGAAGCCTGGCAGCAGCGAGTGCTGGTGCGGGCGGCCGAAAAAACGAACCTGCCCGCTTACGACCGCGAGGCACTGAACGACAATTTCCTGCGCTGGCTCGCCGGCCTGAGCGTCCTGCCAGAAGGGCCGCGACTGGCGTGCGTGGCGCTGGAGGAGAAAGGCATCGCGGTGGTGATCGAGCCGCATCTTGATCAAACCCACCTGGACGGAGCCGCCCTGCTGGGCAGCGACGACCGGCCGGTGATCGGGCTCACCCTGCGGCACAACCGGCTGGACAATTTCTGGTTCACCCTCTTCCACGAGATCGGCCACGTGCTCCGGCACCTCTCGACCGAAACTCCGGCGATCCTCGACGTGGACATCGACCGCAGGAAAACCGAAGCGATCGAGACCGAGGCGGACCGCTTCGCACTGGACACGTTGATTCCGCCGGACGCATGGGCCGGGCAGGTGCGCCACCTGCACTATGCGGATGAGATCCGCGCCGCAGCCAAACGGCTGTGCGTCCACCCGGCGGTGATCGCCGGCCGACTGCGGCGCGAGGCGAACGACTACCGAATGCATCGCACCCTAGTGGGCTACCATCAGGTCAAAGCGTTATTCGGCATCACCGAGGGAAACGAAAACTGATGATCTCTCCACGCCCCATCGCTGAATTTTTTCCGAAGCCGCCACCGCGAGGCGCGGTCTTCACCTCACCCCTTTCTCAGGCGGAGGACTCCACGCAGACCTCCGGCTTCGAAAACCGAATGCCCGGCACGGCTCGACCGCGAGTGCGGATCCGGGAGCACCGTCCGGGTTTTCAACTGTAACTAAAGGACCATCATGGCAACCTCAAATACATCATCCAAACGCCGCCGGCCTGGCAGAAAAGCCGAAGACATCTGTCTCGTGTGGAAGGAGCAAGCTCCGGAAGCCGAGTTCGCCGGGATCACCCTCGCTGAACTTGAAAGCTCCCTAACGGAGCTTCAGCAGTCCAACGAGGATTTGAAAATCAGGGATCAAGCCCGCTCGGCCGCCGTGAAAACACGCGACGACAAGCTTGCCACCTTGGCGACCCTGCTACGCACCGTGGTGCGCGGTGTGCAAGGACACCCGGAATACGGCGAGGATAGCCCGCTGTATCGCGCGATGGGCTTCGTGCCCTTCAGCGAACGCAGCAGCGGCCTGAGCCGCCGCTCGAAGACGGGTGCCACGGCTCCCGCCACAAATGGAGAAGCCGCCGCCTGATTCACTCCTGGAAAGAACAGAATCAGAACGGCGACTTAAGAACCCAGCCACCGGTCCGAAAGGGCCGGTGGTTTTTTGTTCGGGAAAAAATAAACCACGATTTCCCGGAAATGCAAAGCAAAGAAAGCCTCCGGAGAATCAATTCTTATTGACCATTCTCAAAACGAGAGCTGCCGCGTCCGCCAATCACTTTCGAGCTCGTCACGCCAGGAATTACGGCGCGATCACCACTTTGAGGCGGGTGAAGAGCTTGTTTCCGAATTCCGGCATCAGCTTGATTTTCACCTCGACCTTGTCGATACCGGGGTCGGTTTCATAGAAATTATCGAACTCGGTGATGACGATGTCCGGTCCGGCCACCGCGTCGATCCAGACGCCCAGGTCGGTGCAGTATTGCACTTGGATGTCGGTGTTGGCGTCGGTGTGGGCCGCGTCGCTGCGGCGGTAAGTGAAGGTGAGGTAGGCGGGATCGTTGGTGACGTCGCAGGTCGGTGCGTTGGCGGCGTCGTCGGTGCCCGTGGTTGGATCTCCGCCAACGACCCACTCGATTCCGGTGGCTAGACCACCGCCGTCGAAGTCGAACGCCGCGTCTTTATTGCTCAGAGTCCCGTTGGAAAAGGCAACATCGGCCCAAGCGTCAAAGGTGATGCTGGTTAGAGTCGGCGCGGTGCCGTCAACGGTGATCGGCGTGTCATCGAGGATCGGTGAGGTGGTGTCCAGGCTGTTGCCGGCGAGATCATTGAGCACGGCGGACTGATTAAT
>JBBECN010000224.1:0-13557 GCA_040881795.1 Akkermansiaceae bacterium
CACTTGACCCCAATTGCGCCCCTCATCCTCTTTCCAACTGCGGATTCTAGGTTGATTCGTGCCATCACCCCGCAAAACGTGGTGACCTTCCCGACCAGGTGAAGAAACCGATCACGGGCGAACCCTTCCGGTGGATCGTGGGGATGGGCGGGAATAGGACTCTCGAATAAAGGCACTCCAGCGGCAGCACCATTTCCAGCCGTTAGAACGGCGATCGCCTCAAACCCTTTTGAAATAAGGGGTGCAAGTGGTGGCCCGAGACGGATTTGAACCGCCGACACGTGAATTTTCAATCCACTGCTCTACCGACTGAGCTATCGGGCCTCACACACTGCCACCCTCGCGGGCGGGGCGGCAGTAAGAGGGGCCGGGAGGTTTTTGACAACCGGAAAATTACTCTTTTTATGATTTCCCAAAATGCCCTTCCTCTCCACCGCCTGGCGGGTTGTCGGCGCCTACTTGTTGCCCGCCTTTTTCCGATCAGCGGGTGGGCGTCAGCGGCCCTAGGCAGGGAGGCAAACAGCCCGCCGCATTCCGCCATCATCGATTGGCTTGCAACTGCGTGGTCGGAATTTCATCGCCGCCCAAATGGGTGTGAAAATCGAGCTTGCCCAAATCCGATCCATTCGTTACTTAACTGCCTTAGATGTTCAATTGCTGGTGAAAATAACCATGTTTCACTCGATTGGCGTCACGATCCCGGCCCTAGCCGCTCAATGATTTTTTTGGAACGACTCGCAATGACACTCAAAACCGATGCCCCCGCTCGGTCAGGCCCCGCTGTCTCAGATCTATGATCCGGCGTTTGGTCCATCGTTCCGCACCCCTCTTCGCACCGGTTTTGTGCGGCGGCATTGTCCGTCCGTGCGCCGGCGTGTCGCATATACCCACTGGAGGACAAAGCCATCGCTAAGCCACAAAGAGACCAAAACAGGGGTCGTTACCGCGATATGACGCGGATCAACGACCGCATCCGCGCCCCGAAAGTTCGTGTCGTGCTCGCCACTGGTGAGCAACTCGGCGTCATGAGTTCACGCGAGGCGCTCGGAAAAGCCCAATCACTCGGACTCGACCTTGTCGAAATCGCCGGTCAAGTGGACCCACCGGTCTGCAAAATCGTCGATTACGGGAAATACAAGTATGAGCAGGCCAAGCTGAAAAAACAAAAGTCGAAGAGCGCCACCCGCATGAAGGAAGTGAAATTCCGCGTCGGCACCGGGCAGCACGACTACAACATCAAGCTGGGACGCGCCGAAGGATTCCTCGAAGGAAACCACAAGTGCCGCTTCGTGCTTCAGTTCCGCGGTCGTGAAAACGCTCACAAGGACTTGGGTTTCGTGGTGCTCAACCGCATCATCGACGACCTCAAATCGATGGCCCAGGTGGATCAGGCGCCGCGTCTCAACGGACGTGCCGTCGCCATGATTCTTTCCCCGCTTCCTGCCCATCAGCGCAAGCGCAAGTTCCACCTGTTCCATGGTGAACTGATGGAAGAGGATGACTTCGAGGACGAAGAAGGCCACGCCGACGATCCGGACGATGATTTTGTTCCGGACGAAGTTCCTGATGAAGTGCCGGAAGATGCGGCACCGGAAGAAACGCCAACGGAAAAAGCTGAGGTTGAAGAGGCCAAATAGGCCTGTCAGTTTCCATGCTCTATCTGTTCGACATCGACGGCACCCTGGTTGACACCGGAGGTGCCGGGATGAAGGCCTTGCAAGAGGCCACCTCCGAAGTTTTCGGCCATGAAGGGCCGGCACTTGATCTCGCGGGAAGCACGGATCTCGGCATCATCGCCAATATCCACGCCCACTTCGAAATCGAGCCGACGGCGGAGCGCATCGCGCTCTATTTCGAGGTCTATCAAGGGAGGCTCGACTGGAATCTCAGCCACGGCGGTTTCTCCGGTCGGGTTTACGAGGGAGTCTCTGTGGTGTTGGAGGAACTCGCGGGCCGCCAGCAAGCCACGCTCGGCTTGCTAACGGGCAACACCGCCGGCGGAGCCGCCAGCAAGATGCGCCATTTCGGGCTCGCCGCCTACTTTCCTTTCGGAGCCTACGGCTGCGATCATGCGGACCGGAACCGCCTCGGGCCGATCGCGCTGGAACGCGCCGCGGCCTATGCGGGGAGAAATTTTTCCGTTGAGGAAACCCTCGTCATCGGAGACACGCCCAAGGACATCGCCTGCGCCCATGCCATCGGCGCGAAATGCCTTGCGGTTGCGACCGGGCAATTCACCGCTGCGGCGCTTGAAGCGCACGGCGCGGACCATGTGGTGGAATCGCTCGATCAGGCGCTGGCCTGGATTTGATCAAGGAGCGGGTTTTGCCTTCACCGTCATCACACCCTGCATCATCGTGAAGTGCCCGGGCGTGGTGCAGATGAATGGATACGCCCCGGGTTCTTTCGGGATGAAATAGAGCGTTTGGCTTTCGCCGCCACCAAGGTGCTTGGTGTGGGCGAAAATCTGTTTTTTCATCTCCGCATCGGCAGGGAGATGGCCTGTTTTCGGATCGCCGCATTTGGCGGCGAATGCCAGCAATTCGTTTCCCGGTTTGAGAATCACCAGATTGTGCGCCATTTTGGCGACCGGGATCTTGCCAACATTTTTAAACACCAGCGTCACCTTCTGCCCGACCTCCACTTCGAAGCCCTTGGTGTTGTATTTCATCTCGTCGTTGCAGGTGATTTCGATCTTCACCGGCGCTTGAGCGCGGGCAAACGGTGCGGCAACCAACAGTGTGAGTGGAATTAAGAAGTGTTTCATAGAGTCGAACGGGGGTATGCGCTTAGACCGCAACAAAAGATGGCTAACCACGGAATACACCGAACACACGGAAAAAAAAGAGATTGTGTTGTTTGTGCCACACATCTTCCAGGTTCACAGGCGTTTAATTCTAACTCTCTTACCTTCCGTGTATTCAGGTGCCATTTCCGCTCTTACACTCATCAGCGCCCGCCTTTTTTCACCCAGGAATCCTTGAGCGCGACGGTGCGGTTGAAGACGGGCCTGCTGCCTGACTGGTGGTCGATGGAATCGGCGACAAAGTAGCCGGTGCGCTCGAATTGGCAGGAAAACCCTTGCTCCACCGATGCGAGTGATGGCTCGACTTTGGCGGTGATGGTTTTCAGCGAATCCGGATTGAGCACGCTCATGAAACCGCCTTCCGCACCATCCGGATCTTCGACGGTGAATAAGCGGTCGTAAAGGCGAACCTCGGCATCGACGCCGGTCGCCACATCCACCCAATGGATTGCGGCCTTGCAGACGACACCTTCCGGAGTATCGACGCCGACGGTGCCGGGCAGAATTTCCGCACGGATCAAGGTGACGTTGCCATCCGCATCTTTTTCGAACCCGGTGCAATGAATGATGTGCCCACCTTTCAGGCGGACATGGCGGTCCGGGCCGAGGCGGAAAAACTTCTTCTCGGGAACCTCCATGAAGTCCTCGCGCTCGATCCACAGCTCGGCGGAAATCGGGATTTCCCGCTGGCCCATCTCCGGGTCCTGCGGGTGATTGGCCACTTCCACCGTGGCGAGCGGTTCGGCGGACCAGTTTTCAAGAACCACCTTCACCGGATCCAAAACGGCCATGCGGCGCGGCGCGGAGTGATTGAGGAAATCCCTAACATCAAACTCCAACAGCGCCACATCGGTGGTGCCGTTGAACTTGGTAATGCCGACGCGTTTGCAGAAATGCACGACCGCTTCCGGCGGATAACCTCGGCGGCGGAGCCCGGAGATCGTCGGCAGGCGCGGGTCATTCCAGCCGCCGACGTGGCCGCCTTGCACGAGTTCCAGCAGCTTGCGCTTGCTCATGATCGTGTAGCTCAGGTTGAGGCGGGCGAATTCGATTTGGCGTGGCTTGGACGGCACCGGGCAGTTTTCGATGAACCAATCGTAAAGCGGCCGGTGGTTTTCAAACTCCAGCGTGCACAGCGAGTGGGTGATGTGTTCCAACGCATCCTCCAGCGGGTGGGCGAAGTCATACATCGGATAGATGCACCACGCATCGCCGGTGTTGTGATGGTGCGCGTGCATGATTCGATAGAGCACCGGATCGCGCAGGTTCATGTTCGAGGATGCGAGATCGATGCGGGCGCGCAGCACGCATTCGCCTTCCTTGAAATCGCCAGCCTTCATCGCGGCGAACAGTTGGAGGTTCTCCTCCACACCGCGCGACCGCCCGGGCGTCGGCGTGCCCGGGGTGGTGGTGTTGCCCCGGCTCACACGCATTTCCTCGGCGGACAGGGTTTCGACGTAGGCCTTGCCCTCGCGGATCAAGTGGATCGCGCAATCATGGAAAAACGTGAAGTAGTCGCTGGCGAAATAAAGGTCCCCTCCCCAATCGAAGCCGAGCCATTTCACGTCGGCCTTGATGCTTTCCACATACTCGACCTCCTCCTTTTCCGGATTGGTATCGTCGAATCGCAGGTGGCATTTTGCGGTCACGTCCGAGTGTTCCCGGGCAATGCCGAAGTTCAGGCAGATCGACTTCGCATGGCCGATGTGAAGGTAGCCGTTAGGCTCCGGCGGAAAGCGGGTGATGACAGTGGTGTGCTTACCGGCGGCGAGGTCTTCGGCGATGATCTCGCGGATGAAATCGAGCTTGGCAGACGGGGTGTGGGAGTCGGACATGGAAGTGGGACGGGGTTAAAGAGCGAGTTCCTTGAGCAAAGCCTGATTCAAGCGAATCCCTGCTTCGAAGTTCTCGACCGGAAAATTTTCGTTGGGCGCATGCATCGCCGCATCGGAAAGTGCGAGACCTAACAATAGGGTGTCCACGCCGAGGATGTCGCGGAAAGTTTGCACGATCGGGATGCTGCCGCCCTCGCGGATCAGCACCGGCTCCGCCCCGAAGGCGACGCGCAGCGCCTGCTGGGCAGCCAAGCCGAATTTTGAGTTGGGATCGGCAGCGTAGGGTTTGCCATCATGGCCGACGCGCACTTCAAGCGTCACACCCGGCGGGCAATGACGTTCGAGGTGGCTTTGGACTTTTTCCATGATTTCCTGTGGGCTTTGGTGGGGGACGAGACGGAAGGAAAGTTTCACAAACGCCTCGGCTGGCAGCACCGTTTTCGAGCCCTCGCCTTGGTAACCACCGCCAATGCCATTGACCTCGGCGGTCGGGCGCGCCCAGGTGCGTTCGGCGGAGGAATATCCCGGCTCGCCAAACAACCCCGGCGAACCGGTGACTGCCAGAAAATCCGCATCGCTCACGCCCGGGAGCTTCGACCACATTTCGCGCTCCCATGATTCGAGCGGACGGACGTTGTCATAAAACCCGTCGATGGCGACGCGGCCATCGGCTGCGTGCAAGCTGGCGACGAGCCGCGCGATCGCGGAGGCGGGATTTGCGATGATGCCGCCGAACAACCCCGAATGCAGATCGCCTTTCGGGCCGCGCAGGATCACGTCGCAGCAAGTGATGCCGCGCAGGCCGTAGCCGAGTGTGGGGACGCCACGCGCGACCATTCCGGTGTCGGAGATGGCCACCACGTCGCAGCGCAATTCCTCGCGATGCTCGAGCAGAAAGTCGGGAAGACTCGGGCTACCGATTTCCTCTTCGCCTTCAAACAGGAAAATCAAATTCAGCGGCAGCTCGCCTTGTTCGCGCAGGGTCTTTTCCACGCCTAACACGTGAGCCATCATCTGGCCCTTGTTGTCGGTGGCACCGCGGGCCCAGATTCTGCCGTCGCGGATGACGGGTTCGAATGGATCGCTGGTCCAGAGCGACAAGGGGTCCACCGGCTGGACATCGTAGTGACCGTAAATCAGCACCGTGCGACGACCCGCAACGTGCGCATTTCTCGCCACCACGATCGGATGTTGCGGCGTCTCGTGAAGCTCGGTGGCCAAGCCCATGCCCGTGAGTTTGGCAACCAGCCAATTGGCGCAAGCCCGGACGTCAGCGTTGTGGTCAGAGTCCGTGGAAATGCTGGGAAAACGGAGAAACGAAAATAGATTTTCAAGTTCAGGGGTCACCCGGTCATGCTTGGCGTCCGAAGCCTCGCTTCGCAAGGCGATTCCTTCAAAAAATGCCTCATCGGCCGGGAAAGGAAATCATAAATTCCACATGCGGTTGCCCATACCAAGGATAGCGAATCGAATGACAAAATCCGCGTTTTCTCAGCGTATCGCCTCGTCCTCCGAACCCTTTCCATGAAGCCCATCGCCCTTCTTCTCGCCCTCGCCTTGCCCGCCGCCGCCACCAATGTGATTTTCATGATGGCGGACGACCTTGGATACATGGACGTGGGCTTCAACAACCCGGAATCGTTCTACGAGACGCCGAATCTCAACGCCCTCGCCAAACAAGGCGTGCGTTTCACCGCCGCATACGCGGCTAGCCCGGTTTGCTCCCCCACCCGCTCGTCAATCCTCACCGGACAATATCCCGCGCGGACGAGAAACACGGATTACTTCGGCGCACCCGGCGAGTATCAGGACCTCGCCGCAATCCCAGAATTCTCCGAGTATTCGAAAACTGCCGGAAAACATGTGAATCGCCCGTTGATTCCAGCGCCGTATCACGGACAACTGGCGGCCTCCCACACCACCCTCGCCGAGGCATTCAAGGCCCGCGGCTACGCGACGATGCATGCCGGAAAGTGGCACCTCGGGCCCAAGGGGTCATGGCCGGAAGACCATGGATTCGACATCAATATCGGCGGCACCGAACGCGGCGGCCCGTATGGTGGGAAGCGCTATTTTTCTCCATACGCAAACCCCAACCTCCGCGACGGTCCCGAGGGAGAACATCTGCCGGATCGACTGGCAAACGAGGTTTCGAAATTCATCACCACCCACAAGGACAAGCCGTTCTTCATCTATCTGCCGTTCTACTCCGTGCACACCCCGCTGATGGGTCGGCCGGATTTGGTGAAAAAATATGAAGCCAAACGGTCGCGGCTCGGACTCAAGCCGGCATTCGCCAAAGAGCCGCCGCGCGAGAATCGGACCGTCCAGGAACACGCCGTCTATGCCGCCATGATCGAGGCAATGGATGAAGCGGTCGGAAAAATCACCCAAACCCTCGAAGATCTCAACCTCACCGACGACACCATCGTCATCTTCTTTTCGGATAACGGCGGACTGTCCACTTCCGAGGGATCGCCCACCAGCAACTTACCCTACCGCGCGGGCAAAGGCTGGATGTATGAAGGCGGCATCCGCGAGCCGCTCATCGTCCGCTGGCCGAAGACAGTGAAAGCCGGCACCACCTGCCAGACGCCGATCACTTCCACGGATTTCTACCCCACCCTGCTCCAAGCCTGCGGCATGGATCCGCTCCCCGCGCAGCACAAGGACGGCACCAGTTTCCTCAATCTGCTCAAGCAACCCGACGCCAGCCACATCCGCGAACCGTTGTTCTGGCATTACCCGCATTGGGGAAATCAGGGCGGCATCCCCGCCGCCGCCGTGCGCGATGGCAAGTGGAAGCTCATCGAGTTCTATTGGAAAAAAGGCATGGAGCTCTACGACCTCGAAGCCGATCCCGGGGAACTCAACAATCTCGCCGCCGCCAACCCGGAAACCGTCGCCACCCTCAAGGCGGAACTCGACGCGTTCCGCAAGGACACCGCCGCCCTCATGCCCGCGCCCAATCCGCACGCGAAGGCTGATTTGGAAAAATGGTGAGCCACTTTTTCAAATCTCATCCACGGGAATCACATCCACTGCGACGGCGAGGCGTTGGCCACCGGCGCCGAGGGTGACGCCGCGCAACGGGCTGACGTCGCTGAAGTCCCTGCCCCAAGCGACGGTGATGTGGCGCTCGCCGGGAAGCAGATTGTTGGTGGGGTCCGTATCGATCCATCCGGCCGCTTCGCCGCAAAAGACGGAGACCCAGGCGTGCGAAGCGTCCGCACCTGTTAGGCGGATTTTGCCCGGCGGCGGCGCAGTCTCCAAATAGCCGCTGACATAGCGCCCGGGCAATCCGAGCGAGCGAATGCAGGCCAACATCAAGTGGGCGAAATCCTGACAAACGCCGGCACGCTTTTTCAAAACATCGGAAACCGGCGTGCTGACTTCGGTGGCCCGTGGGTCAAATTTGAAGTCCCGGAAAATCCGCTGGGTCAATCCAAGCACCGCCTCCAACACCGGGCGGCCCGGCGAGAACTCCGTCCGCGCGTAGTTGGCGAAATCCTCACCCAGTGGCACCAACGGCGAAGCGAAGCGAAACGCACCGGCCTCGCTCCCGGGCGTGAGTTTTTCCAATTGGCACGCATCGCGCACGACCTCCCACGGCGGCGTGCCGCGAGCATCCGGATGAAACGTCGGCAGCACCTCCACCAAGCTGCGTGAAATCACTTCGAGCACTCCATGTTTGCCCTCGATCTCGAAATACTGGGTGACGTTGCCATACGAATCGAGATGCACGCCGCGGCCGACCGGCACCGGATGAATCTCCAACTCATGCCACGGGCATCGCTGGCCGGGCAGCGTGCGCGGTGCGAGACGCGCCATGTGGTGCGAGACGGTCACCGCGCCCTCGTAGGTGTATTTCGTGCGATGGATAAGTTTGTATCTCACAAGGAAAAACAGTTAGTAAACGCGCCGCACCGAGTGGCTGAAGTAATGTTGGGTGAGGAGATCGGAAAAAACCTCCAGCGCGTCGGACATCGCTTCAAGTCCGGCGGCGTCCGGCGGATGCGAGTTTTCAAAGCGGCTATCGATTGCCACGAGATGCTCGCGGATTTTTGGCAACAGGCCGAATTGCGGATCACCGGCGAACTGCGCGATTTCGTTTTTGAGAATGTGGATTTGAAATGCGACCGCCCGCGGGTTGGTGCGGTCGAAGAATGTGAGATCCATCACCGCGTCGAGTTGCGGGCGGGAAAAGTGGCGGCGGCGGTAGGTCATCACGCTGTCACAAACTTCCAACAAAGGCTCAAGCACCGGCAACTCGCCATCGCGCACATCCGCCGCGCTCTTCAACAGCGACAACCCGCCCCACGCGCGTTCGATGCGGCGGCCGACCTCGAGAAAGCGCCATCCTTGGCCGCGCGTCATGTTTTCCGCCTCCATCCCGGCGAAGGCGGCGAGGTGCAAAACCAAGGTGTCGAGCGTGCGCAACAAGTCGGATGTCTGGAGCGAAACCGTAGGAGTGTGGACAATGCCTTCGAGGCGGTTGAAAAAGCGCCAGGTGTCATCGGATAGACGGTCCCGCGCACCGGCGGCATTCCGCAACAACGAGCGGGTGAGCGCCGGAATCCCGCCGCGTGCCGCTTGATCATGGATCAAGCCAGACAGGATTTTCAAGGTGTGCGCCGGATGAATCACCACTTCCCTGGGGACCAGATTACTCCCGTGAATCAGTGCCAGACACGCACCTAACTGTTCCTGTTGGAGTCGCCCGACTTCGCCACTCAAGCAGCGCAGGGTGACCCGCAGCAAGCGCGTCGCGAACTCGATGCGCTCCGCGTAACGGCCGACCCAGAACAACTGCTCGGCGATGCGGCTCGGCACTTCGAGAGCCGCCGGATGCCGGTCTTTCCTGGCGCGGGGGGATTTCACGTCCGGCTTGGTCATGGAAGCCGGCACGCCATGGGACACCCAGACATCCTTGGTGAATCCGGCGTGACCGGGCCACAATTGCGGCGATTGCCCGGATTTTCCCACGCGACAAAGTCCGCCGGGAAGCACCACCGGGCCTTGGATGGAGTTCAGGGAAAACGCACGCCAAACGACGGGCCGCTGGCGGATGCCGCGGGTTTCGAGCGAGGGAGCCTCGCTGGGGGTGATATCGAGTTGGGCGACGAAGTCATGCGGCCGCTCCTCGATGGCGGCGGTCCATTGCCTGCGAGCGTTCGGCGAGAGCGTGTTGCAGCGAACGGGCAGCAGCGGATCGCGGTTGAAGGCGGGCAGCAACACATAGCGATGCAACTGATCAAGCACGCGGCGTCTGGTTTCCGGCTGGCTGAGCCACCAGGTTTCGACGAAGGGTAATTTGATTTCCTCACCGAACCACTTTCGGCAAATCCCCGGGAGAAACGGCATCAGCGCGGGCGTCGAAGCAAAGCCAGCGCCGGGCGCATTCGCCAGCGCCACATTTCCAGTGCGCCAGACTTCCATCATGCCGGGAACGCCGCCGCCCCCCGGCACCCATTGCTCGAGCGGGTCGATGCCATCGTCGTCGATGCGGCAAACCACGCTGTCGATGCGGCGGAGTCCGGCGAGGGTTTTCAAAAACAAGCGCCGCTCGCGCACGGTGAGATCCGCCGTCTCGACGAGCGGAAATCCCAGCAGACGCGCTTTGTAGGCGTGCTCGAAATACGATGAATGCCGGAATCCCGGGGTGAGAAAAACCACGTTCGGCATCTCGCTGCGGCACGGCGAAAGTGCCTGGAGCGTGCTGCGTTCCAGATCGAAAAAGTCCCCGAGGCGAGCGACGTTGAGTGAATCGAAGACGTCCGGCAGCAAATTGGAAGTGACGTTGCGGTTTTCCAAAACCTGGCCAAGACCGCCGGGCGCGGCACCAGTGTGATCCCGCAGCACCGTCCACGTGCCAGCGGGCGAGCGCACCAAATCGCAACCGGAAGTCACCATCAAGTGCCCGCCGGGCGGCTGAATGCCACGCGCGTTTTGCAGGAAAGCCGGGCTTGAATGCACCAGATCCGGCGGAACCAGCCCTTCGCGTAACAATTCTTGCGGGCCGTAAAGATCCGTGAGCACCCGGTCAATCAAGCGGACGCGCTGGGCGAGACCGGCCGAGACATGCGCCCACTCGGCGGCTGGAATTAACAGCGGGAGGGGATCCAGTTCGTAAGGCTGTCCCGCCCCGCCGACATCGCTGTAAACGTTAAAAGTCGTTCCCAGATCCTCGATCATGCGGCTTGCGGAAGCGCTGATCGATTGCCGTTCCTCCGCGCTCCACCGCTGGGTTTTCCCGCTAAGCGCCTGCCAATACGGGCGGGTGAAACCGCGGTCATCCGTCATTTCATCCCAAACAGCCGCACCGCCCGCCACTGCGGTCTGCGGATGAGTTGATGTGGAATTGGGACGGGAACTTTCAGCCATGCGATGAGGGCCGTCCGCAGACGACCCACACAGGCTCTATGGGATCATCCGCAAGTCCAGCGTGAAGGGAAAATCCGAGCCGATTGCTGCCAAATTGACGAAGCACTGGATCAGAAACGGACTCAAATCCACACCCAGACCGCCAGTTTGGTGCGGACCCGCTTGTGCCGAGCTTGCTGAGCGATAACGGATCGACAAGAACGCTTGCCATCGAGCGTGATCCGTGCGTAAAAACCGCCGCCGGGTTTGCGGACGTCTCGTCCGGGAATGACGGTGGCTTTTCAACAGCTTGATTCCGGTTTTCTAACATCGCAGCGCGTTTCGTCGTGTGATGTTAGGTTTCGGAATCAGTTCATGCAAAGCAGAGCGCCCTAATCGCCCAGGGCCAACACCTAGGAGGGGTGGTAGAGTGGTCGATTGCGCCAGTCTTGAAAACTGGAGAGCCGAAAGGTTCCGTGGGTTCGAATCCCACCCCCTCCGCCATCTTAAAACCCTTAAAATCAAAGGGTTGCAGAGCAAAGCCTAGCAGGAAATGGGCAACCTTGAACAGGTGTTCAGATGCACCAAAACGCGCCGAAATGCACGAATAAGGGGCCTTTTAGTGGAAGCAAAGTGGAAGCAAGGTGGAAGCAGTTCCAAGAGCAAGACGGCATATTGAGCTTTGCAGGCGGTGGTCTCCGTTAGCTGGGTCACGGAGCAAGGAGAATGTCTGGGTTGCTGAAGATATCCCTGCGAGGCGGTAGAGGGGCTCTCGGATCTTGGGGACGGAGAGTTGGTTGCGGGGTGAGCAGAGCTTGGAGCTTGGAGCTTGCGGGAGGATCTGCATGGAACCTCGGCACAATACCGGGCAAGAAGGGGCGGGGGCAGTCGGTGGGCCTTAGGTGGCTGCATCATGATTCGTTTCGAATGCCCCCCAAAAAATCCATCAATGGAACCGCTAACCCGTTATTTCAATTTTTTTTCAGTGATTGGCGGAATTACCCGTGGTTGCTGGTAATTCGGCATTTTATTTTTCACGACCGGGCTGTAAAAACTCTCACAATCAACTAATTATCAACACTTCGCAATTTAAAAGAGCTGCGCTCGATCGTAAACGATTCGGAGGATTCCACAAAAATAGGCACCTGCGGGGGATTTTTCTGGTTGGGAGCTCGGTGAAAATCACTGGGATGTGCTTAATTTTTGCTTGATTTGAGGACGGTAAAGATCAGGTTAGGGGCTAAATAATGAAATAAAAATATCATCTCTCAGTTAATTTGAATCGATTTTAAAACAATGAATACGACATTTTCCCGGTTAATTTTTACTCTGCTTCTTAGCTGTCCCTTGGGCGCGATAAAAACACAAGCTGCCGTAGAAAGGCTAGGCGATAAAGCAACCATAACCATCCCTAATACGTGGACCGTGAGAGAGAGAACTACCTCAACTCTTGTGGCAGTAAACGCTTCAGGAGCGGTGGAGCTGATTATTTATTATTTCGTGCCAGATGTGCAGAATTCCATAACTGGTGAAACCTACAAGGCTTTGAACAGCATACTTGAGTGGTATCTGAATAGTGCCGAACTGGAAAACTTGAAAGGATTCACCGAATACGGTCTTCCAATTACTGAAATTGCGGAGAAGACTACTTTCAGCGCTGGAATTACAGCTAATAAGAATTTCTACGCTGGCAAGATCATAAGAAGATTTTCATTTTTTGACAGTCCCTCAACATACGGCTGTCTGTGTACAACTCAGTATCTTACCGATGGTGCAAAGGGTTATTTAGTGCAAAATTTTATATATGATTGGGCGAGTGAAAGTGAAGCTATTGAGGCTTCTCAGGTACTAGATAGCTTAAAATCCTCCAACATAATATCACCGCTTAGCGATCCAGATGGGGATGGTGTTAATAATTTTGAAGAGATAATTTTGCATCGTACAAATCCCAATTATCCTGATCATGGTAAGACTTACCAAGGACCAACAATCACCAGCAGCTTGTCCAAGGTTTCTTTACGATTAAAGAAACGCATGACTCCTCAGGCAGTAAAAACCAATTTTAATGCGAATTCATTTATCGCCAGCGATTTACCTCCAGGAACAAAAATTAGTGCTACAACGGGCGTTATTACCGGTATCCCCAGTAAAAAGGGCACCTACATCGTAAAAATAACTGCTCGAAACAACGGAGGTAGAAATCCCACCAAATCGGTGATGGTCACGAAATCATTCACTGTTTTCTAGTGTCGCTATTTTTGAAATGTCCGGAAATCCAGTTTCCCTAGGTGTTCCGAATTTCCGGACATTACGTCGGATGCAGAAGAGCTTATATGGCTACCCACTGTTTTGACTGCTCGTCTTGGGCAGCCTTACCGTCCTCCACTAGCACACGCTTCATTTCGTTGAACTGGGTTCTTTTGAGCCCGTAGAGCGAATCGGCTTGGTTTTCCCATTCCTTCACCGTTTCCACGGGCAGGATTGCGAGTAACTGCTCATGGGTGCATTTCGGTTTTCTGCCGGGGCTTGGGGTGACGATGCTTGAGCTGTATT
>JBBECN010000225.1:0-13477 GCA_040881795.1 Akkermansiaceae bacterium
CTCACTGTGTTTCCCTTGCGCCACTCCATGTGCAGGCAAAGTCGCGTGCCGCTGATCACGCAGGCAAGCGGATGATGACTCGGACGTCCTGGCTTTTGCGGATTATAACCGACCGAGGCGTCCTCCTGTTTGCCGTAGCGCACGACCACGGTCGAATCCCAATCCGCAATCGCATTGGGCGGGATCGCCTGATGGACCATTTGCTCGGCGGGCGCGAACCATCCTTCCACTTGTGGTGCGTCGAGCTTTTCGCAGAGCCTGCGGAAAGCATCTTCTCCGCAAAGGCGGCCTTTGCTCATGCCGGTGATGGTGGCCACCGCTCCATCGTCCTGCAGCCGCCGAGTGTGCGCGAAACGCGTGCCGCCCACCAAACAATTCAGGGAAAAAGCCTTGAGGATGTCGCCCACTGGGGTGGCATTGGGACTGGTGCGTGGAATCGGATAATACTCGGCGAGTTTGGCAATCACTCCACAGCGTTCCAGAAAGTGATCCCACGCGACCAAGCCGCCATGTGCGGTAAGTGCCTCGTCATTGCCGCGCAAGTGGAATTGACCGCCCGCTGGCAGAAATTTGAAATCGAGGACTCCTTCACCCAATGGGTGAACCATTGATCCACTCGTTTTCGTCTTCAAACGCAAAAACCATAAGCACCTGCGCCCCTCATCCTCAACCCCAACTGCGGATTAGAGGTTAATTCATGGCGTCCCGGAGGCGGAACCACGCCTTTAGCCAGACTGGAAGGTGGGAGAATTTCTCTCTCATCGGCGACGCACTGGCATCGGCGGTCACGTTTCGCCGCCCCATGGCTTATGGAGAAAGCAGGTTCACCATCCGGTCAGTCCAAGACATGGCGTCCGACATGGTCGATTCCGTGTTTGGTCAAGAATGCCCGGTATTTTGCACGACAGCTTCAACGCCGCCAGTTTTTTGAACCGCTGCCTTTCCTGACCACCGACTTCTTACTCGCGACCGGAACGGATGCTGGAGCTAGCTTGGCCGCAGCTTTCGTGGCTGCTTTTACCGCAGGTTTCGCAAGCTTCTTCGCTTTACTAACCAGCAGACTTTTTCCGGTCATCTGCTTGGGCTTGGGCACGCCGAGCATTTCCAAAAGAGTCGGAGCCACGTCGGCGAGGATGCCATCCCTAACGGTGTATTCGTCTGCGTCGGCGGCGACGTAGAAGATGTGCACCAGATTGGTGGTGTGCGCGGTGTTCGGCGAGCCGTCGGCGTTGCGCATGTATTCGCAGTTCCCGTGGTCGGCAGTGATGAGGAGTTTGCCGCCGAGGCGCAGGGTTTCCTGAACGATGGCTTTCACGTCGGCATCGATGACCTCGCAGGCTTTGACCGCGGCTTCGACAACACCGGTGTGACCGACCATGTCGGGGTTGGCAAAGTTGAGGATGACCATGTCGTAGTCCTTGAGCTTGGCGACGACGGTGTCGGTCACCTGTTGGGCACTCATTTCCGGCTTGAAGTCATAGGTCGGCACGTCCTTGGGGGACGGAATGATGAATCGGTCCTCTCCCTGATAGGCGACTTCCTCGCCGCCGTTGAAGAAGTAGGTGACGTGCGGGTATTTCTCGGTTTCAGCGATGCGCATCTGGGTCATGCCGGCGTTGGCAACGGTTTGGCCGAACACCATGTCGAGTGTCTGCGCGGAGAAAATCGCCGGGCAGTCGTATTTTTCGTCGTATTGGGTGAGCGTGACAAAATTGACTTTCGGAGTGACCTCGCGGTCGAAGCCGTCGAAGTCCGGATGGAGAAATGCTTCTGATAGTTCGCGCGCGCGGTCGGAGCGGAAGTTGAAGAACAAGACCACGTCGCCATCGCGGACGCGTTGCATGTCCGGTTCGTTGAAAATCATCGCCGGCATGAATTCGTCGGTCTTGTCGAGGCGGTAGTAGTCGGCGACCGCTTCGCTTGCGAGCACGTCGCGCTTTTCGCCTTTTCCTAACACGATGGCGTCCCATGCCAGTTTCACCCGGTCCCAGCGCTTGTCGCGGTCCATGGCGAAGTAGCGGCCGATCACCGTGGCGACGTGCGCGCCGCACTTGGCGGCCTCGTCCTCGACCT
Organism: Akkermansiaceae bacterium; assembly: GCA_040881795.1. Lineage (GTDB taxonomy): Bacteria > Verrucomicrobiota > Verrucomicrobiia > Verrucomicrobiales > Akkermansiaceae > Luteolibacter. The sequence continues at coordinate 2,074 of JBBECN010000225.1, forward strand.
TGGCGATGTAGGCTTGGCCACCGGTCGGCGAGGTGTCACGGCCATCGGTGATGGCATGGATGAAAATGTCGTTCACTCCGGCCTTTTTCGCCAACTTCACCATGGCGATGAGCTGGTCCTGATGGCTGTGCACGCCGCCATCGGAGACGAGGCCGATGAAGTGCAGTCGGCCGGATTTGGCCTTTTCAAGGGCTTCGGCGAAGACCGCATTTTTCGCGAGAGTGCCCTCTTCGATCGCCTTGTTGATGCGGGTGAGATCCTGGTAGACGATGCGACCGGCGCCGAGATTGAGGTGGCCGACCTCGGAATTTCCCATTTGTCCGGGAGGCAGCCCGACGTCGAGGCCGGAGGCACTGAGGAAACCTTTCGGGTATTTGGCGAACATCACCTCGTGGAATGGCGTCTTCGCGAGCAAGGTCGCATTTCCGTCCTTAGCAGCGGTTTTTTCTCCACCGGGATTCACACCCCAGCCATCGCGAATGATCAGCACTACCGGTTTCTTTTTCATGGCAACGGCCGTTTACCCCGCCACACGGGGGTCGGCAAGCCTCGAAAGGCTCAAGTAAATGGGATTATTGATATTGATTCAAAAAATCGCTTTAAATGATGATCTTATTGATGCATACATTGAGGCATGAGAACTACCGTAACAATTGATGACGATTTACTCGCAGCCGCTGCGGATTTCAGTGGCATCGATGAAAAGTCCAAGCTGCTCAATTTTGTGCTCGATGCCTACGTGAAGAGGATGGCCGCACGCAGGCTCGCCGCTTTGGGCGGGACGATGCCAGACTTTGATATCGCGCCGAGGGATTCCCGGGTGAGCTATTATTCGGAGTCCACATTTCCAGCCTCCAAAGTCGCCGAAGAACCCTCATGAAGCCGATCCTCGTTGATACTTGCGTCTGGGTCCGGCATTTCCGCCAGCGCAATCCCCTGCTAGCTGCGATGTTGGAAGACGGCGAAGTCTGGTGCCATCCGATCATCGTGGGCGAGTTGTCCATGGGGACCTTGAAGGACCGTCGGCAAACCGTGATCGATTTGGCAAAACTGAATCGGCCACCGATCGCGAGTTTTTCCGAAACCCATCAAATGGTGGAAGCCCGCCGCCTGTGGGGCCGCGGAATCCAGTGGAACGATGCGAACATCCTCGCCTCGTCGGTGCTGGGTGGAGTTCCGCTGTGGACCTTCGATTTACGACTCAAGGCGATTTCGGAGGAAATGGGCGTGGGCTTCACCGGAGGGTGAATCGCGGATTCTGCCATTCACCGTGCATCCATTGCGGCAAGTCGTGAATCGGTTTGCTCCCCCACCCCGGCGTGTTTAGAAAAAGCCGCACGCCATGTCAGACAAACCATTTTTCTACCAAGACGCCTTCCCGCTCGGTCCCGATACGACTGAATACGAGCTTGTCAGTCCGGAGCACGTCTCCATTTCCGAATTCGAGGGCAAGCCGGTATTGAAAATCGCCCCGGAAGCCCTCACCCTGCTAGCGGCGGAGGCGATCAAGGGCATTAATTTCACGCTCCGCGCCTCCCATCTCGCGCAAGTGGCGGCGATCTTGGACGATCCGGAAGCTTCGGAAAACGACCGGATGGTGGCGCTCATGCTGCTGAAAAACGCGGAAATCGCCTCGCACGGCATCCTGCCATTTTGTCAGGACACCGGCACCGCCACGATCATGGGAAAAAAAGGCCAGCAAGTCTGGACCGGCTGCGACGACGCGGAATTCCTCTCAAAAGGCATCTACCAAACCTACACTAAGGAAAACCTGCGCTACTCACAGACCGCGCCGCTCACCATGTTCGACGAGGTCAACACCAAGACCAACCTGCCCGCGCAGATCGATCTCTACGCCACCGAGGGCGATGCCTATAAATTTCTTTTCGTGAGCAAAGGCGGAGGTTCTGCGAACAAAACGTTTCTCTATCAGGAAACCAAAGCCCTGCTCAATCCGAAGCGCCTCAAAGAGTTCTGCCGCGAAAAAATGGCATCACTCGGCACCGCCGCCTGCCCGCCCTATCACCTCGCATTCGTCGTCGGCGGCACCTCGGCGGAGACCTGCCTCAAGACGGTGAAGATGGCATCCACCCGCTATTACGACGATCTTCCGACCTCTGGCAACGAGCACGGCCGGGCGTTCCGCGACGTCGAACTGGAAAAAGATCTGCTGGAAATTTCCCGCGAAATCGGCATCGGTGCCCAATTCGGCGGGAAATATTTTGCTCTCGATGTGCGCGTCATCCGCCTGCCGCGACACGGTGCATCGTGCCCGGTCGGCATCGGCGTTTCCTGCTCGGCGGACCGCCAGGCGAAGGCTAAAATCACCAAGGACGGGATCTTCTTGGAGAAACTCGAAAAGAATCCGGGCCGTTTCCTCCCGGAGAAATTCCGCGATTGGAAGTTCAAAGGCGTGCCGATCGACCTCGACCTCGGGATGGAGGAAACTCTGAAAACCCTCTCAAAATACCCGGTCACCACCGCGCTCGCGTTGAGCGGCACCATCATCGTCGCCCGCGACATCGCCCATGCAAAGCTCAAGGAGATCCTCGACGACACCGGCGAACTCCCGGAATATTTCAGGAAATACCCGGTCTACTACGCCGGTCCGGCCAAAACTCCCACCGGCATGCCATCCGGTTCTTTCGGCCCGACCACTGCCGGGCGAATGGATGGTTACGTCGATCTTTTCCAAGCCAACGGCGGCTCGATGGTCATGTTGGCCAAGGGCAATCGCTCGAAGCAAGTGACCGACGCCTGCCAAAAACACGGCGGTTTCTACCTCGGCTCCGCCGGCGGACCTGCGGCACTGCTCGCGCAAGAGCACATCCGCTCGCAGGAAGTCGTCGCATTTCCGGAACTCGGGATGGAAGCGGTCTGGAAAATCACCGTGGAAAACTTCCCGGCGTTCATCCTCGTCGATAACAAGGGCAACGATTTTTTCACTTCGCTCAACGCCTGCCCGGTGTGCCACTGAACGGGCTTCGACCGCTCAATCCGCATCACAATGAAATATCGGCACTCGTTTCTCGGTAAATGCGTTGCAAGAAATCGCAAGCGTGCTTAATCTCCCACCAACAACCAAATAAAACTATGGGACCTATTGGAATGCAGGAAATGATTATGATTTTCATCATAATCTTGTTGCTCTTCGGAGCCAAAAAACTACCCGAACTTGCCCGCGGAATTGGCAAGAGTATGGGCGAATTCAAAAAAGCCCGCGAAGATTTCGAACACGAGATCACCCGCTCCGAGACCGAAACCCGGGTCAAGGAAGTTCCCGGCAAGGAACCTCGCGAATCCTGATCACGGTGCGTTTTCGTTCGCTGTTCGCTTCGATTGCCTCTTCAGCCCCAAGAACACTTGGGGCTGTTTTTTGTCTAACCGCTCTGCTTTCCGCCACTTCCTGTGGTGAAAAAAACGGCACTCCAGACTGGGATACCCCCGGCGGCAAAGCCCCGGAATCTGCAGCCGTGATGCCCGCGGCCTCCAGCACCACGCTGGTCACAAAGGCCATCGAGCCGATCGCAGAAGCACCCTCGGCAGCCCCCATCGCCACCCCGGGCCTGCGTTTCATCACTCACAACGTCGAAAACTGGTTGACAATGGACCGCTATGTGGACCGCAAAAATCTCAAGGGCGCGCCCAAGCCGGAAAAAGAAAAGCAGGCCACCATTTCCATGTTAGTCCGCCACACGCCGGATGTCATTGGACTTTGCGAAATCGGCGAAGCCTCGGATTTGGCCGAAATCCAAGAGGGTCTCAAACTGGCAGGACTTGATCTTCCCCACCTCCACTACACCGGCGGGTCCGATCCCACCCGCCATCTCGGGATTCTCTCGCGTTTTCCAATCACCTCCACCGCCAAGCCGGCCGTCAGCGAATATCAACTCGATGGCAAGACCTTCGCGATCAACCGCGGCATCCTCGATGCGACCATTCAAGCTCATGGCAAATCCTACCGCTTTCTCGGCGCGCATTTTAAATCCAAGCGCGAAACCGAACAAGGGGATCAAGAGGCGATGCGCACCAACGAAGCCCGCCTCATGCGCCGCCATCTTGATACGATTCTCCACCAAGATGCCGATGCACGGGTCATCGTTTATGGGGATTTCAACGACACCCGTGCCACTTCGGCGATCAAAGCGTTGACCGGCCGCTACAACGATCCAACCTATCTCACCGCCATCCCCGCCAAGGATTCGCGCGGCCATGCGTGGACTCATCACTGGGCACCCCACGACATCTACTCGCGCATCGATTTCGTGATGGTCACCCGCGGCATGAAGCCCGATGTGGACTTCCAATCGGCCAAAATCATTGATGATCCGGATTGGAGCGATGGCTCAGACCATCGCCCAATTTTGGCGATTTTCAGGTGAGTGATCAACCCCGCCCATAGCGCGGATGTCTGGAAATTGCCGCATGCACCGCATTTATGATCGAGTTGGCACTGGAAAAGCTTTGGGTTTGCTAAATGGTCGCCCTCAACAATCGCTTCGCCGCCCACACTTCGATCCGTCTAGGGTTCGTGCCACTCTGCGATTGCGCGCCGATCGCCGTGGCCAAGGAGACCAGGATCTTCGAGCGTTACGGGCTGAACGTGGAACTTTCCCGCGAGCTCGGTTGGTCCAGCGTCCGCGATAAAATGATTTTCGGCCACCTCGATGCCGCACAATCCCTCGCTGGCATCGCCTTGGCTTTGGGCTTGGGATTCAATGAGATGCGTTGTGAGGTGACCGTCCCTCTGGTCCTCAGTCTGCACGGAAATGCCATCACCATTTCCACCGAAATCGGCCCTGAAAAAATCGGGCGCGGCGAAAAGCTCAGCGGATTTCTCACCCACCAATGGAAAAAAGACCGCCCCTTCACGATGGCGGTGACCCATCGATATTCCTCCCATTTTCATCTGCTGCAAACCTGGCTCAAGCGCCACGGCGTCACTTCCACCGATGATGTGGAGATCATTTTTCTGCCGCCACCGCTGATGCCGCGCCACCTTAAGGCCGGCCACATTGATGGTTACTGCGTCGGTGAGCCATGGAACTCGGAAGCCATTCTCGCTGGCACCGGGTGGTGTCCGGTGACATCCGCAGAGATTTCCTACGGGCATCCGGAGAAGGTGCTGCTGCTTTCCGGGAACTTCCTGCGCGAGAGGAAAGACGACGCCATTGCCCTATCCGCCGCGTTGTTGGAATCCTGTCAACTTTGCCAAAATCCGGATTTCCGCGATGAAATGGTGCAGATCCTTTCCCACCGGAACTACACCGGAGTTTCCCAGGAGGTCCTGCGAAACAGCCTCGGCCCGCTTTTCAACTCCGGCATCGATCATTCGAACGCCTCCACCTTTCACGTCTTCCACGGCGACTCGCTCAACCGCCCGACCATCGACAAAGCCTCTTGGGCCCTCGCCGGCATGAGAAGTTCGGGCATCATTCCGGATGGCACCTGCGGCTCGCTTTCCCGGATCTATCGCGAAGATCTCTATCACGCCGCCGAGCTGTGTTTGCACGGCTCGCTGACACCGGCCGTGGCTTGACCCGCAGCCATGAGAACAGTTCATTCCTAACATGGCCCGGTTTCCTTCATGTTCATAGCGGGCAAACACCCGTGGCATGCCAGTTGCTATTTCCACCCTCATGGTCGATTTCAACAACTCCGGCTTCACTGAGGACCAAACCTCCTACCTCTCGGGTTTTGTCTCGGGCATCCTCCAAGCCCGCGCCCTGCCTTTCCTCGGTCAAGACGCGCAAAGCCGCTTCACCCACCAGCCCGAAGAAGCGGTCGAGTCGCTCTTCGGCACGCCCATCGACGAAATCTGCCGCGAGGAACAAATCAAATACGAAAAAAACGGCCTCGATTGTTACGACACCATTCTCGCAAACGCGGAAACAAACAGCTTCCCCGTCGATGGCGATGTCTTCCGCTACAAGTTCCACGGGCTGTTCTTCGTCACCCCCGCGCAGGAAAGTTTCATGCTCCGCTGCCGCATCGCCGGCGGCGCGCTTTCCACCTATCAGTTCCGCGGGCTCGCTGAAATCGCCGCCGACTGGGGTCCCAGCCACGTCGATCTAACCACCCGCGCCAATCTCCAAGTCCGCGAAATCATGCCAAAGCATTGCGCGGAGATCCTGATGAAACTCGCCGACCTCGGCCTCACCTCACAAGGCTCCGGTGCCGACAACGTCCGCAACATCACCGCCACTCCCACCAGCGGCTTTGATCCCGGCGAGCTCATCGACGTGATGCCCTACGCCCGTGCCATCCATCATTACATCCTGAAAAACCGCGACCTCTACGGCCTGCCGCGCAAGTTCAACATTTCCTACGATTCGGGCGGCGCCATATCCACCTGCACCGACACCAACGACATCGGCTTCTACGCGGTGCGGGTCGGGCCTAACGACCAAGGCATCGAGCCCGGCATCTATTTCCGCATGCAGCTCTGCGGCATCACCGGCCACAAGCAATTTGCCACCGACAGCGGCGTGCTGCTCACACCCGCCGAAACCATTCCCGTCGCCGCCGCCCTGATGCGCGTCTTCATCGAAAATGGCGACCGCACCAACCGCAAAAGGGCCCGCCTCAAATACCTCGTCGATGACTGGGGTATCCCGAAGATCCTCGAAGAAACCGCGAAGAAGATGACCTTCGCCCTCCGCCATCTCCCGCTCGAAGCGTGTGAGCCATCCGCCCCGAAGTCCAAGCACGGCCACCTCGGGATCCACCCGCAAGCGGACGGCAAACACTACATCGGCGTGCTGACACCCGTCGGCCGCATGTCCGTCGCGCAAATGCTTGCGCTCGCAGACATCGCCGACGAATTCGGACGCGGGGAAATCCGCCTCACCGTTTGGCAAAATCTAATCATCCCCGGCGTCGCCGAGGAAAACCTGCAAACCGCAATCACTGCGATCCAAGCGGCGGGTCTCGACCATCGGAACAACACCATCGCCGGCGGCCTCATCGCCTGCACCGGCAGCCGCGGTTGCAAATTCGCCGCCGCCGATACCAAGAGCCAGGCGATCGCTCTCCGTGACCACCTTTCCACCCGGATGATCCTCGACCAACCGGTGAACATCCATCTAACCGGCTGCCAGAACTCCTGCGCCCAACACTACATCGGCGACATCGGCATGATGGGCACCCGCGTGAAGTCAGAAGACGGTGGCACCGTGGACGGTTATAATATCGTGCTCGGTGGAGGCGTGGACGACACCCAATCCATTGCCCGGGAAATCTGGAAATCCGTCCGCGCCGACGAGATGCCAGCGCTCATCGCGCGCATCCTCGTGGTCTATCTCCGCGAACGCATCGAGGACGAGAGCTTCGCCCATTTCGCCAACCGCCACACACCCGAGCAGCTCATGGATTTCTGCGATCCAGCCAAGACCGTCGCAGCCTAACAAATACAATCATGTCACTCCATGTTCCCAATACGGCTCCATTTTCGGGCGCCCAGAAGATGTGGCTCAAAGGCTACCTTGACGCCCTCAACTCCGCCCTGAGCCCCACATCCGGTGGAGTATCCGGACCTGCGGCTGCGGCCTCCGTTCCTTCCGGTGTGCCAGTTACCATCCTCTGGGGTTCCCAAACGGGAAACTCCCAGGCACTGGGCAAAAAACTCAGCAAAACGCTCGCGGCAAAAGGCCATTCCCCCACCCTCCGGGACATGGCGGAAGTATCATCCGCGGACCTCGCCCAGTTAGAGAACCTGCTCATCATCACCTCCACTTACGGCGATGGAGAACCGCCCGACAACGCGGCCTCGCTGCATGCCGCGCTCCACGCGCACGACGCGGCGCCTCTCGAATCCCTCAACTTCGCTGTGCTCGCGCTCGGCGATTCCAACTACCCGGATTTCTGCAAGTGCGGTCACGATTTCCACACCCGCCTCACCAGCCTGGGAGCCAAGCCACTCATTCCCATCATCGAGTCGGATGTCGATTATGACGAACCCTTCGCCCGCTGGATCTCTCAGCTCGAAAAAGCCCTGATCGCCGCCTAGGGATTTGAAATTTCAGATCTCAAATTTGAAATCGTAACGTGCCCGAAACCCTCCATCGACTCCCAGCCTTGCCCCGTGCCCACGGATTGGAAGCCGATGCCGGAAACCTCATCGACCGCCTGCTCGCCGAGCAGAAACAACTGCAAACCCCGGTCGCCAGATTTTCTGAAAAACACCACCGCGAACCCGACCTTGCCGAGCATTACCGCAGCCTCATCCCGCTCACCAAACCGGGAGATGGCGAGCAGTATGCCTTTGAAGTTTCGCTCGACCGCTGCACCGGTTGCAAAGCCTGCGTCTCTGCCTGCCACTCGCTCAACGGTCTCGACGACCACGAAGCCTGGCGGGATGTCGGCACCTTGTTAGGTGGTGAAAAATCCACCCGCTGGCAACAAACCATCACCACCGCCTGCCACCATTGCGAAGACCCCGGCTGCATGAACGGCTGCCCGGTCGGTGCCTATGAAAAGGACAAGGAAACCGGCATCGTCCGCCACCTCGACGACCAATGCATCGGCTGCTCCTACTGCATTCTCAAGTGCCCCTACGATGTCCCGAAATATTCAAAAAAGCGCGGCATTGTTAGAAAGTGCGACATGTGCCACCAGCGGCTTGCCGAGGGCGAGGCCCCGGCCTGCGTCCAAGCCTGTCCCACCGAGGCGATCCGCATCGTCAAGGTGCCGGTAAAACAACACGGCCCGTCCGCCAAACTCTTCCCCACCGCGGCCGATCACCCGCAATCCACCATCCCGAATTCCCGCATCACCCGCCCCACCACCCGCTACGTCGGACGGGAAATTCCCGAGAGCGCCACCGCCGCAGACCGCGATGCGCTCGTTCCGCAACACGCCCACTGGCCACTCGTGCTGATGCTCATACTCACCCAGGCCGGCGTCGGGCTGTTGCTGGGTGCCTACGGCGACCTAACACTTACCCTCATCGCCACCACGCTCTTCTTCGGCGGGATGGGCGCCTCCGTTCTCCACCTTGGCCAACCGCTCAAAGCCTGGCGATTCTTCCTCGGCCTCCGCACCTCCTGGCTATCGCGGGAAATCCTCGCGTTTTCGCTCTTCGCACCGATCCCGCTGGCGCTTGCTACGCTCGCCATCCTTCCCCATTTCCCCGCCCTGCTCATCCCAGATTTCATCGCCGAGCTATTGCCGCTGATTTCAAAAATCACCTATGGATCCGCATTCGGGCTCGGCCTAACCGCCGTTTTCACCAGCGTGATGATTTACCACGACACCCACCGCTCGCTCTGGCGTTTCCCACTCGGCGCGGCGCGCTTCTTTGGCACAGTGGCCTCATTTGCCGCCCTCGGACACCACCTAGCCCATCCTTCCGGCGGTGCCTTCCTGCTGTTCGCTGCCACGGTCCTTATCAAACTCATCCCTGAGGCCCGGCTGCTGAAAATCATGGCCGGCGACGACCTACCATGGAGTCCGGACACCCACAGCGCCCGTCTCCAGTGCGGCCCGCTCCAAAAAGTTCTTCACGTCCGCATGGCTTGTGCATTTCTCGCCGTGGCCGCCGCACTCGCCTATTCATGGTGGGCGCTGCCGGTTTTGCTGATCGCCGAACTCTTCGAGCGCCAACTGTTTTTCCAATCGGTGCATGCTCCCAAAATGCCAGGAAACTTCGGTCCGAAGAACGGCCAGCAATGAATGGATTGCGCAACGCCTTGCGATGGGACAGCCTGCTTCGCCGAGCCAGTTGCTGGATCGCATGAAAAAGTCCCCCGAGGAAAAGAAATCACTGGAATTTTATTAAAGAATCAGCAAATGAGCACCACTTCCCGCATTTCGAGAAATTTCCATGTGATGGCCAAACCGATCGGGCCGATCTGCAACTTGGACTGCACTTACTGCTACTACCTTGAGAAGGAGTCGATGTTTCCAAAGGGCGGGAACTTCCGGATGAAGCCGGACGTCTTGGAGTCTTACATCCAGCAATACATCGCATCGCAGAAGACCCAAGAGGTGACTTTTGCTTGGCAAGGAGGCGAACCCACATTGCTTGGGCTGGGGTATTTTCAACAGATAGTCGAGTTGCAGAAAAAGCACTCCGGTGGCCGCAGAATCAACAACACGCTCCAGACCAACGGCACAATGCTCAACGAGGAATGGTGCCGGTTTTTCCGGGAAGAGAATTTCCTCATTGGCCTGAGCATTGACGGCCCGCGCGAGCTTCACGACATCTACCGGGTCGACAAAGGTCAGAAGCCGACATTTGACCGAGTGATGGATGGACTGAACTTGTTGAAAGCTAACAACGTTGAATTCAACACGCTGACCGTGGTGAGCGCGGCGAACGTGAATCGTGCGCTTGAGGTTTATGATTTTCTGCGTGAGATGGGTTCGGGCTACATTCAGTTCATTCCACTAGTGGAACGCTTGCCGGATGAAGAGGGAGCCAAGGCGGGATTCTCCCTCGCCGTGCCTCCCGAGCCTGGCCAAAGGCCGTCGCCCGTGACTTCTTGGAGCGTGCCTTCCGGGCAATACGGCGACTTCTTGATCGAGATCTTCGACGCTTGGGTCCGGCGCGATGTGGGGAAGGTGTTTGTCCAGATGTTCGATGTCTCGTTGGGAATCTGGTCAGGCCGTGGAGCGGGACTTTGTCTTTTTCTGGAAGACTGCGGAGAGGCGTTGGCCGTCGAACACAATGGCGACCTCTATTCCTGCGACCACTTCGTTTACCCCAAGTATAAACTCGGAAATATCATGAATACCTCGCTCGGTGCGATGGTGAACTCGCCGGCGCAGCAGGAGTTCGGCGCAAATAAGTCACGCAGTTTGCCGAAGTATTGCCAGGAGTGCACCGTGCGCTTCGCCTGTAACGGCGAGTGCCCCAAACATCGGTTTTTGACGACCCCGGATGGTGAGGAAGGGCTGAACTACCTGTGCGCGAGCTACAAAAAATTCTTCACCCACATCGATCCCTACATGAAGACGATGGCCGAACTGCTGCTCCGGAAAAAATCCCCGGCAAGCATCATGGCGATGCTGCCGGACTAATCCCGATCTCAGGGACGCACTTATCCTTGAGCGGTAACGATGGGAGTTGAGATCGTAATCCGGGAAACCTTTCCGGTCGAGTTCTCGTTCCCGCTGGCAAATGAGTCATCCTTGAAAAAGATGATGTTGCCATTGACCTGAGGTATCGCGCTTCCAAGCGGGTCGTGCATACTCCACTGCACAACACCATCGATGGATACCGAGAGCGTGCGGTTCGTGGCGTTGCGCGAGAGTCGGATCGTCGTCGGTGTGTCGAGAGGGAGGGCCTGGAAGCTTTGCAGGCTGAACGGCGGCAGGAACATGAAGATCTCGCCGCGTTGATTGCGGGTAAGCGTCCTAAAATCCACCCCCTATCCATCCGCCGCGGATCGTGCATCCTCGC
>JBBECN010000226.1:0-2123 GCA_040881795.1 Akkermansiaceae bacterium
ATGGACTGCGGTGGGAAGCGAAGCGCCACACCGCTTTGGATGTTTCATCGGGCTGGGCATCGGCTTCTCATTTGCGTGGGCGGGCGCGTTCCGCCCCTTCTTGGGGGCCGATGACTGATTTTGGCATGTGATCCGGTTGACGCGGGCGGGTAAGACGCTAGTTTCCCGGCAAGCTTATGAAAAAACGTGGTTTTCGCAGTTCTCTCAGTCCGAATGGCATTCTCCGCTGGTCCACCGCCTGCATCCTAGCAAGCGGGGTCGTGGGGTTAACCGGTTGCGACCAAAGTGTGAGCCATGTGCTTACGGAACAGGACGTCGAGATGGCGACGACGCAGTCACAATTGGAGAAAATGGACTCCGAGCGCTCCCGCCTGACACGCGGCGAGGTGGCGAACAATTTTCCGCTCACCGGATTGGGTTACTACCATGCCGGCGCGCAGGATTTTTACCCGCACCCTTACAATTTCTCTCAAGACGGTCGTTGGTTCGTGAATGGCCAGTGGCAGGATCAGGCGGGCGCGGAAACCATCGCCGCCAGCCACCCGACTCCTGAAGCGTTGAAAAAAGTCGAGGCCGCCTTGGAAAAAGAACAGCAGCTGGCGAAAGCCCAACCCGCCAATTCTTCGGGTCACGGCGGCTTTGGAATGGGCAACGCGTTGATGATGTATTGGCTGTTAGCGGGAAACCGTGGGGCCTTTGCACCAGGTGCGGGCTTCCGCCAAGCCGGCGGACAAGCACAATCGTGGCACCAAGGGATGGACAGCCGCCGCGCCGCCGTCGCCAGCCACGCCGCCGGAAATCCCGGCTATCAGCGGATGGTCGAGCAAAGCCGGGCGACCGGAAAACCGATGCAAGCCGGCCAATCGGTGCGCGGCGGCTTCGGTGCGCGGCGCTCGGGATTTGCCATCGGCGGTTGATTTCCCCCCGATGAAATCCGGCATTCGATTTGAGAGCAACACGCCGCGCCCGGATTGGCGCGCGCGCGTGGAAGCGGAAGGCTTGATCTGGCATGGCGCGGGTGACGTGCCTTATTGGTCTGAGGACGAACACCTGGTGCTCACCCTCAAGGCGGCCGAGACACTGGAGGACGCTGCCAGCGAGCTGCACGCGCTCTGCCTGGAAGCCTGCGACGCCATCGTCAAACGCGGCTGGTGGGAGCGCCTCGCGATTCCCGAGTCGGCCATCGGCCTAGTCCAAACGTCGTGGCTCACTTCCGATTTTTCGATTTACGGTCGCTTCGATCTGGCGTGGGACGGCAAGGGCCAACCGAAACTTTTGGAATACAACGCCGACACGCCGACCTCTTTGTTAGAAGCGGCGGTGATCCAGTGGCAGTGGCTGGAAGAAGTGGCACCCGAGTCCGATCAACTGAACTCGATCCACGAGGCGTTGGTGGCGCGGTGGAAATCCATCCCCGAAAACCGCATCCACTTCGCCAGCGCTTGGGAAAACCTAGAGGACCGCCAAACCATCGCCTACCTCGCGGAAACCGCCGAGCAGGCGGGTAAAACCGTGGCGCTGATGGACATCTCGGAAATCGGATTTTCCGGGGAGGGGCGGTTCACCGATGCCGCCGAAGAACCGATCGACAAACTGTTCAAACTCTACCCGTGGGAGTGGATGGTGGAGGAGCCGTTTTTCGCAGAAATCGGCCAGGAGCGCGCTCGTTTCATCGAACCGGCGTGGAAGATGATGTTATCCAACAAAGGCTTGCTGCCGATTCTCTGGGAGCTCAACCCGGGACATCCGCTGCTGCTGCCCGCCTATCTAACCCAAGAAACGCTGTGTTCCCAAGGCGTCTCCCATTGGGTGGAAAAGCCTTTCTTCGGTCGCGAAGGCGCCGGGATCTCGCTGATGGACCGTGGCAACAAACTCGCATCCGGCGCCGCCGGCCATCAGAACGAACCCACCGTCTATCAGAAGCACGCGCCGATGTTCACCGCCGCCGGCCGCCATTTCGTTTGGGGCCTGTGGATGATCGGCGACGAATGCTGCGGGCTCTCCGCGAGAGGCGACACCTCACCGATCACGGGAAACCTCAGCCGGTTTTTCCCGCACCGCATCGAGTAGCCCGCCCCATGGACTGCGGTGGGAAGCGAAGCGCCACACCGCTTTGGATGTTT
>JBBECN010000227.1:0-13473 GCA_040881795.1 Akkermansiaceae bacterium
TTGTAGCGGCGTCTCTATGAGCGTCGATGCGGATGGGATGAGCGAAGCTTCTTGATTTGCTTTCCGCTTCACTCCACGGCCTCGCGCCCTGTTAGCAAAGGTCATAGACGCGCCGCTAACAGGGCGCGGCCCATCATCAAGATTTGGCATCCACCGGGATTGAGGCAGCTTCGTGTTGTTCCTCGGCGGCTTCGAGTTCAGCGTGTTCCTTGGCGATGACGCGGACCAGTTTGCGGATGGTTTCATCCCAATTCGAAAGAAGCTTTTGGGCTTGCGGGCTGCTGGTGCGGGCGAGGTGGGTTTCGATGAGGGATTTCACCTCGGCGATGTCCTGGGCGCGCTTGATTGGCAGGGCTACGACCATCTCGGAGTTGACGCGGGAGAAGAATTTGCCATCGACATCATAGACGTAGGCGGTGCCGCCGGACATGCCTGCACCAAAGTTTTTGCCGGTTTTTCCGAGGATCACGACTTTGCCGTTGGTCATGTATTCGCAGCCATGATCGCCGACGCCTTCGACGACGGCGGTGGCCCCGGAGTTTCTAACGGCGAAGCGTTCGCCGGCGCGGCCGTTGGCGAACAACTGGCCGCCGGTGGCTCCGTAGAGACAGGTGTTGCCGCAGATGGTGTTGGTGGCGGCTTCGAATTTGGCGGTTTCGGAAACGCGGATGACGATTTCACCGGCGGCCATGCCTTTGCCGACGTAGTCGTTGGCTTCGCCGATGAGTTCCAGTTTCACCCCGGAAACGAGGAAGCAACCGAACGATTGGCCGGCGCTGCCGCGGCAGGTGATATGAATGGAATCGGCGGACAGCGTGCGGTCGCCGTGGACCTCGGCGATGCGGCCGGAGAGGCGGGTAGCGATGTTACGGTCGGTGTTGACGACGTCGTAACTGAGCGCGACGGGTGGACGATCCGGGAGGAGTTTGATGGCGTCGGTGATTTCAGCAGGGATGGAATCGGGGCCGTATTCGGGAGATTTTGGGGCTTGGCGGTTGGAAACCGCCGCCACGAGATCGCTCAGGATTTGCAGGTCGAGCGCGGGTTTGGCGAGCCCGTCGTTGCGGTCTTTGGCACAAATGCGCGAAATGGATTCCGGCGCTTTCCCGGAATTTTCTGCGAGGGTGGGGACCACGTCCTTGAGCAGGGCGCTCAGATCGAGCGTGTTCGCCTTCGGGTGATCGGTGACGTGGCGCTGGACGAGGAATTCCGGGCGGCCGATCAATTCATCGAGCGTGCGGACGCCGATGCGGGCCATAATGCCCCGCGCTTCATCGGCGACGGCGGTGAAGTAATTGATCACCATTTCCGGGGTGCCTTTGAATTTGGCGCGGAATTTCGGGTCGGTGGTGGCGATGCCGACGGGGCAGGTGTTCAAGTGGCACTTGCGGACATAAACGCAGCCCATGGCGATCATGGCGGTGGTGCCGAAGTTGAATTGCTCGGCCCCGAGGATGGCGGCGATCACGACATCGCGGCCATTGCGGATGCCGCCGTCGGTGCGGAGGATGACGCGGTCGCGGAGGTTGTTGATAAGCAGGGTTTGCTGGGCTTCGGCGAGTCCGAGTTCCCAAGGCGAGCCGGCGTGTTTGGTGGAGGAGAGGGGGGATGCGCCGGTGCCGCCGTCGTGGCCGGAGATGAGGATGTTGTCCGCGGAGGCTTTGGCGCAACCGGCGGCAACGGTGCCGACCCCGGATTCCGCGACCAATTTCACGGTGATCCGGGCTCGTGGGTTCACTTCCTTGAGGTCATGAATCAGCTGGGCGAGATCCTCGATCGAGTAAATATCGTGGTGGGGAGGGGGAGAAATCAATTGCACGCCGGGCTGGGTGTTCCGCAGTCGGGCGATCAGGGCGTTGACTTTGTGACCGGGAAGCTGTCCGCCTTCACCGGGTTTCGCACCCTGGGCCATTTTGATTTCCAATTCACCCGCATTGACGAGATAATAGGCGGAGACGCCGAAGCGGCCCGAGGCGACTTGTTTGATGTAAGAGCGGGCGAAATCGCCGTTGGCGTAGGACTTGTAGCGGATCGGATCCTCGCCACCCTCGCCGGAGTCTGACTTGCCGCCGATGCGGTTCATCGCGATGGCCAGCGTCTCGTGAGCCTCGGGGGAAAGTGCGCCGAGCGACATGGCGGCCGTGGTGAAACGGCGGCGGATGCTCTCCATCGGCTCCACCTCTTCGAGTGGGATTGACCCGCCCGAGATGGGCACAAAATCGATTAGGTCTTTGATTGCTACCGGTTTGGTTTCCAACGAAACACGGACATATTCCTCGTAATCTTCGGGACGGCCGGATTTGACGTAGGTGTGGAAGTTTTTGATCACTTCAGTGGTGTAAACGTGGCGTTCGCCGGCCTTGCGGTAGCGGTTGTAACCCGGATCGCCGAGGTCGAGGGATTCGCCTTCAGGAACGATCGTTTCAAATGCCGCACGGTGCCGAATGATGGATTCCTCGGCGATTTCCAGAAATCCGACGCCACCGATTTTGGAGGGGACTCCGGTGAAAGCGAAATCGACGACTTCGTTGCCCACGCCGATGGCCTCGAAGGTTTGAGCACCTTGGTAAGAGTTGAGCACCGAGATGCCCATTTTGGACATGATCTTGAGGATCCCTTTTTCAAGGGCTTTGCGATAATTTGTCATCGCCTTTTTGGCGCTGAGTTCGCCGAGTTTGTTCTTTCCGGCATCCGCCGCGACGAGTTGACGGACGGTGGCGTAACCGAGGTAGGGGCAGATGGCGGTTGCGCCAAAACCGAAACAACACGCGATTTGATGGACATCGCGGGCCTCTCCGGTTTCCAGGACGATCGACGCCCGCATCCGCATGCGGATGCGGGTGAGGTGGTGGTGCACGGTGCCGATCGCGAGAAGCATCGGGATGGGAATCCGCCCGGCCGAGGTGGCGCGGTCCGAGAGAATCAAGACGTTGTTGTTTTCCCGCACGGCAGCTTCCGCCTCGGCGCAAATTTCATCGAGGCGCAGTTTGAGACCTGCGGCACCTGCGGCGGCAGGCCAGGTGCAATCAAGCGTGACCGAGGGAAACCCATGTTCCTCGAGGTGTTTGATTTTCTCAAGCTGGTGCTCGAAGAGAATGGCGCTGTCGAGACTGACGGTCATGCAGTGCGCCGGCGTCTCAGCGAGCAAGTTGCGCTCGACTCCGAGACCGGCCCCCAAGGACATCACCGCCCATTCGCGAATGGGGTCGATGGGAGGATTGGTGACCTGAGCAAACAGTTGTTTGAAATAAGTGTATAAAAGGCGCGGCTGGGTCGAGAGGATGGCGAGGGGAATGTCGTCTCCCATTGAGAAAACCGCCTCTTGGGCGCTCTTCATCATGGGCGGAAACACCATATCCAGTTCTTCGATAGAAATACCGTGAGTGACTTGATGCTGTGATAGTTCTAGCGATGAGTAGTCGATCTCCGGAACGTGCGCCACTGGCGAAACAAACTTGCGGAGTTCCAGGCGATTTTCATCGATCCAGCGGCGGTAGGGTTTCTGCTTGGCGAGCTCTTCTTTGATTTCGCGATCGTATTTGAACTCGCCCGTGACGGTGTTGGCGGAGATCATTTGGCCCGGGCCGAGGCGGCCTTTGCGGATCACGGTGGCATCGTCGAAGATGACCGCACCGGCTTCGGAGCCGATGTAGAGCACGCCGTCCTCGGTGATTTTATAGCGGGACGGGCGGAGTCCGTTGCGGTCGAGGGAGGCACAGAGTTTGGTGCCATCGGTGAAGACCAAGCCGGCCGGGCCGTCCCAAGGCTCGGAGAAGGAGCGGATGAATTGGTAGAACGCGCGCACCTCGTCTGAGATGTCCTCGTCATTGCGGTAGGCGGGCGGCACCAGCATGCACATGGCGTGTTCCGGTGAGCGCCCGGAAAGGATCAGCAGTTCCAAGGCGTGGTCCAACGAGGCGGAGTCCGACTCGCCGTGGCGGATGAGGTCTTTGACCAGTCCGATATCATCGCCCCAGACTGGCGATGCAAAGAATTCTTCGCGGGAGGTCATCCAGTTGCGGTTGCCTTCGACGGTGTTGATTTCGCCGTTGTGGCACATCATCCGGAACGGCTGACCGAGGGGCCAGGCGGGGAAGGTGTTGGTGGAAAAGCGCTGGTGATAAAGGGCGATGGCGATTTCGTAATCCGGATCGCTGAAATCAAGGTAGAACGCACGCAGCGCGGCCGGCATGGCAAGCGCCTTGTAGGAAATCAGCCGGCTCGAAAATGTCGGCATGTAGAAGCTCTGGATGGTTTTGGTGCGGTGCTCGATCTCGCGCCGGCAGAGGTAGAGTTTCCGCTCGAAATCCTCTGGATCCATCGCGGTAGGGCGGAGCATCAACAGGTGCTCGATCTGCGGACGGCTCGCGAGGGCGATTTTCCCCAGCGCTTCGGGATCCACCGAGACATCGCGCCAACCGATCATCGGAATTTCGCGTTTTGCGAGCACTTCGGTGGCGATTTCACGGATCTGTGCGATCGCTACGGAATTTTCGGTTGGGAAAAAAAACACACCCACGGCCAAATCCGCGTCGTCTTCCACGATGCATCCGAGTTTTTCTGCCGCCTTACGGAAAAGCGGGCGGGGGATTTGGGTGAGAACCCCGGAGCCGTCACCGGTTTTCATGTCCGCATCCACGGCGCCGCGGTGGGTCATGCAACAGACCGAGGTGAGCGCGTAATCGAGGATTTGGTGGCTGCGTTTCCCTTGCAAATGGGCGATGGCCCCCATGCCGCAGTTGTCATGTTCTTGGGAAAGCCGGTGCAAGGAGCCGGGGACGAGCGGGGTGCTTGAGTGGTAAAACGCGTTCATCAGGATTCGGAAATTAACAACCCGGCGCTGACGCCGAGTCGACGGCGGAATAAACGGCAGGCCATGCAGGCTGCAAAGCAGGAATTGTGCCTGACACCGAGGTGGCGCGCCGCATCAAACGATCTCCGGCGCTTCCTCTGGCTCAAGCAAACCGTGATCGACCAGAAAACGATCTGCCCCGCCCAAAGTCAGCTCGAAATGCTTGTGGCTGACGTTGAAGTTGAAAAAGCTGTGATCCGCCTTTTCGAAGTCGATCAGCTCGCAACTGTTCCCACGCCAACGCATTCCGCGGCGAAACTTTTCGACATCCTCAAATGGAGTGATCCGGTCCGATTTTCCGTGAAAAAGCAGCATTGGCGGCAGTTTGCGTCGAAGCAAGTTGCTGGGGCTGAGACGCTTGGCGCTTTTAGCATCCGGAAAACGCTCCGCAGCCGCGCTTTTTCCCGTGGTGTTGACCAAGGCGCTGAACAAGACCAGCGCTTGAGGCGTGCAGGTCAGCCCATCGATGGGTGGCAGATCCTTGGTTTTAGGCATCGTCGCCAGCAGCGCCAAGAATGCGCCGCCTCCGGCACCGCCGACGGTGAGCCGGTTCGGGTCGAGATTGAAGGTGTCGAAGTTATGGCGCAGCCAACGGATCAAATTGCGAGCGTCCTCGATGGCTTCCAGCGGGCCGGTGCCGTGTTTGGCGGATGTGCGGGTTTCCGCAGCCACCGCCACCGCCCCACGACTTGCGAAATGCAGGCAGTGGGGGACAAATTGCGTCGGCGTCGGCGAGTCCCAGAAACCGCCGTGGAAAAACACGATCACCGGGCAGGGTTCCGTGGAAGGTTTCGCCGGCAGAAAAACATGAGCAAGAACATCCCCTTGGGGAGTCTGGTCGTAGACGTAAGTCGCCGCATCCTTGAGAATTTCCCGATCTCGCGCCTCGCCAATTGGCGCCACCCTCTGCAAAATACTACTCATAGCCCAATCGCGGTCGTGCTCTATCGAAGCGACCTGCGATTTGTTTGTTGTGGAAAAGGGTATCTTGTCCAATCGTTTCGCTCATGAAGCGAGTGATTTTTGCCATTTCGATGGGATTGTGCGGCATGGTCGCAGCCCAAGCCGATTTACGACCCGCCTTGGAGACGGCCTACAACGCTTGGCGCGAGGCGATGATCCGTCGTGACGCGCCCGCTTGGCAACGGGTCACCGCCGAGCATCGCCGGGTGGAAGTCCGCAACCGGATTGTTTCGGAAAAACTCCCATTTCCATCCAGTGTTTTCAATCTTCCCGCACCGCCACCGGGCGTGAAAGGGCTGAAATTTCTCGAAGCCAAGCAAAATGGCCCGACTGCCAAGGCCGCGTATTTCGGGAAAATTGATTTCGGGATCGGCGGTGATCCCACCGACAATCTGTTGGTGCTGTCGTTTGTGCGCGGCAGCGGGGGATGGCTCTATGATCGGGCTGACTTTGTCAATCTGGCCGCCTTGCCGGAAGTCCGCAAAGAATTGGCCGCAGACGACTTGAAATACCTCAAGGAAACCCCTGAAGCCCAGCCATCAGGTGAAATGCCAATCACGCCGATCTCCGTGAATCCCGCCAAATACGTCGCCAAAGTTTACGTTTTCTGCCCGGGTCGCGAAGTTCGGTTGCAGGTGAATAAGGTCAGCCGCCACCGCTTTGCGAACGCCAAAGAGGCCGAAGTGGTGACGGGTGGAGCCTTCGATGGTCCAAACGAAATCCAATATTCCATCAAAAAGCTGGAAGGCGCCACCGGCAAAGAAGTCATGACGATCCGGGTCTATTTGATGGCGACGACTCCAGGATCAAAGCCAGTCAAGACGTTCGAGTATCAGATTGCGGCCGGTGAAACGCCCAAGCCTTATGGCACAGGTTCGTTCATCGTGGATCCTGCGACCGTGGCCAAGATCTCCAGAAAGTGATGTTCCCGCCACGCGGGCTTTAAGTGAGAAGGGAGCCGTGAGGCCATGATCGGCAAGTGATCCGATTTCTAAATTCCGCATTACATATATTGTAACAAGTTTTAAATTCGGGTCCACCAGACGTTCTGGCTGGTAGGGTTCGCTAGGAAGCCTAGGCTACTTGCCAATGAGCCGCCTACAGCACGACATTGCCAATCTCATGCACGATGCCAGCCATCGGCGCGGAGTCACTCGCCGACCTTTGTTCCGGATTTACGAAATCCACTCAGCGATCTTGGACGGTTCATTCCCGAACTGCGCGAAGTTGGCGGAAAAACTCAGCGTCCAGCGCAAAACCGTGCAGCGGGACATCACTTTCATGCGCGATGAACTGAACTTACCGGTCAAATACAATGACGCGCTTCACGGCTATTATTACGATGAGGACGTCTCGGATTTCCCGGTTTTTCAGACCACAGCCGAAGAACTTGCCGGATTATTCCTTGCTAAAACCGCTGTGGAGTCGGTCCGCGGCACACCGCTGGCTGAAGTGATGGATCGAATTTTTGCAAAGATGACACGTGGCATGGACGATAAAATCGCCTTCGCGTGGTGCAATCTGGACACCGCCTTTTCCCGCAAATCGGTGGAGCAGAGCCCGCGCGATGTGAAACGCTTTGGTGAGATCGCTCAAGCAATTCTAAATCAGATGGTTATCAGTTTTTCCTACAAAAAACTGGAATCGGATTCTGGCGAGTTCCGCCGGGTTCATCCGCTCCATCTTGGTGAGGTTGATGGCGGCTGGTATCTCATCGCAAACGACCTCAAACGCCAAGCACTGCGAACTTTTGCCCTGCCTCGGATGACCCGGCTCAAGGTGACAAATGAGCCATTTAAACGACCGATCGATTTTGATGGTGGTGATCATTTGAAGCAGTCGTTTGGAATCTGGTCGGTTGCGGGCGATTATTCCCGACAAGTCGTTCGCGTGGAGTTGAAAAACTACGCGGCACGCCTTGCCCAGGAGCGGAGCTGGCACCCAAGTCAGGAAATCATTCCTTTAAATGCGAAAGGCACCCGGGTCGAAGTCCGCTTCGAAGTGGGTCGCCTCGAGGAGGTTTTGCGCTGGGTTTTGAGTTTCGGCAGTCAGGCGAAAGTCCTTGGACCTGCTGAACTTGTTAAAATGCTGAGAGCGGAAATTCGTGCGATGCAGGGTCTTTGATTGACTCGAACTCGGCAATCAAGGGGCATCGACAAGCCGCGATTTGGCATTACAATCCGCGCCATGCGTTTCATTTGCCCGCTTTTGATCGGTCTGAGTTTGTCAGTCCTTGCCGCCGAGAACCCGGAACCCCCCAAATTCATTCCGGAAAAAGAAGCGGTGCCGCCAAAGTTGGTTGAGCCCGTGACCCGGGAAGCAACGATCACGATCGCCGGTAAACAGATCCCCTACCGTGTCGTCACCGGCAAACTGCAGCTCAAAAAGGATGATGGCAAAGCCCGGGCGTCGATTTTTCACGTCAGTTATGAGCGGACCGACGTCAAGGATCCATCCACCCGCCCGGTGATGTTTGCCTTCAATGGCGGCCCGGGGTCCTCCGCCGTTTGGCTCCATATCGGCGTGTTGGGGCCGAAAATCCTCAAGCTTCCCGGAGATGGAACCACCGCTCCGGTTCCGCCGGTTCGGATTGTGGACAATCCACTCAGCATCCTCGACGTGTGCGATCTGGTCTTTGTCGATCCGGTTTCCACCGGTTACAGCCGCGCCGAGACCGATGCGAAACCGGCCGATTTCCATGGCCTGGACGAAGACATCGAATCCGTCGGCGATTTCATTCGACGTTGGATTAGCGAGCACGACCGCTGGGCTTCTCCTAAATTTCTGTTAGGCGAGTCTTATGGCGGCATCCGCGTGGCGGGCTTGTCCCAACACCTGCAATCGCGCTACGGAATGAGTCTCAATGGCGTGGTGCTGTTGTCATCCCTGCTCGATTTTTCCACCCTTCAATCCGCCCAAGGAAATGATCTCGCCTATCAGGTTTTCCTGCCAACCTATACCGGTACCGCTCATTTTCATCAGAAAATCCAGGGAGATCGCGACGCCTTGGTCAAGCAGTGCACGGACTTCGCATTCGGTGAATACGCGGCCGGATTGCTCAAAGGTACCTCTCTCGGCGACCAGGAACGGGCGGCCCTTGCCGCTAAATTGGAGGCCTTCACAGGGGTCGCAGCAGAGGTTTGGCTGACCCATGATCTGCGGATCAATTCGAGTTTTTTCCGAGCCGAACTACTCAGAAAAGAAAGCAAAGTGATTGGCCGCTTCGATGCGCGCGTCGCTTGGGACACCACGGACAAGTCTGCCGCCAATCCGCAATACGACCCATCCTACTCGCTTGCCTATGGTGCGTTTTCCACCGCCATGCTCGACTACCTAGGGCGCGATCTCGGATACAAGGAGGATCAACCTTACGAGATCCTAACAGGTAAAGTTCAGCCTTGGCGCTGGAATGCCAACAACCAAGTCGTCAATGTGAGTGAACGCCTTGGCATCGCGATGCGCGACAATCCCCATCTCAAGATCCTCGTGATGGGGGGGCACACCGACCTCGCGACACCTCCTGAAGGAGTCGCATATTCGATTCGCCATCTCTTCGGATTATCCGCCCAGGCGCGCGCCAATATCCAGACGACCTATTATGATGGCGGCCACATGTTCTACCTCAATCCTCCGGACCTGCTCAAGACCCGAGAAGATCTGGTGAAATTCATCCAACCTAGAAAGCCATGAAATCCCGGCGAGAAGCCGCTGCTTCCCCGCGGTCCATGATTGGTTCTCATGGTGCTGGGGAAAATACTTCACGCACAATTTGACTCTCGTCCGCGAAGCTGGCAAGCATCGCGCTGATTCATCACCCAGCGAGCTCGATCCAGCTCCCCATCAAACGAACCATCCATGAAAGCAAAATCACTATTGTTTCTATCAACCGCCAGCCTCCTGCATGCGGGGAGCCCCGATTTGGAGACCACCCTCGCGCCCAAGCCCGAGCCGTGGATCAAACCAATCATCGACATTCGCGCGCGGTATGAATTCCGTGACGTCGACCTTGCTGATGCGTCGCACGCTTTCACGGTGCGCGAGCGCCTCGGCTTGAAGACCCAATCATGGAATGGTTTCAGCGCATTGATCGAAGGTGAGTTCAGCCAAGCCGTCGTGGATGACTACAACGGCGGCGCAGGCCCAAACGCCGATCCGTTTGTATTGGGAAACAGTGTCATCGCCGACCCCGAAACCAACGAGCTCAACCAAGGCTACATCCAGTATTCCGGATTCGATACGACAGCGAGAGTCGGACGTCAGCGGATAATCTATGACAACGCGGCATTCATCGGCAACGTCGGATGGCGCCAGAACGAGCAAACCTTCGATGCGATCTCACTCAACAATACATCGATTGACGCACTGACGCTCAACTACGCCTATATCAACCAGGTGAACCGGATCTTCGGTTCCGACGCCGATTCTTCATTGGTGTTCGCCCCTCCGGTGATTTTTTCCAATGTCCAGGATCTCGATTCCGACATTCATTTGTTGAATGCCTCCTACACTGGCATCACGGATCTCACCTTGGGTGCGTATGTGTATCTGATGGATTTCGAAAAACGGCCAAACTGGGACAATGACACCTTTGGGGTGAGCGCCAAGCGAAGCCTCCTTGGCCTCGCGTTGTATGGAGAAATTGCCTATCAGGATCAGGCTGGCGCGTTATCCGAAGATGACGCGTTCTACGGTCACTTCACAGCCACCAAAACATTCGGCACCCAGTCGCTCACACTCGGCGTCGAGCACCTCGATGACGGTTTCAAAACGCCACTCGCCACCGTACACGCATTGAACGGATTCGCCGACGCCTTCATCGGCGGCCGCATCGAAGGCACGCACAACGGCCTGACGGATGTTTATCTCTCACACACGATGCCGCTTTTCTACGGGATCAAGTGGAGCAACATTCTTCATGCCTATGGTGACAATGAAATCTCAACCGGTTACGGTTGGGAATACAATTCGGTGTTGGTGAAGAAATTCGACGAGCACTTCACCGCCCTCGCCAAGTTCTCGCACTTCGAATCCGAGGGAGACGCATTCACCGGACCTGCCGGTGGGCCGGGGCTACCGACCACCACCCAGTTTTCGATCGAGATGAATTATACATTCTGATTTCCGCCCGGCGATCCTATTATCACTCTGAGAAGGCCACTCCGGGAAACCGGGGTGGCTTTTCATGATTCCGTCAAGCTCGAGGGCATCGCGGCAAATGCCATCTCACATAACCCGATGAAAGTTTCCTCCACCAAGCTGGGCTCGCGCTTGGGTGAATGAAAGACACCCCACTCGCGGCGAATTCCAGGCGCGTCGATATCGACGACCTTCAAGCTGCCATCCTCGATCTCGCGGGTGGCGACCCATGGGGCCACAATTCCCACACCAATGCCCAGCTTGGCCATCTCCTTAATCGCCTGCATGTCTCCAAGCACCAGCGGCTTTTTACCACGGCCGCCATGCTGCTCTAGCCATTCCTCGATGAGACGGTGGGTCTCCGTGGCCTTGGCATAGATGATGAATTGGTGGTCATTGATCGTCGAAAGGACGATGGAATGGTCGATCGCCCACGGATGAAATGGTGAAACCACGAATGCGAGACGGTCCTTGAACATCGCCCGGTATCCCTCCTCGCCCTTGCCGCGTGGTTTCAACCCGACGACCAGATCCAAATCAGCTCCCGCCAAACGATCGAGCAGCACAGTGGTATCTCCCGCTTCGATGATCGGTTCACAGCGCGGAAAACAATCCCGAAACTCGCGCAACACTGATGGGATGAGGAAATGACAAAGGCTGTGTGGCGCACCGATGCGGATTCTCGTTTGTCCCCAGCGGCGCAATCCATCGAGATCGCGGCTCGCCTGTTCGAGTTCGAAAATCACTCTCTTGCAACGTCTGAGTAATAACTCACCTTCGGCCGTCACCGCCACCCTCTTGCCTGTACGATCCAGCAAGCGGCATGACAATTGCTCCTCAAGAGTGCGCAGGGAATGGCTAACCGCCGACTGGGTAACGAAGATTCTGCGGGCGGCAAGTGTGAAACTCCCCTCCTCCACCACGGCAACGAATGCTCTCAATTGTCTCAAGTCGGGAACCCAGTCCATAATAATGAATCGCTCTCATTGAAAGCCCTACCGCGAAACAGCAGTGCTTATGCCAAAATTCCACGTTTGGCATTCAACGCGCTTATCTCAGCGCCATGGCGTTTATCGAGAATCAGCATAAATCCTTCCCCATTCGGCTCGGATTCGTCCCGCTGAGCGATTGCGCTCCGATCGCCGTTGCTCATGAGACCGGGATTTTTAAACGTTACGGTCTTAATGTGGTTCTTTCCCGTGAACTCGGCTGGGCCAGTGTGCGGGATAAAATTTTTTATGGTGATCTGGATGGGGCGCAGTCCATTGCCGGCATCGCATTCGCACTCGGTATGGGGCTGGGTGACTTACGCTGCGAAGTTGCGGTGCCACTCATTCTCAACTTACACGGAAATGCCATCACTCTCTCTGCGGAGATCAAGCCTTCTGATATTGGAAAAGGCGACGGGCTACCTGCTTTCTTGCTGCACCATTGGAAAAAAGACCGCCCATTCACGCTCGCTGCTACCCACCGATTCTCCTCCCATCACATTCTATTGCATCAGTGGCTTCGGCGCCACGGCCTCACCTCGCCAGCGGATGCGGAAATCATTTTCGTCCCACCGCCGCTCATGCCCCGCCACCTCCGTGCCGGGCACATCGACGGCTACTGCGTCGGCGAGCCATGGAACTCGGAATCCATCCTCACCGGCACGGGTTGGTGCCCCGCCACTTCATCGGATCTGTCACACGGCCACCCCGAAAAAGTCCTGTTGCTCTCGGGTAAATTCCTGCGGGAGCGCAAGGCGGAAGCCGTCACTCTGGTCGCCGCATTGCTGGAGTCATGCAGGCTTTGTCAGGACCCCGAATTCCGCAATGATCTCATCTCAATCCTCGCCATGAAAGAATACACCGGTGCCTCGCCCGATGTTCTGCGCAACAGTCTGGGCGATACCTTCGATACGGGTGCGGGATCGTTGTCCGCTTCCACATTTCATCTCTTCCACGGGGATTCCGTAAATCGGCCCACGGTTGAAAAAGCATCCTGGGTGCTCGCAGGACTGCGCAGCATCGGCATCCTGCCTGATGTGACGGCCGGCTCGATCACCCGCATCTATCGCGAGGATATTTTCCACAGCGCAAGTCTCGTGCAAGAAAGCGCATGAGCAGGCCTCATCCCGTCGATGAACTATCATCCGGCAAACTCCCGAAGCATCAGCCCGACTTGGCATCCTTAACGCTACCATCGGACTCGACTACACACACATTGCTTATGGAACCAACTCAAGCCTTATCCCGCCGGAAATTCCTTTCTGTATCCACCCGCACCACCGCACTCGGGCTGCTTGCCTCGGGGCTGCCGACCGGCTGGGCCGGCGCACAAACCGCCAGCGAGACCCCGGAATCACCCAACGTCAATTTCGGTATCATTGCTCTAACCGATTGTTCGCCCATCGTCATCGCCCACGAAAAAGGACTCTTCAAAAAATACGGTATCAACTCCACGGTCACCAAGGGAGCCAGCTGGGCGGCCATCCGCGATTCACTCGCCAACGGTGACATCCAAGCCACCCACATGCTCAT
>JBBECN010000228.1:0-2119 GCA_040881795.1 Akkermansiaceae bacterium
GGTGAAGAGCAAGCCGCTGCTACGAGATCCGGCGGATCAAGCTTGAATGGATTCGAGTGAGAGGCTCCGGGCATCCTGCCCGGAGCCGGAACGAAGCCAATGGTTTCCCGATTCTCACCTTCCGTGCCTGTATTCCGTGGTCGGTATCTTCGCCCTCCTCCTCCGCCTCAGACGCGTGGGCGAGACGCCCACACTCCTTGGGGACGTGGCCCGGGCATATCCTGCCCGGAGCCCTCTAAACAAAGTACTTTCAACGGCGGCGGCGAAGAAGACCGAGCAGGCCGAAGGCACCGAGAAACACAGCGGTGGGCTCGGGGACGGCGGTAACATCAAAGTTCAAATCTCCTTGAAGCCCCCCGGTGCCAACGGTCGACTCAGAGTTATAACCATAGATCCGAAAACTGATGTTGGTAAGATCCTTGTAGGCTTCTGCTGAAAGATCTAGCACGTTGCCGGTCCATGAGCTGTTTGTGTCAGGATTCGTGAGAACTCCCGAGACCAGAGTTAATCCGGCAGTAGTTGATGTGTAAGTCTCGATGGCTGAGGCGTAATTGTTAGCGCTCGACCTCCACTCCCACTGTCTCGGGCCTGTTGTACTCCGCCCCACTCCGAAGGTGATCGAACTCATATCGAGCGTGTAGCCCCCCAGTGCGGCGAGGGTAAAAACGAAGTATTTGGATGGATCAATCGTTCCGGTAAAGGCGTTTGATTCAGTGGTCGCGCCTGTCGGCCAATTAGAAGCTCGCGAGTTACCGCTACTTGAACTTGATGTGACACCGACCTTAACCAAATTCCCGACTGTGACGCCGGTGATGGCGGCTCCGTTGTAAGCAAAGGTTTCAACATGCCCGTCAGCGCCAAAACTATAGGTTCCGGTGACCACCGCGGCTGCGGATTTTGTAGCTAAAATCGCCAAAATAGTGGCTCCAGCGATCAGCAATGACTTAGTTTTCATCTTGGTTTAGGGGGTATGGGAGAACTGCGCAAATTTCCCCGAAAAAGCACCATCCATACCATGTTTGGTGCGAAACGATTTTGTAACCTTCCAAAATCGCGCTGAACCACCCACCGAAGTGAAATTCATTCATGCAAAAATGGAATGAAAACGCGCGGCCTTGTCTAAAACTGAGGGGCTTTATCAGAGTCACCAAAAAAACCGTGTTCCTCGCGGACGAGGGACACGGTTTTGAGCTGGATGATAGGAGGCGTGACGCCCCGTCGGAGATCAGGTCGGCTGCTCGCCGCGGGCCATCACCACCTTGCCGGTGCGGACGGTCTCGATGATGTTGAACTGCGAAAACATGGCCACGGCCGCGTCGATTTTCGGGCTATCGCCGTTGATCATGACGATCATCGAGGTGGGCGTAAGATCGACGGTTTTTCCGGAGAAGTGTTCGGCGATTTGCAGGGCCATCGAGCGCTCGGCGGGCGAGCACTGGATTTTAACGAGGACCATTTCCTTGGTCACCGAGTTGTCCGAGGTGTGCTCGAAGCAATGGATGACGTCGATGAGCTTGTTGACCTGCATGATGATCTGCGTGAGTCCTTGCGGGTCGCCGGAGATGCCGATGGTCATGCGGGAAAAATTCGCGTTGCGGCCTTCCGAGACGACGAGCGAGTCGATGTTGAAGGCGCGGCGCGAGAAGACCTGGCAGATGCGCATGAGCACGCCGGGCTCGTTGTTGACGAGCACGGAGAGCGTGTGGGACGGCCCGCGGGTGAGCGCGGGGGCCGGCAGCGGAGTGTCAGTGGTGACGATGGTCTTGGACATGGGTGAAGTTTTCAGTTGGAAGTTTTCAGTTGGCAGGAAGAGGTGGGCGCTAGGTGCAGCGTCATTTTCCAGGTCTTGCCTGAAAACTGAACACTGAAAACCAGCAACTCAACCTCACGTGGAACCGACGGGTTTGGCCATCTTGGTCTTGGGTGCCTCGGTGATCATGTCCTCGAGCGCAGCGCCAGCGGGGATCATCGGGAAAACGTTGTCGGTTTTCACGCATTCGGCGTGGATGAGGATGGGCCCGTCGTTGTAGGCGAGCGCTTTTTCCAATTGCTTGGTGACGTCCGCCGGGCGCTTGATGTGCACGGACGGGATGCCGTAGGCGGCGGCGAGCTTGCAGAA
>JBBECN010000229.1:0-2117 GCA_040881795.1 Akkermansiaceae bacterium
CCGCTGGCGGAGAGCCTTGCCGGCGGCTCCGGTTGCCAGGTTTTGTGGCTCACGCCGCTCCGCGCGCTCGCTGCGGACACCCTGCGCGCGCTGCGCGAACCTCTGGCAGAACTGGCTCCACACTTCGAAGCGGAAGCCCGCACCGGCGATACACCCGCAGCCCTTCGCGCGCGGCTTCGGAAAAAGCTTCCGCACACGCTCGTCACCACGCCGGAGTCGCTTTCGCTGATGCTCACCCACGCGGATTTCTCGGAAAAACTCGGTGGCCTGCGCTGCGTGATCGTTGATGAATGGCATGAGCTGTTAGGTACTAAACGCGGCGTGCAAACCGAGCTATGCCTGGCGCGACTCCGTGCCTGGTTTCCCGGGCTGCGCATCTGGGGGCTCTCCGCCACATTGGGCAACCTCACCGAGGCGCGGCAGGCGCTGTTAGGAAATGCGTTCGATGACTCGGTGGAAATCGCCGCAGACATGCACAAGCCCATCGTCATCGAAACCCTGATCCCGAGAGAAATCGATCGCTTCCCATGGTCCGGCCACATCGGCACCCGCCTCGCAAGCCAAGTGGCCGATGAGATCGAAAAAGCCAAGGTCACCCTGCTATTTACTAACACCCGCTCACAAACCGAAATCTGGTTTCAGGAGCTCTGCACGATCCGCCCGAAGTGGAAGGACCAGCTTGCCATGCATCATGGGTCACTCGACCGCGCCGAACGCGATCGCGCGGAAAACGGCCTGCGCGACGGCAGTTTGAAATGCGTCGTCGCCACCTCCTCGCTGGACCTTGGCGTGGATTTCTCGCCGGTTGATCAAGTCATTCAAATCGGTTCGCCAAAAGGCATCGCCCGCCTGCTGCAACGCGCCGGGCGCTCGGGACACCAACCCGGCAGCGTCTCACGAATCCTCGGCGTGCCCACGCATGCACTTGAGCTCGTCGAATTCGCTGCCGCCCGCGATGCCGCGCTGGCGCGAAATATCGAGAGCCGCAATCCGTTGAAGAAGCCGATCGATCTGCTCGTGCAGCACCTCGTCACCTGCGCGATCGGCCAGCCCTTCGCCGCGGACGAGATGCGCCGGGAAATTGAATCCAGCCACGCCTTCAACAATCTAACCGACACCGAATGGCAGTGGGCGCTTGGCTTCATTTCCAACGGCGGCACCGCCCTCGCCGCCTACCCGCGCTATCACAAGGCGCGCTTGCAGGACGGCCGCTACACCGTGGACGACAAGCGCCTGATCACCCAGCACCGCCTGAGCATCGGCACGATTTCCAGCGATCCGGCGGTGTCCATCAAGTTTGCCAATGGCCACACACTCGGCACCGTCGAGGAATCATTCATTTCGAAAATCAAACCGGGTGCATCCCTGATCTTCGCAGGCAGGCAACTCACACTCGTTCGGTTCCATCAACGCACCGCCACCGTAAAACCCGCCACCCGCGCACTGAAAGGCCAGGTCGCGGTGTGGGGCGGAAGCAAGATGCCGCTCTCCTCCGAGCTTGCACACGCCATGGCCCGGCGGCTTCAGGGCCACGGCAAACCATCGCCAGAAATGAAGGCCGTCGCCCCGATTCTGGCGATTCAGAAAAAGTGGTCGCGCCTGCCTGCGGACGATGCGCTGCTCATCGAGCATGCCCATTCGCGCGAAGGCGAGCACCTGTTTTTCTATCCCTTCGCCGGCAGGCTGGTTCACGAAGGGCTTGCCACCTTGGCCGCCTTCAGAATTTCACGCGAACTGGGAGAATCAATCCACACCACTCAAAACGATTACGGATTCTCTCTAACCGCCAAACGCGGATTGATCCTTGATGAGGAGAGTCTTCGCCGCTACCTGTCCAGCGAAAATCTGTTGGATGATCTCATCGCCTGCATCAACACCGCCGAACTCGCACGCCGCCAATTCCGTGAAATCGCCCGTGTCTCCGGACTAATCCTGCAAACCCCACCTGGACAAAAGGACCGCTCGCAACGCGAATTGCAATCCAGCGCCTCGCTGCTCTACGAAGTCCTCCACCGCTACGACGCGGACAATCTCCTCCTCGTCCAATCCCGCCGCGAGATCCTGGAAAAACAACTCGAACTCACCCGCCTTGCCAACGTCATCCAGCGGCTCGAATC
>JBBECN010000230.1:0-2113 GCA_040881795.1 Akkermansiaceae bacterium
CGAGGCGATCCACATATTTATCTCGCGGGTGCCGAAGCTCGTCGCGGGGGTGGTGTCAGCGGCATTGCCGGCCACAACGCGGCGATGGCGCTGCTGGCAAAGGATTAAGTAAAGGGGCCCTCAGAGATTTTCCGCCTGCTTGGCGATTTCGTTGAAGGCGTTGGCGATTTGATCGTCCTGCCATTTTCCTTCCATGCTGATAGATCCTCGATAGCCGGTTTCTTTCAGGACTTTGAAAAACGGTCGGAAGTCATCGCCTTTGACGCCGGGCACGGTGCGACCTTCTTTTTCGGCGATTTCGAGATGCACAATCACATCCATCGCTGCTTTGAGGTCGGCGGGCGTGTCGCCCATGACTGCCATGTGATAGAGATCGGCGAGTAGGCGGATGTTAGGGTGTCCGGCGGCGCGGATGAGGGTGGCCGCTTCGGCGATGTGGTTGATGTAATTGCATTCCTTCGCTTGGAGCTGCTCGATGGTCACGGTGATGCCTTGGGCCTCGGCGAGCGGGCCCATGCGCTTGAGCAAGGCGACGAATTGTTCGTCGGCTTTTTCCTTGGGCCAGCCGTCCGGCACCTGGCGCGCGCCGCCGCTGCCGAAGACGATGAACTTGCCGCCGGCTTTTTTCATGCGGCGGAAGGTGATGTCCGACCATTCGAGCACGAGATCGTGGTTTGCATCCGGGCCGGTGCAGCGGAAGTGCTTGGGCCGGATGAAACCGTTGCAGGCGAGAACCGGCAGCGGGCACGCTGCCAGTTTTGCCAGATTTTTCTCGAAGTCCGCTTCCGGTTGATCGGGCACGAGCAAATCGCCGACGCCGACGGTTAGAAATTCCGCGCCTTGTTGTTTGAGAAACGCCGCCTTTTCCATCGGGGCGGCGAGGCCGACCGAGGCGAAGAGTTTTTCGGGCGCGGCCGGAGTTTCCGCACGCAGCAACGGTGCCAGACCAAGCGCCGTTAGGGTGCATGACCCGGTGTGGAGGAAGCGCCTGCGGGTGATGGATTTATTTGAAGCCTGCATGAATGTTAGAGGTGGAACACTTTGCCGCCGGCCATGACTTCCTGGGTCTTCTCGTCGAAGGTGACGCGCTCGCCGGTGCGGGCGGCGGCGTTGGCCATGATGGTTGCGATCGAGTGCTGATAGCCGGCCTCGACGGGTGCGTTCGGCTGCTTGCGGGAGCGGAGGCACTCCAGCCAGTTTTTCATGTGGGCGGTGGTGAGTTCGTCCGCGCCGGTGTTGGCGGCGGTGCTGGCGGCCGTGGCCCCTTCCAGGCTGTGGTCCGCCAGCAGGTTTGCCTCCATTTTCATTTCGGCGGCATGGGATTTCTCGAGTCCCCCATTGGCCGTGACCTTGCCGTTGGCGAGGTTGAGTTCGCCGCCGTTGGAATAATAAACCTCCTTGGTCCCACCGGCGGAGTTGCTGAAGCGTGAGCCGTAGGTCACTTGGAAGCCGGTGGACGGATCATCCAGCGGGCCGTAGTCGAAAACGGCGGTGAGTGTGTCAAAATTCGAACGCCCGTCCTTCCACTGATAGATCCCGCCGTTGGCCGCGACCGAGCGAGGGTGGGGGAGTCCGGTGAACCAATGGATGGTGTCGATTTGATGGCACATCCATTGGCCGGGGATACCAGAAGAGTAGGGCCAGAAAAGGCGGTATTCGAGGTATTTGCGTGGGTCCCACTTGTCGTCGGGGCGGTTCCCCAGGAAGCGTTTCCAATCGACATCCTTTTCTTGGATCGAGGCGACCAGGTTTGGCCGGCGCCAGCGGCCGGGCTGGTTGACATTCCAGGTCATTTCCGCGGCGACGATCGGGCCGAACTTGCCGCTTTTGAGATAGTCGTAAGCGGCGTGGTAGGTCGGGCCGGAGCGGCGTTGTGAGCCGACTTGGAGGATGCGGTCGGAGGCCTTCACCACCTTGAGGGCGGCGCGGGCGTCTTGCATCGTTTCTGCGAAGGGTTTTTCGCAATAAACGTCGCAACCCACATTGATGGCTTCGATCGAATGGATGGCATGCTGGAAATCGGCGGTGGAGATGATGACGGCATCGAGATTGGCTTTTTCGTAAAGCTCCTCGTTGTTGCGATAGGTTTCGATATCCTGGTCAAAATTCTTTT
>JBBECN010000231.1:0-2095 GCA_040881795.1 Akkermansiaceae bacterium
GCGGTGATTTCGATGAGGAAGGAATCGAGGTCGCCGGCATTCCAATCGGCGAAGGCTTTTTGCGTTTCTTCGATGGTGAGACCGAGTCCGTGGCGGAGGATGTTGTAGGCCTCGCAGATGAGCTGCATGTCGCCGTATTCGATGCCGTTGTGGACCATTTTGACAAAATGGCCGGCGCCGTCGGGGCCAATGTAAGTGGTGCAGGGCACGCCGCCGGAGATGGGTTTGCCGGGCGCGGCGCCTTCGAGGGGCTTGCCGGTTTTGGCGTCCACCTTGGCGGCGATGGCGTTCCAAATCGGGGCGAGTTCTTGCCACGAAGATTCGGCGCCGCCGGGCATGAGGGACGGACCGAAACGTGCCCCTTCTTCACCGCCGGAGACGCCGGAGCCGATGAAACGGAGATTTTTCGCGGTAAGGTCTTTTTCGCGGCGGACGGTGTCACTCCAGAGCGCGTTACCGCCGTCGATGATGATGTCGTCTTTTTCGAGGAGCGGCACGAGGCTGTCGATGACGGCGTCCGTGGCTTTGCCGGCTTGGACGAGGATGATGATTTTGCGCGGGCGCTGGAGGGAGGCGACGAAGTCCTCGAGGGTGAGCGCGGCGTGGAGACCACCGGGGGTGTTGGGGTGCTTTTTAACGAAGTCTTCCGTCTTCGACGTCGTGCGGTTGTAGACGGAGATGCGGAAGCCGTGGTCGGCGATGTTGAGGGCGAGGTTCTGGCCCATCACGGCGAGGCCGATGAGACCGATGTCGGATTGATCTTTGCTCATGAAAGTTTGTTGGCTTGGGCGACGGCGGGTTGGCCGGCGAGGACGTTGATCATGTTCTGCGCGGCCATGGTGGCTTGGCGTACGACGCTCTCGTAGGTCCGAGATCCGATGTGCGGGGTGATGACGGCACCACGGCATTTGAGCAGAGGGTGGTCGGGGGAAGGCGGCTCTTCGTCGAGCACGTCCGCGCCGTAGCCGGCAATCTGGTTCGCGTCGAGCGCGGCGGCCAGGGCGGCGCTATCGACCAGTTCGCCGCGTGCGCAGTTGAGCAGGACGGCATGCTTTTTGAAAAGTTTCAGGCGCTCCGCGTTGATGCAGTGCTTTGTTTCCGGCGTGAGGTTCATGTGCAGCGAGACGATATCCGCGCGGCGGATCAGGTCGTCCACACCCGTGGCGTGCTCGATGCCGTGCTGCCGGGCGAACGTTTCGTCCCAGTGATGGTCAAAACCCAGCACTTCCATGCCGAAGGCTTTCGCACGGATGGCGACTTCCTTGCCAATGCGGCCGAGGCCGGCGATGCCGATCGTTTTACCCATCAGTTCGTGTCCGGTGAGGCGTTTCCACTGGCCTTTGTGGACGGCGTTGTCTTGTTCGACGATCTGCCGGTAGATGGTCAGCAGCAGCCCGAAGGTGTGCTCGGCCACCGTCGTGTGGTTCACGCCGGGGCAGAAGGTAACGGGCAACTTCAGCTCGGTCGCTGCGGCCACGTCGACTTTGTCCAAGCCGATGCCGTATTTGGCCACAACCTTCAGGCGTGGCAGAGATTTTTCCAAAACCGCCCGGGTGATGGCGTCATCACCGCACAGGAACGCATCAAAATCACCAGCCAGTTCCAACATGC
Source organism: Akkermansiaceae bacterium (assembly GCA_040881795.1). Lineage (GTDB taxonomy): Bacteria > Verrucomicrobiota > Verrucomicrobiia > Verrucomicrobiales > Akkermansiaceae > Luteolibacter. The sequence goes on from JBBECN010000231.1 coordinate 1,612, forward strand.
GCGATTCGGAAAGCGGTCCGCGTTCGCGCACAATCTCGAAATTTTTGGCGGCCAGCATTTCGTGATGCGGTCCGGGGGTGTCTTGGAACGATGTGGTGGTGAGCAGAACTTTCATGAGGTGAATTCAAACAGAGGCCGATTGGATGGAATTGGGGGCGCGCGTCAAAGTGATCGCCTGCCATACTCTGGCCAGCGAAAAAAAAAGGGGACAATAAAAACAGACCGTGCGGCGTCCATTCCCCGGATCCCTCTGATCTCCCCAAGGTCCGCATGAAAATTCCGCTCTGGCATGAAAGTAAACCTCTAACCTCAACAGCAGGGCATCGCGGAAGCAATGGACTATTCGCTTAATGATTTGTGTTTTTTGCCATTTGGCAACGGCCAAAGCGTTAGGCGCTGACCAAACAGTGAGTCGACTTTTGCTCACGTGCAATTCTGTCGAGAAGGGCACCGACGGCGGGGACGCCGCCGCTACATCATCCAA
>JBBECN010000232.1:0-2712 GCA_040881795.1 Akkermansiaceae bacterium
CCTGCACGAGTAGCTCAGCGGTAGAGCGGTCCGCTTACACCGGATTGGTCGGCGGTTCGATCCCGTCCTCGTGTACCACTTTTTTCTCAGTCGCTACCAGCGCCAGACGTCCGAGATTTTCCCCATACGACAGTTTTCCGGCGATTCTTCGATCACCCCGCGGCGGAGCACTCCTTCGCTCCATTCCACCCAGTGGGCGCGCCCGGGAGAGGTGAACGAGCCGGTGTTGATCACTTGCCGGCCGTGTGCAAGCCAACTGCCTTGCCAATGGAAGTGGCCGATGATGAGCACTTCCGCTTTCGGGAAATAGGTGTCGCAGAATGTCGCGCCCGCGCTGCCTTGGGTGAGCCAGGCTTCGATCATTTTAACCGCTCGCAGCGGAGGCAGGACGGCGTCCCACGCGCGCTGGAGGAAATGTCGGCCGATCGGGTATTCGACGCTGCAAAGGTTGCTGGCGATTTCGCGGGCGACTTGCAGGCGTTGGGTCACGTCGTATCCGGCTTGCGGATGATTGCGCCAGAGTTCCCTGACCCGCTCGCCGTTGACGAGGATTTCCCGCTTCCAGGGAGAGCCTTCGGTTAGTAACGCATCGCCATGCATGATGACGATTTTACCTTCGGCCAATTCCAACCAGCCGGGGCCGGGCCAGCCAGGGTCGTGGTTGCCCGGCAGGAAAATCGGATGCGCGCCTTCTTCGGCGCAGAAGGATTTCAATTCCTCCAGCATCGCCGCCGAGCGCACGCGGAAAGGGCGGGCGAGTTCCTGCCAGGTGTCGCCGTTGAAAACGATGGTTCCAGCTCCGGCGATGAGCGGTCGCAGGGCGCTGATGTTAGAAATCCGCGAGATTTTGTGGCCGAGGTGGAGATCGGATAGAATTCGGACCGGTTCATTCATGGCTGGCCCGACGCTGGCGCACCGCCTCGAAAAGACAGACGCCGGTGGCTACGGAAACATTGAGGCACTCGACACGGCCGGCCATCGGGATGGAGGCGAGGAAATCGCAATTTTCCTGAGTGAGGCGGCGCATGCCCTTGTCTTCGGATCCGAGCACCAGCGCGAGCGGGCCCTTCAAATCGAGTTCATAGATCGACTTCGATTTGGCATGATCCGAGGTGCCGACCAGCCACAAGCCGGCGGCTTTGAGTTTTTCCATGGTCCGGGCGAGGTTGGTGACTTGGGCGAATGGCACGTGATCGGCCGCGCCCACGGAGATGCGGCGCACGGTCTCGGTGATGCCAACGGCTTTGTCCTTGGGGGCGACGACGACATGCACGCCTGCGCCGTCGGCGGTGCGGAGGATAGCGCCGAGGTTGTGCGGATCCTGCACGCAATCCAGGATCAGGACAAACGGTGCGGCGTGTTGTGAAACGATGGCCATAACATCATCCTCGTCGAGCGACGGCACGATGGTTTCCACCGCCTGGACGTGGCGGTTCTCGCGGGCTTGCTTGCTTTGCGTGCCGTGTGGCGGAGAGAAGCGGGGTTTCATGGCGCGAATGTTGAGCAGTCGGCCGCCTCTGAGTCGAGCGCGATCCTGAGGCGCGGGGTCCATGCTTGTCGGACGCCGACCCATCGGATATCGCTCGAACCTCGTCATGGACCGAAAAACCGAAAAACTCCTCAAACGCGTCGAAAAGGCGGGTGTCCGCCGATCCCTGAAAGCCGGACATGTGCTGGACCGCGATGAACTGTTGGCGGTGAAAGTGCAGGTCTTGCCGGATTATTTGCGGATTGCACTGGGAGTCTCGTCGCTCATTGCAGGAGTTTCCAGCTACCTGTGTTGGACTCGCGATGAGTCCGCTTGGGGTGGGGGACTGTCGATCTTTGCGTTCTTTCTGTTCCTTTTTGCGATTTTTGGGATCAAGCGGACCTTGTCGAAAATTTTGGAAGGCATGGGGGACGCGGCGGCGTATGAAATTCTTGGGGCTGCGATCGAAGGAATTTTCTCGGCGGTGGGTTCGGTGTTCGATGGGGTATGAATTTCCATCTTTGGATGTTTCATGATTCTTGCCTTTCGCTTGCACGGGTAGCTGCCGGAGATCCAAGAAGAGTTCACCGCAGAGCCGCAGAGGTCGCAAAGGAACGCAAAGGGGCCTGAAAAGGTGGGGCGGTAGCGCCGGGGCCGCAGGCGAAGAGATGCCAACGCGGAGCCCGACTCGTGCCGAAATGTCAAACCCTGGACCCGGGCAGTTCCCGATTCTTTCAACGGCCCCCCGCACAGAATTTTCAGCTCCATGGAGTGCGGTGGCAGAGTGCAACGGCGACACCGCTTTGGATTCTTCCGTAGTGCCCGGCGCGAAGACCCTGCCGATGAAGCATCCAAAGCGGTGTGGCGCTCCGCTTCCCACCGCAGTCCATGGAAGAGCCAATGCATGGAGTGCGGTGGCAGAGTGCAACGGCGACACCGCTTTGGATTCTTCCGCAGTGCCCGGCGCGAAGACCCTGCCGATGAAGCATCCAAAGCGGTGTGGCGCTCCGCTTCCCACCGCAGTCCATGGAAGAGCCAATGCATGGAGTGCGGTGGCAGAGTGCAACGGCGACACCGCTTTGGATTCTTCCGCAGCACCCGGCGCGGAGACCCTGCCGATGAAACATCCAAAGCGGTGTGGCGCTCCGCTTCCCACCGCAGTCCATGGAAGAGCCAATGCATGGAGTGCGGTGGCAGAGTGCAACGGCGACACCGCTTTGGATTCTTCCGCAGCACCCGGCGCG
>JBBECN010000232.1:2812-13325 GCA_040881795.1 Akkermansiaceae bacterium
GGTGGCAGAGTGCAACGGCGACACCGCTTTGGATTCTTCCGCAGCACCCGGCGCGAAGACCTTGCCGATGAAACATCCATCCCCGCAGCTCCAACATTGAGGGGTGGGCACAGATATTTAATATCTTATATATTTTATGAATTAGCAGCGTGGCCGTTTAGAACCTCCACAACCGGTGGTTTCCATACCCTTGGAAAGGAAGATGCCTAACCACGGAATACACCGAACACACGGAAAAGAAGAGGTTGTGTTGTTGGGACCAAACACTTACCGGGTTTACAGGCGCCTAATCCTAACCTTCTTACCTTCCGCGTGTTCGGTGTATTTTGACTCATGATTGCTGATTGGTCAGTTCGTCCATGTCCGCTGGGCTCCCATTGTGGTTCTCATTTCTGAATTTAGAATAAACCCAAAAAAACCGCGCGGGCATTGCTGCCCGCGCGGCGGTAGGATGATCTAACTGGACTGACCGCGGTTCACACACCAGCCATCCGCGCGGCTAACAGCTCGCGTTGGAAAATGAGTTCCTTGGGCATGTGATCGTAGAGGTCGATGAAGAATTCTCCCTGGCTGACCAATTCCGCTTTCCATTCGGAGCGGTTGAAGGCCATGGCTTTTTCGTAGTCCTCTTGGGTGAATCCATCGAGTCCTTCGATGTTGAAATCCTCGAATGCGGGCGTCCAACCGATCTGGGTTTCGTGGCCGGCGGCGGAACCACGGCAGCGTTTCACGATCCATTCGAGGACGCGCATGTTTTCGCCGAATCCGGGCCATAGGAATTTGCCATCCTCGGATTTGCGGAACCAGTTGACGTGGAAGAAGCGTGGCAGATGGGTGAGGTAGCGGCGCATTTCCAGCCAATGGTTGAAATACTCTCCCATGTTGTAGCCGCAGAAGGGCAACATCGCCATCGGATCCCGTCGGACTTTACCGATTTGGCCGAAGGCGGCGGCGGTCATTTCCGATCCCATGGTGGCACCGAGATAGACGCCGTGGCTCCAGTTGAAGGCTTGGAAGACGAGCGGCATGGTGGTCGCACGGCGGCCGCCGAAAACGATGCCGTCGATAGGCACACCGTCGGGATTCTGCCAGTTCTCATCGACCGACGGGCACTGCACCGCAGGAGCGGTGAAGCGGGAATTGGCATGGGCTGCGACGCGGCCGCAACCCGGGGTCCAATCTTGGCCGGTCCAGTCGATCAGGTGGGCGGGTGGTTCGCCATCCATGCCTTCCCACCAGACATCGCCATCATCGGTGAGCCCGACGTTGGTGAAGATGCAATTTTCGGTGATGGATTCCATCGCCCGCGGGTTGGTGGAATAGGCGGTGCCGGGAGCGACGCCGAAGTATCCGGTTTCCGGATTGATGGCGTGCAGCTTGCCGTCTTCATGCGGCCACAGCCACGCGATGTCGTCGCCGATGATGGTGGTTTTCCAACCGGCTTCCTGATAGGCCGGCGGCGGGATGAGCATGGCGAGATTGGTCTTGCCGCAGGCGGACGGGAAGGCGACGGAAAGGTAAGTCTTCTCGCCTTGCGGATTTTCGATGCCGAGGATGAGCATGTGCTCGGCCATCCATTTGTGCTCGCGGGCGATGTTCGAGGCGATGCGCAGGGCAAGACACTTTTTGCCTAACAAGGCATTGCCGCCGTAACCGGAACCATAGGACATGATCTCACGGGTTTCCGGGAAATGGACGATGTATTTGTCCTCGTTGCAGGGCCATGACGTGTCGGCCTGCCCGGCTTCCAACGGCGCGCCGACGGAGTGAAGGCAGGGGATGAATTGGCCGTGGCCATCGCGCTTTTTAGCGATAATGCCGGTGGCTTCGTCTTCAAGACGTTTGAGGACGTGGGCTCCCATGTGGCACATGATCTTCATGTTGACAACGACGTAGGCGCTGTCGGTGATCTCCACCCCGATTTTTGCGAGTGGGGAATCCAAGGGGCCCATGCAGAAAGGAATCACATACATGGTGCGGCCTTTCATTGAGCCTTTGAATTTCTCGGTGAGAGTGACGCGCATTTCGGCGGGGTCGGCCCAGTGATTGGTGGGGCCAGCCTGGTCGGGACGCTTGGAGCAGATGTAGGTCCGGTCTTCCACGCGGGCGACGTCCGAGGGCGTCGAGCGGGCGAGGAAAGAGTTAGGGCGCTTCTCGGGGTTGAGGCGGGTGAAGGTGCCTTTTGCAACCATGAGTGAGGTGAGGCGATCCCACTCCGATTGCGATCCATCGCACCACACGACGGCTTCGGGGGTACAGAGGGCAATCATTTCCTCGACCCAATTTTGCAGGGTGGTGTGGGTGGTATTTACGGATGTGCTCATTGCCCTTTCATCTAGGCAGGCCGCAGCAGATTTGGCAATGCGATGCGGATCGGGGCCTGAAATTTGCCAGAAAATGCGGAGGGTGGCGAAGCTGCCAGATCACAAAATCACGCACTCGCGGCATCTCGTGGATAGGAGCATGCATTCGACCATCGCTTGTGGGAACGCGCGCTCCATCACCGTGCGATAGGCGGTCATTTGCGCCGCATAGCGAGTGGTCAGTTGATCCATGGTCTCCACCGCATCGGTTTTAAAATCGATCACTTCCACCCGGGTCACGACACCCGAGCCATCGCGGTGGAGGTGCAACCTGTCGATCACCCCGCTTAACCATTGCTCGTCTTGGATCGCATCGACCGGCTGCTCGCGGAGCAGTTCGACCGAGCGGCCCTTGCGTTCGAAAACGCCGCGCAGTCCGGGGTTTTCCAGAAGTTGTGCCACCAGCGCGCCCGCGTCATTTGCGGGCAGCGCGGGGGATGCTTCGTCCACCCAGCCGACCTGTTCGAACGCCCCGTGCACTTCGGTGCCGAAGATCATGCCGCTGGGTGAATGGGCCACCGCGCCGTCTTTCTTTTTTGCCGCGCTCGGAGTGGTCCGTTCGCGCCGTGGGGTGCCGTGGGGCAATGTTGGCTTTTCGGTGGGGCCGAATTTTTGAACCGGCAATTCCACATTCCCCATCCAGTCCGGTGATCCGGTCTGATAGACCGTGCCAGGTTGGCCGTCGGATTCCATCGCGCCAGCCAGCCAATTCGCCAGCGAGGGTTTGGCGACGTCCTGCGACGCGGCGGGTGGTTCCAGCAAGACATACAGCCCGCGTTTGGAGCGGGTGAGCGCGACATAGAGCATGCAGAACGCTTCGTAGCGTTGGCTGGCACCCCACTTTTCCTCGGCTTGGCTCATTTCCGGTAGCAGCGCGCGCGCCCATTTCGGCGGTGGTTCGGTGATCCAGCCGTGTCCTTCGGCGACATCGAAATGCAGGGCGGAGGGCACGCTGTCATTCGGAACATCCGGGAGAATGACAACGTCGAATCCGAGGCCCTTGGATTTGTGGATGGTCATCACCTGCACGGCAGCCACGCCCGGGCTTTGGGAAACGGTGAGGCGTTCCACCCAGTCCGCGGCTTCTCTAACGGTCGGCGATCCCTGTGCGTCGAGATTGGCCAGCGTCATGATCACATCTCCGGCGCGGCGCCTTCCGAAGTCCGACCAATCCGCCCAACAGATTTCCACGACTTCCTCGATCATGCCGGCGAATCCCATCTCGGAGGCGCGTCCTAACAATTTCTCCCAGACTTGCTGCCAGTGCCCGCCGAAGCGTGCGGTCAAGCCCGCCGCCAGCGGCGACATTTCCACCACTTCCCGGGCGAAGGCATCGGCGGGATCGGCCAGCCATTTGAGCAGGTGGCCGAGCGCGATGCCCACCGGATGATCCTTCGCGGGTTCGCGCTGGCCTTCCTCGATGACGTCGAAACCACTTGCCCGCAGGTGGTCGGCGATTTCCCGGACCTTGGAGTTGCTGCGAACGAGCACGCCGCAGGTCATGGCCCGCCGGCCGACTTCCAACTCGTCTAACAAATCACCGAGTCGGGTCAGGCGTTCCTCCCATTTACCTTCGACGACTTCCACCCGCGCCTCGCCGCGTTTGGCTGGGCTTTGCAATTTTGCGGCGGGAAAATGGTCCTGCCAGTCCCAGCGGTCGGCCGCTTCGCCGAACAGTTCCTTCATTTGCGGAATGTCGCCACAGACGCGGTTGACCAGCGCCAGCACTTCCGGGCACGAGCGCCAGGATTCCGCCAGAGGCTCGATTTCGAGGCCGCCGGCGTAACGCGACATGACTTCATCGAACAGTCCAACCTCGCCGCCGCGCCAGGCATAGATCGCCTGTTTTTTGTCGCCGACGATGAAGACCGAGCCTTCGCCCTCGCCGGCCGCTTCATCGATCAAGGGCAGAAGTCCGGTCCAATCCGAGCCGCTGGTGTCTTGGAATTCGTCGAGCAGCCAGTGGTCGAAGCGGGCGTCCAACCGGAAATCCACGGCTTCGCGGCGCAGTCGGGCGTCTTCGCTTTTCGCCCACTCGCCCATGAGGATTTTGACATCATCGAATCCTAACAACCCCCGGCGCCGCAGGTTTTTCTCACAGAGCGCATCGTAAACGGCCACCACCTCGCGGACCGCCCGGGTGCGGATGAGGGCGGCAGCCATTTCACAGCGGGCGGCGAGTTGGACCATCTCACGCAGCGCGTCACCGGACGGGCCGGCGATGAGAAACTCTTTGTAGAAATTCACGCGGAGCGGTCCGTTAGGCTCGGCGGAGGCTTTGATGATGGCTTCCAACAATTTGCCAGCGCCGCCGAGGCTGCCGCTGCCGATGGTGTGTTGGACGAGGGTTTCGATCACCTTTTCCAAGGCGGCGCGCTGCCGTTTGTCGGTGTATTCGAGACCGTCGAGGCCGCGTGAGACCCTGGCGGCAAGGCCCGACTTTTGTTTTTCCCATTCATCCAGGGAGATGCCAGCTAGAAAATCCGGTCCCCATGCAAGATTGCGTTTCGCGCGGTATTGCCCCTGCCAGTTTTTGATGAATTTCCGGAGTCCTTCGAGCACGCCTTGGGATTCCTTGCCGATGGTTGCCCGCCGGAAGGCGTGGAGGAATTCCTCGCCATGGCTGCCTTCGAGGGCTTCGCCGAGGATCGCCGCGAGGATCTCATTCTCCGCCGCCTCCGCGCGCGGGCCTTCCAACAGATCGAACTTGCCACCGGTTAGGCCGAGTTCGTATTGGAAGCCGCGTACCACTCGCGAGAAGAAGCTGTCCATGGTGCCGAGGGTGAAGCGCGGCAAGGCTCGTGCCACGCGTTCGAGCGCTTCGGCGAAGTCTGCCTCCGGCATCGCCAGATCCCGCCGCAGTTCGGCAGCAGTGGACTTGTCGCTGGCGGCGTTGGCCAGTTTGGTTAGGACGGAATCGGCGAATTCGCCCGCGGCCTTGCGGGTGAAGGTGAGGGCGACGATTTTTTCGGGGGCCACTCCGCGCGCCACCAGGCCGATGACGCGGTTGCCGAGTTGGAAGGTTTTTCCGGATCCCGCTGAAGCCAGGATGAGCAGGTTCTTGGAGAGAATGTTCATCGTTGGAAGAGACTGCTCAGGCGTTTGGATTTCGGAAATATCAAACTGCGGGAAATCCACGGTGAATGCCCATGGGTGGGGGAAGGAAAAGCGGCGTAGGCTCGGTTCCTTTGCTTCTCATGGGCTGGCGGACAGGAGTGTCCGCACTCCTTATTATTTCATCAGCGCGAGGATGGGCTGCGGCCAGATGCCGAGCACGAGGGTGGCGATGGTGAGCACCGCGATGCAGGCTTGGCTGATGGGGGGAAGCGTGATGGGGGATTTTTCGCCGGTGTTGGTCCACCACATGGCGCGGACCACGTTGAGGTAGTAGTAGAAACCTGCGGCGGCGGAGATGAAGGCGATGCCGATGCCAACCCAGAGCCTGGCCTCGACGGCGAGTGAGAAGACGAAGAACTTGCCGATGAATCCGGCGGTGAGCGGGACGCCGGCGAGGGCGGCTAACAGCACGGTGAGGGCAAGTGCGAGCTGCGGATTGGTTTTCCCGAGTCCGTTGAAATCGGTGATGTTCTCACTATCGCGCTGGATGCGGATTTGGGAGAGGATGAAGAAAACGCCCAGAGTCATGATGAGATAGGTGGCGAGGTAGAATGAAACCACCTTGGCGGAGCCGAGGGATTCGGCGGTTTCGGATTTGCCGGCGGCGAGCGCGAGCAGGAGGAATCCGGCGTGGGCGATGGAGGAATAGGCGAGCAAGCGCTTGAAATTCGTCTGCGGGATGGCGGCAAGATTTCCAAAGAGCAGGGTGGCACCGGCGAGGATCAGCAGGATGGTGAGCACCGGGCCGCGGGTGGTTTCATTGATGAGAAATGGCTCGAGGAAACGGATGGTGAGGATGAAACCGGCGGCTTTCGATCCGACGGAGAGGAAGGCGGTGGTGGGAGTGGGTGCACCTTGATAGACATCGGGGATCCAGACTTGCATCGGCACGGCACCCATCTTGAAACCGAGGCCGACGAGCACCAGGGCGATGCCGAACAGCAGGCCGGTTGGATTTGAAATGTCGGATTTGAGATTGGCGAGTGCGGCGAGGTTCATGGTGCCGGTGGTGCCGTAAATCCATGCGATTCCGTAAACGAGGAAACCGGTGCTGAGCGCGCCGAGGATGAGGTATTTCACGCCGGCTTCGAGCGAGCCGACATTGCGGCGCATGTAGGCGACGAGGATGTAGAAGGTGATGGTGACGAGTTCGAGTGCGACGAAGGCGCTGGCGAGGTCCTTGGCGGAGGCAAGCCACATCATGCCGGCGCAGGCGAAGACGGGAAGGCAGTAGAACTCACCCGTGCCGGATTCCGACTGCGGATGTTCGGTGAAACGGGAGAGGATCTTGCGGTAGTCCACGGCCATCAGCAAGACGAGGATGGTGCAGACGAGCGCGAAGCCTTTGTAGAATCTCGCGAGGGAGTCGAATTGATAGAAGTTCCACAGTGGCCACTTTGCCCACTCGGAGTCGGGTCTGGTATCCGGTCCGATGGCGATGAAAAGCAGTGCGAGGACTACCACCAGCGAGGCGGCGGCGGCGATGCCGACCCAGGCTTTGCTTTTGGTGGAGCAAAACGCTTCGGCCATCAGCAGGATGATGCCGAAAGTGACGGTGAGGGCTTCTAGATAGTAGGCGGGCATGGGAAAGGAAGAATAAATCTTATAGGTCCTATGGGACTTGTTTCAAAAGGCTAAGCAAAAGATTTGGGCAAAGGCCGACGGCAAAAAGGGCGATGACCAGTAGCAGCGCGGGAATGCGGTCGGAGAGCGTGAGATCGGCGGCGGCTTCGGTGAATTTCACGGCGGGGCCTTGGAAGATGTTCCGGTAGGCGCGCAGCATGTAAACGGCGGAGATGACCACGCCCCAGATGGATAGAATGCAGGCGATCTGGACCGGGCTGAGACCGTTGGTGCCGTCGTAGCCGTTGAAGGCGGAGAGGAAGACGAGCACCTCGCCGGAGAAATTCGCGAGGCCGGGAAGTCCAATGGAGGCCATGGCGGCGATGCCGAAAATGAAGGCGAGGCCGGGCGCGGATTTGGCGAGACCGCCGAGTTCCTGAAGGTCGAGCGAGCTGGTGTTGCGCTCGATGCGGTCGGCGAGGCCGAACAGCAGGGCGATGGAAACGCCATGGGCGAACATCAGCACCACGGCGGCGGGAAGGGCGAGGGCGTTGCCCGGGAGGGCGATGAGCGCGGCGATCGCCAGGAAGATGTAGCCCATGTGCATGACGGAGGAATTTCCTAACATCAGGTCGAGGCGCTTCTGGGAGATGGTGACCCAGCCGACCCACAGCACGTTGCCTAACAACAGCACCAGCAGCGGGGTGAGCCAGTATTGCAACCCTTCGGGCACGAGCGGGATGGCGAGGCGGAGGATGCCGTAGAGGCCGAATTTTTTCAGGACGCCGGCGTGCAGCATGGCGACGGGTGCCGGCGCGCTGGCATAGGCGGGAGCGGCCCACGAATGGAACGGGAAGAGCGAGACGAGCGTGCCGAAACCGACGATGAGCAGCGCGGCGATGGCAATCTGCGAGGTGGGATCGACTTTGGCGGCTGCTGCGACCATTTTCGCCATGTCGAGGGTGCCGGTTAGATTCGAGAGCCAGACGAGGCCGGCGAGCAGGATGATGGAGCCGAGGCCGAGGTAGATGGTGATTCTCCATGCGGCGGCGCGGCGGTCGCCACGACCGAGGATGCCTATCATCAGAAAGGTGGGGATCAGGGCGAGTTCGTGGAAGGCGTAGAAGAAGAACAAATCGGTGGCGGCGAAGGCCCCGAGCGCACCGCCGGAGATGAGCAGGGAGGAGCCGAAGTAAAGTTTCTCACGGCCTTCCGGGGCCTTGCCAGAAAGCACGGCGGCGAGGGTGACGATCACCGAGAGCAGCACCATGACTACGCTCATGCCGTCGGGAAAACCGAAGGCGAGATTCATCGAGGGTTTTTCAAGGACGGGCACGGAGAAGGCCCAAAAGCCGGATTTCCAGGAGAACGCGGCGTAGAGGCCGAGCACCAGATTGACGGCGGAGGCGGCGATGGCCGTCAGGCGGGCAGGCGCACCGAACAGAATCGCGATGAAGGCGAGGATCGGAAGAAAGACGAGGAGGGCGAGCATTATGAAAGTTTGCGGTTGAAATAAGTTAGGGAAATGGATCGTTCAGTTTCCAGAGATTTTCGGTTTGCGAACGGATTTCGGTTTGGGGATCGCGTGAAAGCCCATTTCACGCGAGGTCTTGGATGGGGGAGCCATGAGTTGGCGAATCGCGTCGAAAACAATGCGGAACTGGCCGTCATATTTTTTCTCGATTTGCGCAAGTTTGCGGACCAGATCGGCATTGGATGCCAGCAGTTCGCGAAGTCGGACGAAGGCGCGCATGATCGCGATATTCACCTCAACCGCGCGGTTGCCTCGGAGGACGCTGGAAAGCATCGAAACGCCCTGTTCGGTGAAGGCCATTGGGATGGCCCCGCCAAGCTTGCCCAGGCCGGGTATCACATTTTGTGACACCAAGTCATTGATTTCATCGGCACTGAGTTCGAACATGAAATCCACCGGGAAGCGTTCGATGTTGCGGCGGACCGCTTGCTTGAGGGCGCGGGTTTCGACTTGGTAGAGTTCGGCGAGCTGGAAATCGAGCATGACTCTTTGATCCCGAAGGAGCAGGATGCTCCGTTCGACTTGGATGGCGAGAGTTGAGGTGGACATTTGAGGTAGCGATAGAGATTCGCGCGAAATGAATTTCGCGGTCCAGTTAGAAAGCGGTGTAATAAACGACGAGGATGACTCCGATGCCGAAGGCGAAGGCGTATCCCTGAAGGCTGCCGGATTGGACTTTGCGGAAAAGATTGCCGGTGCTTTCCGCCGCACGGCTGAAGCCGCCGACGATCAGGCCGTTGATGACGAGTTCGTCGAAGAAGGCGATGATGGCAGAGAAGGCATCCTGGAAATATCGGACGAGGAAGTTGTCGTAGATGCCGTCGATGTAGAAACGATTGCGGAAGAGTGGGATGGAGACCGGGTCTTTTTCCTTGCCGGCGTAGAGCAGGAATCCAGCGCCCGCGCCGATGACGAGTGCGCCGAGTGAGATCCAGAAGAGGAAGTTCAGGTGAAACTCGCCGCCGTGTGCGGGCATGGCGGGGGCGAGCTTTCCGGCGACAAAGGGGAAGCCTGCGATCAGCCCTAAGACCGCGAGGATCGCGAGCGGCACGAACATCAGCGGACCGACTTCGTGCGCGTGATCGGCGTTGTCGGATTTTGCCTTGCCAAGGAAGGCGACGACGAAAAGGCGGGTCATGTAGAATGGGGTGAGCACGGCGACGATGACGGCGATCCAGAAGAGGAATTTGTTTTTTTCGAATGCAGCTTCGAGGATGAGTTCTTTCGAGAAGAATCCGGAGGTGAAGGGCACGGCGATCAAGGCGGCGAAGCCAATGGCAAAAGTGATTCCTGTGATCGGCATCTTCTTGAGCAGGCCGCCCATTTTCCAGATGTCCTGCTCGTGGTGGCAGGCGTAGATGACCGCGCCGGAACCGAGGAAGAGCAGCGCTTTGAACCAGGCGTGGGTGAACAGGTGGAACATGCCAGCTTCACCGTGGACGAGGCCGACGGCCATGACCATGTAGCCGAGTTGGGAGAGGGTGGAGTAGGCGAGCACCCGTTTGATGTCGTCCTGCTGGGTGGCCATGAGCGCGGCGACGAGCGCGGTGATGCCACCGGTCCAGGCGATGATGGTGCTGGCCGCCAGACCTTCGAAGACGTCGAAACCGAGTGAGAATTGCAGGCGGAAAAGCATGTAAACCCCGGCGGCGACCATGGTGGCGGCGTGGATGAGGGCGGACACCGGGGTCGGGCCTTCCATGGCATCGGGCAGCCAGACGTGGAGCGGGAGTTGCGCGGATTTCCCGACCGCACCGCAGAAAATACAGAGCACAGCGGCGGAGAGCACCCCGGCGAAGATGGCGGGATTCGCGGCTTGGAAGGCTTCGAGGCCGCCCTTCATTTGATCGAATGCGAGATGGCCGGTGATGCCCCAGAGCATCAGGATGCCGACCATGAAACCGAAGTCGCCGACGCGGTTGCAGAGGAAGGCTTT
>JBBECN010000233.1:0-13304 GCA_040881795.1 Akkermansiaceae bacterium
CCCCGGACGCCTCCTGAGGGCCGGTGAGTGCTTTTTGATAGAACGCCGCTGGGGTCTGCAGCGATACGTCGTTTCAGGACTAACGCGGCGGAATCTTTTAATAGGTAACGTTGTCCAGCCTCTCTCGTCGCCTTCATGGCCGATCTTCGGGATCGAGCGCACGGCGTGCCGTAGCCGTGGCACGACTTCATTCACAAGCATTTCGTCCATCATGGGAGTCATCGATTTGGTTTCTTTTGGTTTATGTTAGAAAAGCAACCAACACGACAGCTCCCACGCAGGAGCCTGCCGTGGCGGTTGCCATGGGGCTTCCTCTACCCACCGAAATGGTGGATGCGGGGAGAGGGTGAAAATACCTGACAGATCTTCGATCTGAGCGTGTCGAGGGGGGTTAGTGATTGGACACGAAAAAGCCCGGCGGATTGCCGGGCTTCGGGTTTGGGGGAGGGGGTGATACACGTGGAGTCTATCAATACATTATGACGCGGGGCGTGGTGGAATTGCACGCGCAGGGATGTCGAAAACATCACGGAGGGAATGCGAAGTCTTCTCCAATCTCCAATTTGCCTGCGGCCATTCCAGTTTGTGGCTTCGCGCATCCCATCGGCATCGACGCTCATAGAGACGCCGCTACAAGCGTCCCCTCCCCTGTAGCGGCGCGTCTATGACCGCCGCAAACTGGCCCAGAGGCCGTGAGGTGAATGGGAAAGCGAATGAAGAGCTTCGCGCATCCCATTGGCATCGACGCTCATAGAGACGCCGCTACAAGCGTTCCACTCACGCACAAACGGCGCGTCTATGACCGCTGCTAACAGGCCCCGAGGCCGTGGGGTGAAGGGGTTAGCGAATCAAGAGGCTTCGCGCATCCCCTCGACATCGACGCTCATAGAGACGCCGCTACAAGCGTTTCAGCGGCGCAAGCGCTATTCCTTTGGACTGGGTTGTTCGGTCGCGGGGACATAAACGAGGCCTCCGCCGTTGATGCAGAAGCGCTTGTCAGTCGGGGTGTCGAAACCTTCTCCCTCGAAGACGTGGCCGAGGTGTCCACCGCACTTCGCACAAACGACTTCGATGCGGGTCATGCCGAGAGTGACGTCCTTTTTCAGGGTGACATTTTCCGCCTTGGCGGGATCGTAAAATGACGGCCAGCCGCAGCCGGAATCAAATTTTTCCTTGGAGGAGAAAAGCAGCGCGTTGCAACCGGCGCAATGGTAGGTGCCTTCGCCTTGGTTTTTGAACTCTTTGTAAACTTGGCCATTGGCTCGCTCGGTGCCGGCTTCGCGGAGGATGTGGTATTGTTCGGCCGTGAGTTGTTTTTTCCACTCGGCATCGGTCTTGGCGACTTTTCCAGTGGGCTCGGCGGGGATTTCTTTGCGGACTTCCATGACGGGCTTCTTCTTATCCTCGGCGGAGCAGGAAACAAGTGCGATGGCGGAAATGATCAGGCAAATGAAGTGTTTCATGAAAAATGCTGGGTGCGTGAATGATGACAAGCTGAATACTGGAGCGCTGAAATCGAACCTTATTCCCGGGGCCAGAAGATGAGGCGGGGCGCGGTCAGGCGCTGGCTTGTTTTTGCTCAAACTCGGCCTTGGCGGCTTTGCGGCACTCGGCGACGAAGTGGTTACAAGCTTCACGACAAAGCAGCGGGATGGCCTCGGTCTCCGGCAGCTCGCCGGGGATGCCATTGAAGCGGCTCGCTTCGCTATCGTCGAGGGGGGTGTCGGCGTCGATCTTCCAAAGGATTTTTTTGGCGCATTGGTGGGCGGGCCCGCAGACTTCCTGGACGAGCATCTGGGCACCGGCATCGCTGATGCTGCGGGCAAAGCGATACATGCCGGTCTGGCGGTTGAGCTTTTCGCGGAGGGTTTCGATTTCCAGGATCCCACCATGTTGGGCGAGAAAGAGGCCGACGCATGCAGGGTAAAATTGGTCGAGCGCGCGGAGTAGGTCGTCCTCATTTTCCAAAACCATCGCCCAGCCACGTTTCAAGTTCACCTGACCTTTGGTGAAGCGGTAGGTGCCATCTTCGGCGTAAGTCGAGAGGTCGCGGGCGTCGGCCGGGCCTTCGTGCAACTCAAGGCCACCGAAGGCCGGCTCGGTGGATAATTCCGCATCCGCGTGGTGGCAAAGCGCATAGGGAAACCCGTAAACGTTCGTTTGAATCTCAATTTCGCCGATGCGATGGATGCCGGAGTTGAGAAGATTGCGGAGCTGGATGGCGTGTGACATGCTATGATTGAAAACTTTTAAATTTGAATGGAAACTTCTAGTTCAGAGTGATTTATGTAACTGATCAAAGTCATGCACCTGATCGAGGATCACGTCTGCCAACAGTCGTTCGGTTCCAATCGCGGAACTGTAATAGAGCGTCTTACCGCGCAGGTGATGGGGATTGTGGCGGAAGACCTCGCGCTGGCTGGCGGCCGCACCAACCTCGCTTTCGATGCCGAGCATGACGGGAATGTCTTGGTAGGAATGGAGTCCGTCCGAGATGAAAAACGGCACCACCACCACGTTCGGGGTTTGCGACATTTTGTCCCACTCGGCGATGAACGGTTGCTCTTCCATGTAGGAATCGAGCACGGCGGCGTAACCTGCGCCGGAGGCGATGATCTGATCGACCTGATCGCGGATGGCTTTGGTGGAATTCTGGTTCAGGCCGGTGCCGTGGCCGGTGATGATCAGCGTGGTCTGGGCGGGATCGATCTCCGGGGCGACTTCCTTGGCGCGGCGGAGGATCAGCCCGGTCATCGATGTATGGACGCCGACGGGCAGGCAGTAGTGAAAGGTTTTCCCACGCACCACGGAGGTGGGTCCGGTGAGGCCGAGTTCGCGCGGGATGACATCTTGGGTGAAATAGCCCTCGCTGATGAAATCGGGAACGACGTAAACTTCATCGGCATCGAGCAAGTAAAAGGCCTCGCGCATCGAGGGTTCCTCTTTCCAAAAGCAGCAATGGACCTCGGCAAACAAGCCGCGGCGGCGGATCTCATCAGCATGTTCGAAATAAGGCGTCGAGGAATCCGGATTCTCGGTGGACCCGTGACCGACGATGAGCAGGGCACTGTTTGGCTTAGGCGCGATGGACATGCGAGGAGTGTGGCTGGCATGTGCAGGAATGCAAGAGTCGGTGAATTTGAAATTTGAATTCGGCGGGATGACATCCAAGCATGGCGGCGGATGGAATGTCTTGCGAAGTTGGGGGTATGGATGGACCGGGTGAAACGCCCGGGTCCGGAAGCGATGGCCGTGGACGAATGGTTGCTGGAAACGGCGACCGAGCCGCTGTTGCGGGTGTATGAGTGGGATGGCGATTGGGCGAGCGTTGGGTATTTCGGGAAAATTTGCGAAGCGCGGATGGCGTTATCAGGGGTGAATTGGGTCCGGCGTTGGACCGGTGGCGGGATGGTGGATCACCGGGCGGACTGGACTTATACGCTGGTGCTCCCCCACCCCGAGCCGTTGGCAAATGCGCGCGGGGCGGAAAGTTACCGGTGTATCCACACAGCGCTGGCGGCGGCGATGGCGGCGGAGGGCCGCGACGTGCACCTGAGCGGCGGCGACGGCGAAACTGGGGCGGCGTTGTGTTTTGAAAATCCGGTGCATCACGATCTGGTGGGCGCGGACGGGCGGAAGCTCGCGGGAGCGGGCCAGCGGCGAACACGCCATGGGCTGCTGCATCAGGGATCCGCCGCGATGTCGTGCGATGCAGCAGTTTCCCAAATCCGCGCGGAGCGATTGGCTGGCTTGCTGGCCAAGTGCTGGGAACCGCGTTTCATCACCATCGACGAGGAGAAAATCGGCCGCAGCGTGGCCGCGAGATACGTGCGGGAAAGTTGGACGGAAAAGCGCTAACCGACGGGCGGGCAGGATTTTTTCGCCGCGAGGAATTTACTTTTGGCCCCGCGGGGATTTCGATTGGGTGCAGAGACAAATTGGATTTCTCCGCAAATTCGCTCAGCGGCGGTTTGGTGGCGCGCGTTCTGGAGCGCCTCGGAATTCCGGCCAATTCTGCGGCTGATTTTGCCACCTTGGAGGTGGTGTTCGCTGCGTGGTGCGATTAAATCCCCTTCGACAGCCTCCACTCCGGTGGATGATCGTGATCGGGTGCGCGTCCTGAACGAGGAATTCGGCATGAGCGAGGACATCATCCGCTAACTCCCGCCAGACCGCCCCACCCCGTCGGCCCCGGGATCGCGGACGGCGGTGGCGGCGATCACCGGTTGAGCCGGTGAAATGCATTTGTGAATCAGGACGCGCGGTTTATGTTAGCTCGTGAAACTGGAACGACAGCCCGCCAAACGGAACGTCACGACGCCGTGGCACTCGCTGGGGCTGCAGGAAGTATCCCGCCGCCTGATCGTGGATCCGCAAACCGGATTGAGCCCAAGCCAAGTGAGGGAGCGGCAGGAAAAACACGGGCTGAATGTGATTACCACGCACCGCGGCGTGCCCGGGTGGCTGAGGTTTCTCCAACAATTCAAAACACCGCTGGTTTACATCCTGCTGGCGGCTGTGGTGGTCACGGCGGTCCTTGGTGAGTGGGTGGATTCCTCGGTGATCTTCGGGGTGGTTTTGATGAATGCGATCCTCGGATTTCTCCAGGAAACCAAGGCGGGAAAAGCCATTGAAGCGCTCAACCTACTCGTCATCACCAAGGCCACCGTGCGGCGCGGGGGCCAGACCACCGAGGTTCCCTCCGAGCAATTGGTCCCCGGCGACGTGGTTCTGCTGCAAGCCGGAGACCGCGTCCCGGCGGACCTGCGGCTGCATGATGTCAGCAGCCTGCAAATCGACGAATCCGCGCTCACCGGTGAGTCGCTGCCCGTCGCGAAACATTCTGACCTGCTGGAACCCGACACGGTTCTGGCAGACCGCAAAAATCTGGCATTCTCCGGCACGCTCGTCACCGCCGGCAAAGCGGAAGGCTTGGTCTGGGCCATCGGCGACCTCACGGAAACCGGCAACATCGCACGACTCATCACCGAAGCGGACGAACTCACCACGCCGCTGATCCAAAAAATCAGCCATTTCAGCCGGGTCTTGCTGTGGGTGATTCTCGGTTTCACCTGCGCGACATTCGTCATCGGCGTGGTCCGCGGCGAAAAAGCGGTGGACATGTTCATGGCGTCCGTCGCCTTGGCCGTGGGGGCTGTGCCCGAAGGCCTGCCTGCGGCGGTGACCATCGTGCTGGCCATCGGAGTTACCCGGATGGCGAAGCACCGCGCAATCATTCGGAAGCTTCCTGCCGTCGAGACGTTGGGCAGCACGACGGTGATTTGCTCCGACAAAACCGGTACCCTCACCGAGAACCAAATGACCGTTCAAGAAATTTTCGCAGGCGGAAAATCCTACACCGTCACCGGCACAGGCTACGAATCCACCGGTGAGATCCAGATCGATGGCCGCGTGGCTTCGCTGGAGGAAAACCCCGCGTTGGCGGAGTGTTTGCGGGCTGGCCTACTTTGCAATGAAGCAGCGTTCTTACGCGAAGAAGGCATCCTCAAGGTGTGCGGCGATCCGACCGAGGCCGCGATGCTGGTCTCGGCTAACAAAGGCGGATTGATCCACGCGGACACGCACCGCGAGGCCCCTCGGGTGGATGCCATCCCCTTCGAATCCGGACACATGTTCCGCGCCACACTGCACGACGACGAGTCGCGCAGCGGGCGGGTCATCTACAAGGTCGGTGCTGCGGAAAGATTGCTGGACCGCTGCACCGACGCACTCGATTCGCAAGGCCAGCGGGTGCCGCTCGACAAGCAGGCGCTGCTCGAAGTGATCGAGGCGATGGCCGACCGCGGCCTGAGGGTGCTGGCGCTGGCCCGCCGTGAAGTGGACGCCGGCCATTCCAACCTCGCGCACCACCATGTGATGGAGGGGCTTACCTTTCTCGGCATGCAAGGCATGCTCGATCCGCCGCGGCCCGAAGCCACCAAGTCCATTAGGAAATGCCTGGAAGCGGGCATCGCCGTGAAAATGATCACCGGCGATCACCTCGTCACGGCGCAGGCGATCGCCCGCAAGATGGGCCTGAACGGGCACGGCAAAGACGCAGCACTGGCCGCTCTATCAGGACGGGATCTCGAAGAAATCCCGGACCACGAACTCCCAGAGGTGGCCGAGCGGACTGCGGTGTTTGCGCGCGTCGCACCTGAGCAGAAGCTGCGGCTCGTCAGGGCCTTGCAATCGCGCGGCCATGTGGTGGCGATGACCGGCGACGGAGTGAACGACGCGCCCGCCCTCAAGCAAGCGGACATCGGAATCGCGATGGGAGTGAGCGGCACCGATGTCGCCAAGGGGGCGGCAGCGATGGTGCTGACGGACGACAATTTCGCCAGCATCGAAGCGGCGGTGGAGGAAGGCCGCTGCGTGTTCGACAATCTAACCAAGTTCATCGTCTGGACCCTGCCCACCAATGCGAGCGAAGGCTTAATTCTGATGAGTGCGATCGTCGCTGGCATCGCACTGCCGGTGCTGCCGGTGCAATTGCTGTGGGTGAACATGACGACCTCGGTATTTCTCGGCCTGATGTTGGTTTTTGAGCCCAAGGAGCGCGGCCTGATGCAACGCCCGCCGCGCGATCCGCAGCAACCATTGTTCACCTTCGCGCTACTGATGCGCACGGTCTGGGTCTCAGTGATCGCGGTGGGCGGAGCGTTCTGGTTGTTCTTCTGGGAGATGAACTTCGAAGGCGAAACCCTGGCCGAAGCGCGTACCGCCGTCATCAACGTGATTGTCGCGGTCGAGACGGTCTATCTGTTCAACTGCCGCTCGTTGAACCACTCATTTCTATCAGTGGGCATCTTTTCCAACCGCTGGGTGATCGGCGGGGCGCTGGTCATGCTCGCGGTGCAATTGGCCTTCACTTACGCACCCGTCATGAACGATCTGTTCCGCACCGCACCGATCAGCGGTGGTTCCTGGTTGCGCATCATCGCCGTGGCGGCGGTCGTCTTCCTAGCCGTGGAATTTGAAAAATGGTTGCGTTTCGGCCGCCGGCGCGAACGCGAATTGCAGGAATAGCGTCGGCAAACTCAATGGGCGTGAAAAATTTCGGGCAGCGTGGTGCATACGGGAGAGTTGTCGGGATTCACCTCCATCAGATCCGCCATGTAGTCCCACCATTTACGCATCACCGGATGGAATGGCAGTTGGCCCGCGGTGTGATCGGCAGCGAGCTTTTGCACCGCAAACAAGGTGAGCGTTTCCTCGTCGAGAAAGATCGAATAGTCCGAGACGCCGGCGGCGGTGAGCGCGTGGGAAAGCTCCGGCCAGATTTCATCATGACGTTTCCGATACTCGGCGATGTTGCCAGGCTTCAATTTCATTTTGAATGCGTTGCGTGTCATGGAAATAGGGGCACTTGGCTAGCCGGACAATTAACTTGGAACTTCCCCATTCGGTCGTCAATCCCGCAAGGTCGGCATCTGTGACCGGCATTTTGCATAACCCATCCGGGTAATTGAAGGCCGTGGGATAAAGAACTATTCTAACGCGGAAAAATGATGCATTTATCTCTCCATTTATCTCCGCGAAGCCTTAAACCGTGGCTGCTCGCGTTGGCCCTCGCCACTTTCGGCCATGCGGGGGATTTTCCGAAAGACCCGTTGGGCTGGCCAGCGGTGACTTCCACCCAGAAACCGTGGACCCGCTGGTGGTGGCTCGGCAGCGCGGTGGATAGGCCGAACCTTACCCGCGAACTCGAGGACTTTGCCAAGGCCGGCCTCGGGGGCGTCGAAATTTGCCCGATCTACGGTGCGAAGGGGGCGGAAGATCGTTTCCTCAAATTTCTCTCCCCCAAGTGGATGGAAATGCTTGGGCACACCACTTCCGAAGCGAAACGTCTAGGGCTTGGCGTTGATTTAACCACCGGCACCGGTTGGCCATTCGGCGGGCCGATGGTGACTCCGGAAATGGCCTCCGCGGACATGCAGCTGATCCGCCACACACCCCAAGCCGGGAAAGCGACTGACCTTGTATTCAAGGGAGCGCCGCAATGCCTGCGGGCCTATCCGGAGCTCGGCGAAGCGGTGGATCTGATGGAGTTTGTCAAAGACGGCAAACTGGTCTGGACGCCCCCGGCCGGGAATTGGAGGATTTTGGGAATCGCTTCCGCCTCGCCGATCCAGAAAGTGAAACGGGCGGCGCCGGGTGGTGAGGGCAGCGTGTTGGATCCGTTTTCAGCGGCAGCGATGAGCCAGTATTTGACGGCATTCGACCGCGCGTTGGAGAAGTTCCCCGGCGTGACGCCGCGTGCTCATTTTCATGACTCGTTTGAATATTACGGTGCGGAATGGACACCCGCATTTCTAGCAAATTTCAAAACCGCCCGCAGCTATGACCTGCGGGACCAACTTCCCGCCTTTGCCGGGATCGGTGATGCGGATACGGTGGCGCGAGTGCGTTCTGACTATCGCGAAACTCTGGATGAACTTCACCTCGGCTATCTGAAAAGTTGGCATGATTGGGCAAAAAAACGTGGCAGCGTCACCCGCAATCAAGCGCACGGATCGCCCGGAAATCTGCTGGACCACTACGCGGTTTCCGAGATTCCAGAAACCGAGATTTTCCGTCATGTGGACGAGGACCAGATTCCGATGCTGCGTTTTGCGGCGTCCGCCGCACACTCGAATGGCGGCACACTGGTCAGCTCGGAGTCGTTCACCTGGCTCGACGAGCACTTCCAAGTCACCCCGGACAAACTCAAGGAAGCTGCGGATTTCGTATTTCTCGGCGGGGTGAATCACGTGTTTTTCCATGGAATCCCGCACTCGCCTGCGAATGCCACTTGGCCTGGCTGGTTGTTTTACGCCTCCACCCACCTGGGGCCCAACGGCGGGCTATGGCGCGATCTCCCGGAGTTCACCGCCTACCTTCGTCGCTGCCAATCCATCCTCCAGGAAGGACGCTTCTCCGCCGACGTCCTGCTCTATCACCCGATCCACGACCTCTGGAAAAACGGCGAGGAGAAGCTCCCGCTCTTCACCATTCACAACCAGAACGAATGGCTGTGGCCCACGACGTTTTACGGCACGGCCATGGATCTTTGGAAAAATGGCATCACCTTCGATTACGCATCGGAACGCATGCTCGCCAACGCGACCGTTAGAGATGGGAAAATACTGCTCGGCGGAAACGCCTTTTCCGCACTCGTCCTGCCCGGCGTGGAACGGATGCGGCCGGCGACGCTCCAGCGTATTCTCGAACTCACCGGTGAAGGTGCCACTGTGATCGTGCAGGATGGCTGGCCGGAGGATGTTCCCGGATTTCACCACTTGGATGAACAACGCGCCGCGCTACACGCCCTGCCATCGAATACCAACAACAACGTCATCCAGTGCCAAGGAAGCATCATTCCGTCGCTGGCTGGCCGTGGCGTCCTGCAAGAACCGATGGCCGCGCTCGGGCTGCGTTTCGTCCGCCGCTCGCATGCCGAGGGCTATCATTATTTCATCGTGAACCGCAGTGGAAAGCCCTTCGGTGGAATCGTCCCCCTCGCCGTTCCGTTTGAATGCGCGGTGATCCTCGATCCATGGTCAGACACTCGCAACGGTCTGGCCACCGGGAAAAACGGCATCGCCCTGCACCTCGAGCCGGGAGAATCGATCATCGTCCGAACCTTCACCGACAAAAAAATCGATACCAAACCGTGGGTGTCCTTTCCGACAAACACCGCAAGCCGCCTCATCACCGGCCCATGGGAAATCCAGTTCACCGAAGGCGGCCCGGTCCTGCCCAAATCATCGACCAGCACCACCCTGGGATCGTGGACCCATCTATCAGACCCCGATGTGGCGAACTTCTCAGGCACGGCCGCATATTCCACCCGCTTCGATTTCGATGGCCGTGCGGAATCCACCGCTTGGCTGGATCTCGGGAAAGTGGCAGAAACCGCGCGGGTTTACCTGAATGATCGGTTCGTCGGAATCTCGTGGCACAGCCCGCATCGCATCGACGTCGGCGGCTTCCTCGTGTCCGGCGAAAATTTGCTCCGCATCGAAGTGACCAACCTCGCCGCCAACCGCATCGCCGATCTGGATCGCCGCAAGGTCGAGTGGAAACAATTCCACGAGATCAACTTCGTGAACATCGATTACAAATTGTTCGACGCCTCAACTTGGCCGACACTCGAATCCGGGTTGATCGGCCCGGTCCGGCTGCTCATCCCTGCCCCGCGGAAAGACAAGTGACGGCCGGATTTCAAATTCTGCTTCTACGCGCCCCGACAATCGCCCCTTGACCGAAACCGCTCCGCCCTCTACCTACGCCTGCGTATGGGATTTGACACACTTGGGCTCTCCGCAGCCGTTCTGGAAGCCATTGAGGAGTCCGGTTACACCACTCCGACGCCAATTCAGGCACAGGCGATTCCGCTGATTCTGGAAGGACGCGACCTCATCGGCGCGTCACAGACCGGCACCGGAAAAACCGCCGCATTCGCGCTACCTAGCCTTTCCAAGATCGAAAAACTCGGAAAACCGCAAATACTCGTGCTGGAGCCGACCCGCGAGTTGGCCCATCAGGTCGCCGAGCAATTTGAAAAATACGGCAAGCACACCGGCCTCAAGGTCGCCCTCCTCTACGGCGGCGTCGGCCTCGGCACCCAGTCTGAACAACTCGCCGCCGGAGCCGATATCGTCGTCGCCACTCCCGGCCGCCTCGTTGACCATTTTTATCGCACCACCATGCGCTTCGGTGAAATCAAGGTGCTCATCCTCGATGAAGTGGACCGCATGCTCGACATGGGCTTCCTCCCGCAAGTCCGCAAAATCGTCAATCTCTGCCCATGGGAAGGCCGCCAAACGCTCTTCTTCTCGGCCACCATGCCGCCGGCGATCCAAACCTTCGCCCAATGGTGCCTCACCGATCCTCTCAGCATCGAAATCGCCCGCACCTCCATCCCGACGAGCGTCACCCACGCGTTCTATCCGGTCGCCATGGACCAGCGCGACGAACTCCTGCTCGAACTGCTCAAACAGACCGAATACCACTCGGTCATGATCTTCACCCGCACCCGCAAGGAAGCGGACCAGCTCACCTCGTTGATCAAATCCACCGGCCAGCCGAAAGTCGCCGCCATGCACTCGGACATCAATCAGGTGGACCGGATGAAAGCGCTCGCCGGATTCAAGGCCGGTGATTATGAAATTCTCGTCGCCACCGATGTCGCCGCGCGCGGCATCGACATCTCCGGCGTTTCCCACGTCATCAACTACCGCGTCCCGGAAAACGCCGAAGACTACGTTCACCGGATCGGCCGCACCGGCCGTGCCGAGGCCGAGGGCGACGCCTTCACCATCCTCACCGCTGACGAACTCGACTACGCCAAGTCCGTGGAAATTTTCATCGACCAACCGATTCCGCGCCGGAAGCTCGACGACTTTGATTACATCTACACCGCGCTGCTTGATACGACTCCGATCAAGTCGGTGCGTCGCAAGAAGACCGGCGGCGGCAAGAAGCGCCGATAGTCCTCAGGGAATGTATGGCGCACATCGCAGTTTCAGCAAACGGATGAGTTCCGGATCCATGCAGTCGTAATCATCCGGAATGTTCAGCACCACGACCCGCTTGCCGGCGATTGATTTGCCAAATTTCCGGTTCAGACGCGTTCGGTGGACTTTTTCCATCACCAGGATCAAGTCCGCCCACTCGATCTGCTCTTCGGACAACGGAACCTCCGCGTCATGGTTCAACCCGGCGGAGTCCACCTCCACCGTCGGATGCTCCGCAAAGACCGCCTCGGCGGTCGGACTGCGCAGCTTGTTCTGAGAGCACAGGAACAGAACGTGTTTCTTCATGGGGTAGTCGTAACCCGCTATCGATTCCGTGCCAAGTTCCACCTCTTGCAACTGGTTCTTTGCAGGTTAAATTATGATCGAATCTTTATTAAAGTCATGAACCATCAATCCGTTTTCGCCATCGCCATCTCCGAAGGACAGGCCCTTCAGATCGAGGATCGCCTTACCCAAGCCGGATTCTCTAACAACGATATCTCCGCCTTGATTCCCGACAAGGATTCCACCCTTGAGTCCGACACCGAGCGCCCGGGAGGCACCTTGGCTGGCATCGGCACCGGCGGAGTGCTGGGGGGGGCATTGGACATGCTTGCGAGCATCGGCGCGTTGGCAATTCCCGGAGTCGGCAGGCTGATCGCGGCGGGTCCACTGTTGGTCGCGCTCAACGGAATCGCCGCAGGCGCTGCCGTGTTTGGAATCGCTGGAGCCTTGGTGGGCCTGGGCATTCCCGAAACCGCAGCAAAGTGCTACGAGAGTCGTATCGCCAAGGGCAACATCCTCATTTCCGTCCACGCAGAAACGGAGGAGGAAGTGAAAATCGCAAAGAAAGTGTTAGAGAGCGCGCTGGCGGAAGACATCGCCGTCACCTCCATTTCCGACGAATATCCGCTGGTGTAGCCGTCCTTCGTCGCGAGCTTCCTTTGATGGCCCGATGGCGCGAGTCTGAAACAAAATTGAAAGCGTCGTCATGGTTTTCTCCGCAGCGCTTTGACCAGCGCCGCCACTTCCGGACGTTGTTCCATGGCGAAGGCTTCAAGTCCGAGGATTTCGACATCACGCATTTTCATGGGTCATGATGGCCGGGAGTCGGGTGCGGCAAAGCTAAGGCCCTTGCAGGGGAAATGGGGTCATTGGGCAGATCTTGAAAAATACCTTCACATCGCCGAAATCCGTTCAGCTGGGAAGGGTGCCGCTGAGGGTGATTTTTGAGGTGGCTAAAATTCCGTTAGGTCCGCGAACCTCACCTTCGACTTGTGCCAACCCTCCAAGGCGCCCCTCGACCTTCGCCCGGATTTCCAACACATCTCCCGGAACTGCGGCACCGAGGATTTTGGCGCCTCGCACGCCCGTAAGCCTGACGTCACTCATCGCCGGATTTACGGCATCGGTTTGAATCACCACGCCGCCCAATTGGGCGATCGCCTCGATCAGAATCACGCCCGGCATCATCGGATGCCCCGGGAAGTGGCCTTCCAGAAACGCCTCGTCACCCCGCACCCGATACCGAGCCACGGCTTCCACACCGGGATCCAGGGAGACGAGTTCATCGAGAAATCGGAAGGAGCACCCGTGTGGGAGTGATTGCAAAGCTTGTTGTAGGTCCGGATTCATCTGCGCGGGATCATCGCACCGAACCGCCCCGCACTGACAAGCGGATAGGCTTACTTTACCCATATTGAGCGGCAAGCTGATGCGCCTGTCCGAAGCCGGAGATCGCGTCACGCGGGATCGATGAGTTGTCACATCCGGAAAATGCCGATTGCATCCCGCGCCTGATTT
>JBBECN010000234.1:0-2078 GCA_040881795.1 Akkermansiaceae bacterium
GCCAAGGGTGATTTCAAGCCCACCGTCAAAGAGCAACCCGGTTCTTCGGCCGTCGTCCAAGGCATCGGCGCGGATCCCTACGCCATCGGCTACTCCGGCATCGGTTATAAAACCTCCGGCGTGCGCGCTCTGCCGATCTCCGGTGATGACGGGAAATTCTACGAAGCCAGCTACGACAACGCCCTCAGTGGTGACTATCCGCTCGCGCGTTTCCTGCTGGTTTACGTGAACAAGAAGCCCGGCCAACCGCTTGACAAGCTGACACTCGAATTCATCAAGTTCGTGCTCACCCAGGAAGGTCAGGCGATTGTTGAAAAAGACGGCTACTTCCCGATGCCTGCCGAAGTGGCGGCTGAGGTTGTCGATTCTCTCTCCAAATAATTCCCCCCCCAACAATCCAGCGGTCCGCGATTGTGAGGCTTGCCCATCCGCCGGATGGCCGACTAGCTTCGCCCGGGCCGCTTTTTGTTGGGCCGATGATTTCACCGAAACATGCCGGAATTGCCAAAATCCCCCGATCCCAAACGCTTCGAAGTTTCGCGGGCTACCCTGTGGTTCGACCGCTTCATGGGCTGGGCGATCCGCTTTGGCGGCATCAGCGTGATTGTGGCGGTGTTCGGGATTTTTTACTTCATCGGCAAGGAGGTGGTCCCGCTCTTCAAGTCCGCCCATGTGGAGACGGCCGGCAAGATCGAAAAAGGCACCCAACCCGCCGTCATCGGCGTCGATGAATGGGGCGAGTTGCCGTTTTTCTATGATGGATCTAACAAGGTGGTGTTTGTCAGCACCCGGAACACCGAGCGGCGGGAAATCGAAGTGCCCGGCTTGGCGGGGCTGAAAATCACTGCTCTCGCCTACGACACGGTCCACCGCCGCATCGCGCTCGGCCTCGAGGATGGGCGCGTGGGGTCTTTTTTGGTCGAATATGAGCGAAAATTTGGCAGCGATGGCAAATCCACCGTCGAGCCCTCGATCACCCCGGAGCCGTGGTTCGTTTTGGAAAAAGGCGTGGGTCCGATCAGCGCCGTCAGCTACGGAGACTCCGGTGCCGGGCGCGTAATCATCGCGAAACGCGGCCAGGGAGCCACCTCCAGCGTCCATGTCCTGCGCCTTGCCATGAAGCGCGGCCTGGTGGGGAGCGGCAAGCTGACGTTGTTGGAGGAGATCGACATCACCGCCGATCTGGGAGCAGAGGCCACCTTGGTCCGCGCTTCGCAAAATGGCGCGCTGGTGCTCGTCGCCTGCGCCAATGGCGAGGTGGATTATTTTCTGGCAGATTCTAACGGAGTTTCAAAACGCCAATCCTTCAAACCCTTCGACGGCGTCGCCCCCCGCCAGATGGATTTCCTTTTCGGCGGGGTTTCTGTCGTTCTAACTGGATCTGATGGACAACAGGAACAGTGGAGTCTTTTCCGCCCGCAAGAGGCCGGCGAGCGCCTGTTTGGTGAGACCAAAAAGTTCCCCGATCTCGGTGAGGGCGAGGTGATCTTCGCCGCCAGCCAACGCAACCGCACTTTCCTCACCGGCTCCGGCCGTGATCTATCCATCCGCCACAGCACCTCCGGCGTCGTCCGTTGGGAAGGGGTGCTCGATATCGATCCGGCCATCGCCGTGCTCGATGCCAAGGGTGAACATTTCATCGCCGCCGCCGCCGATGGCGAGGCCCGCCGCTACGCCATTCACGATCCCCATCCCGAGGCGAACTGGACTGCCTTCTTCGGCAAGGTCTGGTATGAAGGCGGCGCGAAACCCATCTATCAGTGGCAGTCCACCGGTGGCTCGGATGACTTCGAGCCGAAGCTCTCGCTCATCCCGCTGATCTTCGGTTCGCTCAAGGGCACCGCTTACGCCCTGCTGTTTTCCATCCCCGTGGCGCTGCTTGCCGCGGTGTTTTCCGCCGCTTTCCTGCCGCTCAGCGTCAAACGGGTGGTGAAGCCGGTGATGGAAATCATGTCCTCGCTGCCATCCGTGGTGTTGGGCTTTCTCGCTGGACTCTGGCTGGCACCCATTCTTGAAACGCGCGTGCCATCGGTGGCGGTGATGATCCTCGCCCTGCCGCTGACCGCGCTTCTAACCGG